>NZ_SDPW01000001.1:1830030-2135035 GCF_004135645.1 Senegalimassilia faecalis
GCTTCCAGCTCGCGTCGCGGGGCGCACGCGCGCCCGTCCGCGCCCGCAAGCCAGCTCGCGCCCGCGCAGCCCGGCGCGTTTCGTCCGGCCGCGGCGCAAACCGGCGCGTACGCGCGCGAAAACTACGGCAGCGCCGCTCGCGCCAAGCGCGGCGGTGGGGTGTGGCGCGTCGTGTTCATCGTGGCCATTATCGTGTTCGTCATTGCCGCCAGTGCGCTTGCGTTCATCGGCTACGGGTATTGGCACGGCCAGCAGAACAACAAAGAGCTTGCGGCCACGGGCTTCAACCCGCCCGATACCGCGCAGCTTGAGCGCACCGACCTGGCCAGCTTCACCGTTGATTGGGATGCCTTGCGCGCCATCAACCCCGAAACCATCGGCTGGATCTACATTCCCGGCACCACCATCAACCTTCCCATCGTGCACACCGACGACGATGCGCACTACCTCAAAACCGATTTTTACGGCGAAACGAACTGGGCCGTGTCGTTCGGCGCCATCTTCCTGTCTGCGGAAAACGCCGCCGATTTCTCCGACGCGAACAACATCGTGTACGGCCACCACATGAACGACGGCTCCATGTTCTCGCCTATCGCCGATTTCGAGGACCCCGACACGTTCAACGCGCGCCGAACCGTGTACATTTTCACCCCGTCCGGAAACTACCGCCTGACCACGTTCAGCCTGGTGCACTGCGCCGCCGACGACCCGCTTGCGCAAACGGTGTTCGCCAGCGAGCAGGAGCGCGCCGCATACGTGCAGGACAAGGTAGACCGTTCCGTCGTGTCCGTCGAGGGGCTGCCCTCGGCTACGGATATGAACCACACGTTTACGCTCGCCACCTGCGATAACTCGGCCCAAAACGGCCGCTGGGTGCTGTTCGCGTACGTGGCTGAGCAAACCGCCGGCGCGGCTGTGCCCGCCGGCGCAACCAGCATTGTCAACCCCGAGGACGTGGCCGCCGTCGATGAAGCGGCAAAGGAGACAGCAGCATGAGCACCTCGATTCTGCCGGGAGAGCGCCCCGACCGCTTGGAGGAGGAGTGCGCCGTGTTCGGCGTGTTCGCCCCGGGCGAGGACGTTGCGCGCATGACGTGCTTCGGCCTGCAGGCGCTGCAGCACCGCGGGCAGGAATCCGCCGGCATTGCCGTGGGCGATGGCGAAACCATTATGGTGTCGAAGGACCTGGGCCTGGTCACGCAGGTGTTCGACGAGGCGCGCCTTGCCGCGCTCGAAGGGTTCGTGGCCGTGGGCCATGCGCGCTATTCCACCAGCGGCGCCGCGGCGTCGTGGGAGGCCGCGCAGCCGCACATCTCGGCCATCGACGAGACGCTCATCGCGCTGGCGCACAACGGCACGCTGGTGAACACGAACTCGCTGCGTGCGCGCCTGATTGACGAGGGCATCCAGCTGCGCGCCGGCACCGACTCGGAAGTGGCTGCGAAGGCTATCGGCAACGTCACGCAGAAGACGCACCACCTGCGCGAGGGCATCCGCTACGCCATGGAGCACCTGCAGGGCGCCTACGCCATGGTGCTGGCCAGCCCCGATTGCCTGTACGCGTTCCGCGACCCCAACGGCATCCGCCCGCTGTGCATCGGCCAGCTGCCCGACGGCCGCGGCTGGGTGGTTTCCAGCGAAACGTGCGGCCTGGACATCGTGGGCGCCGAGTACGTGCGCGACGTCGAGCCCGGCGAGATCGTGCGCTTCAGCAAGCAGGGCGTCACGTCTGAGCAGGGCGTTTCCGCCGCCAAGCGCGCCAGCTGCATCTTCGAGTACGTGTACTTCGCCCGCCCCGACTCCATCATGGACGGCCAGTCGGTCTACCAGGCGCGCCGCAACATGGGCCGCATCCTGGCGCGCGAGGCCCCGGCCGAGGCCGACCTGGTGCTCGGCGTGCCCGACAGCGGCATCCCGTCGGCCATGGGTTTCGCGTTCGAAAGCGGCATCCCGTATTCGGACGGCATCGTGAAGAACCGCTACGTGGGCCGCACGTTCATCCAGCCCACGCAGGCCATGCGTCAGCTGGGCATTCGCCTGAAGCTGAACCCGCTGCCGTCGGTCATCCGCGGCAAGCGTCTCGTGGTCATCGATGACTCCATCGTGCGCGGCAACACGTCGAAGAAGCTCATCGAGATGCTGCGCGCCGCCGGCGCCACCGAGGTGCACTTGCGCATCGTCAGCCCCGAGGTGCTGTGGCCGTGCTTCTACGGCATCGACACCGACACGCGCGACCAGCTGATTGCGGCGAACATGACGAACGCGGAAATGTGCGAGTGGATGGGCGCCGATTCGCTGGCGTTCATCAGCCTGCAGGGCCTGCGCGACAGCCTGCCCGACGTGCGCACGCCGGGCTATTGCGAGGCGTGCTTCTCGGGCGATTACCCGGTGGAGATTCCGTCGTACACCGCGCGCAACAGCTTCATGACGAAGGCCGACTTCGCTGAGCAATACGCCCGCGAGGCGGCCGAGGCCGAGAAGACTCAGATCAGCGTGTAAGAAGCGAAGGCGAAGGCTGCCGGTTGCAACCGGCAGCCGGCAGTGTGCGAGGTGCGGGGCGCGTCCCCGGGGCAGGCCCGGAAGGCAGGCCCGGAAGGCAGGCCCGGAAGGCAGGCCCGGAAGGCAGGCCCGGAAGGCAGGCCCGGAAGGCAGGCCCGGAAGGCAGGCCCGTGGAGGCTTCAATGCTTTCTCGTGATGCGGCGGTTTCGCGCTTGGGCGCGCCGGTATGGCCTTCGCCATGTAGTAGGTAACAGGTCCTTTGGACTTCAACGATAAGGAGCAAACAGTGAGCAAGCAGGAAGTCACCTACGCAGCGTCGGGCGTGGACATCGCCGAGGGCGCGCGTGCCGTTGACGCCATCAAGGAAACCGTGCATTCCACGTATCGCCCTGAGGTGGTGGGCGACATCGGCGGCTTCGGCGGCCTGTTTTCCATCGCGGCGGCCAAGGACATGGCCGAGCCGCTGCTGGTGTCCGGCACCGACGGCGTCGGCACGAAGCTGAAGGTGGCGCAGCTGGCGGGCAAGCATGGCACCGTGGGCATCGACCTGGTGGCCATGTGCGTGAACGACATTCTGGCGTGCGGCGCCGAACCGCTGTTCTTCCTGGACTACATCGCCATCGGCAAGCTGCGCCGTGAGCACGTGGCCGAGGTTGTGGCCGGCATCGGCGAGGGCTGCCGTCAGGCGGGCTGCGCGCTCATCGGCGGCGAGATGGCCGAGCACCCCGGCGTCATGGATCCCGACGACTACGACCTGTCCGGCTTCACCGTGGGCATCGTCGACAAGCCGAAGATGCTGGATCCCGAAAGCGTGCGCGAGGGCGACGTGCTTATCGGGCTGGCGTCGTCGGGCCTGCATTCGAACGGCTATTCGCTGGCGCGCAAGGTGTGCGTGGAGGGTAAAAGCCGCGAAGAGCTGCTGGCGCCCGTTGAGGCGCTGGGCGGCCAGTCGGTGGCCGACGCGCTGCTGACGCCGACGCGCATCTACGTGAAGCAGGTGCTTGGCACGCTCGCGGCGTGCCCGGGCGCGGTGCGCGCGCTGGCGCACATCACGGGCGGCGGCATTTCCGAGAACTTGAACCGCGCCCTGAACGAGCGCGTGGATGCGCAGGTTGACCTGGGCTCTTGGCCGGTGCCGGCTGTGGCGAAGTACGTGTGCGACGCCGCCGAGCTGTCCGAGCCGCAGGCGCTCAAGACGTTCAACATGGGCGTGGGCATGATTTTGATCGTGGACCCGGCACGCGCCGAAGAGGTGGAGGCTGCGCTGGTCGAAGCCGGCGAGCAGACGTACCGCGTCGGCTGCATCGTTGCCGGCAAGGGCGAAGTAACCTATGCGGGCGAAGGCAACCTCTACGGTTTCGAGGGGTAAACGCCTGCGACGCGCAAGGTGCGCCGGCGAAAGCGCGCGAGAGGGAAAGCGCCGATAAGCGAAATGCCTAGCAAGGGCCGCTGCAGTATTCGAGCTGTAGCGGCCCTTGGCGTTTGACGGTCTTTTGGGCGCGTGTATTTGGTTTTCCGCGCCCAGGACGTTGTCGCGGTCCGCCGTTTCGCTGGAGTTTTTGCTTCTTGGGGCGCGCTCCAGGTCGTTTGATTTGTTGCACAACAAATCAAACGGTTGCTTTTCTACATGGATGCTACCTCGGCCATGTGCTGATCGATAACCCTCATTCCCCGAGAGGGGACGGATTGGTATTTTTATATTGTTAAGCGTACGCATGTTCGCTATAATTAGTCTTGTAATAGCGCGTTGGTTAGTGGTATAAATGACATTGGTCCTCCCGAAAGGGTCGGCCTCCAAGAGCCGGGGGGTTTCCCCCGGCATTTTTTTATTGGAGGCAAAACCTATGCGGGAGATTTCAATATTCGTGGATGAATCGGGCGATGCTGGCGAAACGTCCCGCTTCTACCTGATTACCCTTGTGTTTCACGAGCAGAATCTCAGCATCTCCAATGTCGTTGCAGTTTACGAGCAAGATTTGGCTAGGCGAAACATGGCGGATATTCCAATGCATTTGGGACCCCTTATGAACGGCAATGATGACTATAAGCTCCTGACGACTGCCGAGCGGAAGCAGTATCTATCCTGCTTCCGTATTCTCGTTGAGCATATGCCATTCTCGTACATTACGCTTGCATATGAAAAGGCGCATTTCAATGACGAGATTGCCAAGCTTCTCATGCGTATGAAACGCGATCTTACACAGTTTCTGTTTGATCGCTTCGAGTACCTTAGCCGGTTTGAAGCGGTAAAAGTTTATTATGACAATGGACAAAGCATCGTGACAGAGGCAATTCATGATGCGGTCGAATACGTCTTGGCCAAGAACGCGATTATTTATAAGGACGCAAGCCCACGTGATTACAGGCTCTTTCAGGTGGCTGATTATATCTGCTCGCTAGAGCTTATTGATGCAAAATACTCATGCGGAGCTCAAAGCAATACTGACGAGAGGTTTTTCGGAGCTTACGGATCGTTTAAGAAAAACTGGTTAAAGAAGTTACGGAGGAAGCGGCTTGTGTGATGAAGGGGCAAGTCGTTTGTCGTACTTTGTAGGTTTCAAGTAATGACTACTGGTGAATTATGAGTTTGCTCAAGGTCCTGAGAATTGCTGGTTTGCTGCAGGTATGACGGGGATGATTTTTGCTGGGAAAGCACTGCGTGCGATTAACTGCATATAAAGCAAGCGGGCCCGCGGCTAAGGCTGCGGGTCCGCTTGCGTGCTTTCGTTGTCGGTGCGTTAGCGGCCGAGGCTTGCGTCGTGCTTTGTTTGCGCTTCGGCGCTGTAGCGCTGGCGGTAGCGCACGTCCACCAGCTCGGCCACGATGGCGATGGCCAGCTCGGCGGGGGTTTTCGCGCCGAACTTCAGGCCGATGGGGCGCTTGATGCGCTCCCACTGCTCTTCGGTGGCACCGCGCGCGATCACTAGGTCGTGCACGGTGGAGTTCTTGCCCTTGCAGCCCATCATGCCCACGTAGTGCACGCCGTGGCGCACGGCCCACACGCAGCTGTCGGGGTCGAACATGTGGCCGCGCGTCAGCACGCACACGTAGTCGCCGGGCGCGGGCGTTAGGCTGGCCAGCCCGTCGAAGTTGCTGCCTTCAAGCAGCACGCGCGTGGCATCGGGGAAGCGCTCGGGCGAAAGGTACGCCGGGTCGTAGTCGACGGCCGTGACGGCGAACCCCACGTGCGCAGCCAGCGCCGACACCTCGGCCGCCGCGTCCGATGCGCCGAGCAGCCACACGCGCACCTGGTCGAACAGCGGCACGGAAAGCCAGGTCAGGCCTTCGAACTGTTCGTTGTGCATGCTTGGGCCGCGCGTGACGTCCTTCATCTGGAACACGTCGCGCGGGCTTGGCGTGCGCGCGGACACGATTTCCTTCGCGTCGTTGCAAAAGAACACGGCGCCTTGCCCGTCGGCCGAGCCCACGTCGCCATACTTCTTCGTGACCTCGTTGTCGGTGTTGGCCTGCGCTGCGGCGGCGTCCCACACGATCTTGAAGCCCAGCCAAGCCAGGTCGCCCTCGTTCATGGCGCGCGCGGCGCGCTCGAACACCGGTGCATCGGCTGCCGTGAGCGCGGCGGCAAGTTTGCCCAGGTCATCGGGCGATATGTGCGCGTTGCCTGCCAGCGCCTGCGCGCTGAAGCACGGGAAGTCCTCGACCGAAAGCTCCACCGCGCGCCCAGCGCGCAGTTCGGCAGCAATGCTCTCCAGCAGTTCCTTGTTCATGTAACCACCTTCATATCGTATGGTACTCACATTGGGTACGCGTCTTTGAGGCACCAGTTCTCGATGCCCCGAAATTCAGGAAAATCAGCAAGTTGCTTTACCGGCATTGACGTGGGATTACTTTCGTTTTACCACGTCAGACGCTTGCAGAAAAATGAGAATTTTGGGGCGTGTGAAAAGCACCGGGCGGCAAAGCGGTGCGCTCGCCGCCATTTCGCTCTTCTTATCGCAGCGTGCCCACGTGGCGACGCAGGGTGTAATGCCCTTGATGCGTGCCGACGGTGCACGCGTTGGCGGCCTTATCCTGGGCGGCTGCGCCGCCTTCGGGCGCTACGTGCACGTGGCCGGCGTCGTCGACGCTTACGCGGCCGGCGGCAATCCAGCCGAGCACGCGCGGGTACAGCTCGTGCTCAACCTGGTGAATGTGCGCTTCAAGCGTCTCGAGCGTGTCGTCCTCGGCAACGCGCACCGGCTCCTGCGCCACGATGGGGCCCTTGTCGTAGTCCTCGTTGGCGAAGTGCACGGTGACGCCCGTGGCCTTCACGCCCGCCGCGAACGCGTCGGCGATGGCGTGCGCACCCTTGAACGACGGCAGCAGCGCCGGGTGCAGGTTCAGCACGCGGTTCGGGAACGCGTTCAGCATGACCGGCGTGACCTTGCGCATGTAGCCGGCCATGACCACGTACTGCGCGCCGGCGGCCTGCAATTCAGCCACGATCTGCGCGTCGGCCGCTTCAGGGTCGGCGTATACCGCGCGGTTGAGCGACGTTGTGGGGATGCCGGCCGCTCGCGCGCGCTCGATGCCGTACGCGTCGGGGCGCGATGAGATGACTTTCACCACCTCGACGGCAAGGCCGTTTGCGGTCTGATCGATGATGGCCTGCAGGTTCGTGCCGCTGCCGGACAGCAGCACGCCGATTTTCAGCTTCTCAGTCACGGTGAGCCTTTCGTTTGGCGGGTGTGGGACGCGGGCGCCGCGCCTTGCGTCCCAATACGTTTGCAGCCAGTATACGCGCAGGCGGCAGCCCAAAAGCCCCGCCGTTTACAAGCGCCACTAAGTATTCAAGCAAGAAGAGACGGCCGCTGCCCTTTGGCGTAATGTCGCGAAGAGGTTCGACGCTGCAAGGGCATGGGATGAGCACAAACTAGCGGGAGTTCGTTTGGCGGAGTGCCTAGTTTTGACGTGGATTGGTGATTCCCGCGTGCTTCGCAGGCGAATAGTGGGGGTGGGCGAGATGGTCGCTTTCGCAATCTGCTCGATGCTTGGCAAGTAAATAGCGAGAGAAGCAAATGCAGGTGTTTGCCTCTTCTTCGGCGTGTGTCACGCGGTCTTTTCATTTGCTCATCGCTTTTTCGCGTCGCGCGCTTGCCCCTGTCGTTGCGCAGTTCGCCTGTTGCTTTGCCGTTCTCGTTTCGCGACCTCGCCGAACGTTCTAAGATGAGCGCATGCGACGCGAGTCGTTCGCGTTGAGCGGTTCGCTGGCGGTAGGCGAAGGCTCGGGCGCTCTTGCAGCGGCTAGCAGGGAAGGGTGCTCGCTCGCAGGGGCGTTCTCGTTGCGGGGGCGCTCAGGCGCCGGCGCCGACTGCGGCTGCGTGCTGCTCGGCTGCTCATCTTGTAGGTGGCGGTCGGCGCGACACCATAAGGCAATTCGCGGGCGCGCGCCCGCTTTGCGACAGGAAACGGTTTGGAAGGAGCAAGTAAGTGGCAGATCCGAAGGTCAAGCGCGTACTTATCTCGGTGACGGACAAGACGGGCGTCGTCGAGTTCGCCCGCGCGCTGCACGACGAGTTCGGCGCGGAGATCATCTCCACCGGCGGCACGGCGCGCGTCATCGCCGACGCTGGCGTGCCGGTCACGCCCATCGACGAGGTGACGAAGTTCCCCGAGATGATGGACGGCCGCGTGAAGACCCTGCACCCCATGGTGCACGGCGGGCTTCTGGCGAAGCGCGACAACCCCAAGCACATGGCAGAGGCGGCCGAGCACGGCATCCAGATGATCGACATGGTGGTCGTGAACCTGTACGCCTTCGAGAAGACGGTGGAGTCCGGCGCGGACTTCGGCACCTGCATCGAGAACATCGACATCGGCGGCCCGTCCATGCTGCGCAGCGCCGCGAAGAACTTCGAGAGCGTTGCGGTGGTCACCGACCCCGAGATGTACGAGGGCATCCTGGCCGAGATGCGCGAAAACGGCGGCGCCACCACGCGCGACACGCGCATGGAGCTGGCGCTTGAGGTGTTCGAGAAGACGAACGCCTACGACGGCGCCATCGCCGACTTCCTGTTCGACCAGATCCAGGCCGCGCATCCGCATGAGCACGGCGAGGGCTGCGGCTGCGGCTGCGAGGACGGCGAAGGCCAGGGCGAGTTCCCGCCCGAGTGCGCGCTGTACATGGAGAAGCAGCAGGACCTGCGCTACGGCGAGAACCCGCACCAGCAGGCCGTGTTCTACCGCGTGGAGGAATTCGCCCAGGAGCACAGCCTGGTGAACGCCGAGCAGCTCAACGGCAAGGAGCTGTCGTACAACAACATCCTGGACACCGACGCGTGCTGGTCGCTGGTGCGCGAGTTCGACGAGCCGGCCGTTATCATCCTGAAGCACCAGAACCCGTGCGGTTCGGCTACGGCGGCCACCATCGCCGAGGCCTACGACAAGGCGTTCGCGTGCGACCCGAAAAGCGCGTTCGGCGGCATCATCGCGGCCAACCGCACCGTCACGCTTGAGATGGTCGAGCACATCAACGAGAACAAGCAGTTCGTGGAGGTGCTGATCGCGCCCGAGTTCGAGTCGGCGGCGCTGGAGCTTTTGCAGCAGAAGAAGAACCTGCGCGTGCTGCGCACCGGCGGCGTGGACGCGCCGGCGGCCGTGGAGGTGCGCTCGGTTGACGGCGGCGTGCTGGTGCAGGACGTGGATCGCGTGACCGAGGACCCGGCCACGTTCACCGTTCCCACCGACCGCAAGCCCACCGACAACGAGATGCACGAGCTCCTGTTCGCGTGGCGCGTGTGCAAGGGCGTGAAGTCAAATGCCATTCTGGTGTCGCGCGACCATGCCGGCATCGGCATGGGCCCGGGCCAGCCCAACCGCGTGGACAGCGCGCTTCTGGCGTGCAAGCGCGCGCACGAGGCGTGCGAGCGCATGGGCGTTGAGGCGAAGGGCCTGGTGTGCGCCTCCGATGCGTTCTTCCCATTCCGCGACAACGTGGACACGCTGGCCGAGTGGGGCGTGACCGCCATCATCCAGCCCGGCGGCTCCATCCGCGACGACGAGTCCATCCAGGCATGCAACGAGCACGGCATCGCCATGGTGTTCACGGGGCACCGCCACTTCCGCCACTAGGCGGCGCGTGCGAAAACCGTTTGCTGAGCAGCGGCGACCCCTCGCGGGGCCGCCGCTTTTTGCGTGCAGGGGGCTTGCTTGGCCGCCTCTCGGCTGGATTGTTCGTGCCGTTCGCGGACTTTTGGATGATTTCTCGTGTCGGTTTCGTTCTCGGATTCTGACGAATGCGTGACATCGGGCTGACGTTGCTGCCGCGGCCGACGCCGTCCCGTATAGTCAGCGTTATGAAAAAGTCAGAAGCACTCAAAATACTGGGCCTTTCCGAAGGCGCCACCGATGATGACATCAAGCGCGCGCACCGTAAGCTTGTCATCGCGCATCACCCCGACAAGTTCCCGCTCGACTCGAAAGAGCACGCCGAGGCCGAGGAGCTTACGAAGCAGATCAACGAAGCGCGCGACGTGCTGATCAATCGCAGCTGGACGCCGGAGTTCGACCCGCGCCGCGACCCGCGTCCGTATGCGGGTAACCCGTACGCGCACCCTTCGGGCTACGGTGCCGGTGCGCCGGGCCAGGGTGGCTCGGGCGCGGGCGCCGGTTCCGACCCGTTCGACCCCTTTGCCGGCTGGCCGTTCGGCACGCCGGGGCAAACCACGTACGTGTGGACTAGCTGGGACGGCATGCACGGCGCCTCGCGCGGTCAGGGCGGCACGAACGCCGGCTGGCCGTTTGGCGACTTCACCGTGGAGTACGACCCGTTCGACCCCTTCGCGCCGTTCCGCGCCACGCACGCCGACACGCAAACCAGCGAGGAAATCTTCGCGAAGGCGAAGAAGGACCTGCGCATGGAGGCCGGCGTGGTGGCGGGCAAGGTGGCGGCGCTTGCGCTGCTGTCGATTGTGGGCTCGGCGGCAACGGGGCTGTTCCTATACGTTATGGCGTCGATTATCTACGGGCTGTACAAGCGCATGGGCAGTCTGCTGGTGATGCTGCTCGTGCCCATCATGCTGTTCGGCGCGCCGCTGATTTTCCTGCTGGCGCCGCACAACGGCCTGGTCAACGGCCCGCTGACCATCGCGTTTCTGATTTCGGTGCTGTTCGACTTCCAGAACATCCGCGACAAGGCGCGCGTGTACAATGCCGCGAAAGTGGGGCTGTAGGGTCTTGGCGAATTTGCCTATTGGAGAAGGCGCGAACCCAAACCACGGGTTCGCGCCTTTTGCTGTTTTTGGGGCGCGTGTTTCAGGTTGGCAACCGTTTGCGTGGGGGCTGGACAACCGGGGCGTTTTGAGGCGGCGCTCGCGGTATACTTGCAGGTTGAAGATGGAACGTTTTAGCGCTGCGAGGCAGGCGGCGCGTTCGCTGAAAGGGGATGGGACGTGGTTATCCTTGACAAGCCGTATGCTTCGCCGCAGCTGCTTGAATGGCTGGAGCAATCCCAGCACCCGGTGCTGCGCAACGCGTTCTCGCGCCGCGAGGCGTTTCGTTCGGGTCGCGCGCTGAACCTGGTGGACGCCGCCGAAGCCGCCGCGCGCCTTGATGCGGGCGAGCGCGTGTACACGAACTCCGAGAACGCGCTTGCGTGGATTTCCGAGCACGTCGACAACGGGTCGCTGACGCGCGCTATTGCAACCTTCAAGGACAAAGTTGCCATGCGGAAGCTGTTGTCCCAGCTTGACGAGGGTTTTTTCTTCTGCGCCTGCACGGCTGAGCAGCTGCCGCAGCTTGATTTCGCCGAGCTTGCCGCGCACGTGCCGTTCGTGGTGAAGCCCGCCCGCGGGTTTTGCAGCATGGGCGTGCACGTGGTGACGTGCCGCGCTGAGTGGGACGCCGCGCTGGCCGACTTTGCGCGCAACGCGGCTACGTGGGCGGCAATGTATCCCGATAGCGTGGTTGCCGGCAGTGACTTCATTCTGGAGCAGTACATCACGGGGCAGGAATACGCGCTTGATGCGTACTTCGACGAGGCGGGGGTGGCGCACGTGCTCAACGTGCTGCGCCACGACTTCGCCGGCCCCAACGACACGTCCGACCGCATGTACACCACGTCCGCGGCCGTCGTGCGCGAGAACGCGCCGGTGTTCGAGGCGTGGCTGACGCGCGTGAATGCCCTGGTGGGCGCACGGAATTTCCCCGTGCACGTTGAGATGCGCGTTGGTGAAGACGGCGTGGTGCGGCCCATCGAGTTCAACCCGCTGCGCTTTGCGGGCCTTGGCGGCACCGACGTGGCGCAGCACGCGTTTGGCTTCCGCACGTACGAGGCGTTTTTGACCGGTGCGCTGCCCGATTTCGACGCGGCGTTCGCCTATGCGGGCAACCATGTGTACACCATGTCGCTGCTGAACCCGCCGGCGGGCGTGACGGGTGCGGAAACGTTCGATTACCAGGCGTTTTCCCAGCGCTTCGCCAACGTGCTTGAGCTGCGCCAGTTCGACGTGCCTACGTTTGGCTGCTACGGCTTTCTGTTCATCGAAACGGATGAGAGCGCGCAAGGTGCTGCTGAGCTGGACTTTCTGCTGCACTCCGACCTGCGCGAGTTCATAAGCGGTCTGCAGCCTGTTGCCGGCAGCGTTTCGCCTGCGGCTGCGTGCGCCAGCGACGCCGGCGTTTCGGGTGGCTCGGCCCGGTGCGCGGGCGTGGCGCGCAGCGATGGCGATGCCGCTTCGGATTGCGTGGCTCAGCGCGGCGTCGGTGCGACTTCAAACGATCAGACCCTGCGCCCTGCGTGCGCGCAAGGCGAATAGTAAGGGCTTCTGCATGAAATTCAACGTGAAAAACCTGTTCATGGGCGTCATCCTCATCATCGTGCTGGCGGTGGTGTTCCTGCGCGGCGACCAGCTGGTTGAGCTTGGCGAAACCATGAAGCAGGGAAGCCCCCTGCCGCTGGCGGCGGCCATTCTCACGCAGCTGTGCAAGTACTTCGCGCAAAGCTTCGCGTACTCGCGCAGCTTCGCCGCCGTGGGCGAGTACATGGAGCCGAAATCCACGTTGCCGCTGGTGTTCGGCACGTTCTTCATGAACACCATCGCGCCGTCCATGAACCTGGCGGGCACCACGCTGGTGGTAGACGATGCGCGCCGGCGCGGCATTCCCGCCGGCAAGGCCACGGGCGCGGCGCTGCTGATGCAGATCACCATCGACGGCGCGTTTTCCACGCTGATGGTGTGCGCGTTTATTTTCCTTGCGGCCACAGTGGGCTTGTCGCCGGTGTGGTTCTGCATGGGCATGGTGGTGTTGTGCCTGGTGGGAACCATGGTCATGCTGCTGGTGCTTGCGTATCGCAAGCCCGACGCGCTCATGCGCATCCTGCGCCCCGTGGAGCGGCTGAGCTGCAAGGTTGTTTCGCGCGTGCGCAAAAAGCCGCTTGAACCGTGGGCCGATCGCATTGCGAAGGCGTTTTCCGAGGCGGCCGGCATGATTGGCCACAGCCCGAAGCCCACGCTGCAGACGTATGGCTGCTCGCTGATTGCCAGCCTGTGCGAGCTGTCGTGCTTCGTGCTGGTGGGCATCGGCTTTGGCGTGCAGAACGCGCCGGCGCTGGTGTGCGGCTACGTGGTGGCAACGCTGTTCGCCATGATCTCGTTCACGCCGCAGGGCGTCGGCGTGGTTGAGGCGGCCGTGGTGGTGGCGTTTACCAGCTTCGGCGAGACGGCGGCGGCAGGCACGGCCATCGGCCTGGTGTATCGCGGCATCGTGTTCTGGATGCCGTTTATCATCGGCGCGGTGCTTATCAACACCACGAAGGCGTTCAAGGGCGACGTGAAGCAGGCGGCTTATGACCAGGATATGGGTGCTGTTGCAGGCACAGCTGCCACGGCGGCGCGCCTGGAAGAGGAAGCGCGCGCCGATGCCGAGCGCCTGCGTCGGGAAGAGGCAGCGGAGCGGGGCGGTGCAGCTGCGGCTGATGTGCAGCTCACGGTGCCGCTTGCGGGCGGTGGCGTGCCGTTCGACCGGCGCGAAACCGAACTGATTCCCGAAGTTGCCCAGCCGATTGATGTGCTGCCGCAGGCAAATGCGCCGTTGGATGAGGCGCCGACGCAGCAGCTCAAAGCCGCAAAGGACACGCCTGCCGATTTGTCCGGCGAAGCTGATTAAACGTATCAGTATACTGGGTTTGCAAACCAAGTTGGAGCAAAGGGGCTGCGCTTGCGGCCCCTTCGTGTTTTAGGAGGACGTTATGACGTTGCTTGACACCCTGGGCATCACCACGGTCAGCGTCAGCGCCGATCGCGTGGAGATGCGCATGCCGGTGCGGCCCGAAATCTATCAGCCTCACGGGTTTCTGCATGGCGGCGCCACCATCGCGCTGCTGGAGTCGTGCGCAAGCCGCGCCGCTGAGGAGCGCACCGATTTCGACAAAGAGTTGATCTTCGGCTTGGAAACCACCATTCGCCACAAGAAGGCGCGCAAAGACGGCATGATCACCGGCGTGGCCGAGCTTGAGCGCGAAGAGCCTTCGTACGGCGGTCGCAAGCAGTTCTGGCACGTTATTGCCACCGACGAGCTGGGCGACACCATTTCGGAAGGCACGTTCATTACAAAAATCGTTACGAAAGAGCACTTCGCCGAGAAGCAACGTAAACAGGCCGAAGCTCATCAGAAGTAGTGTTTCCCTCATGCCGCACGCGTCCGCGTGCGGCGTGCTCGTTTTTCGAGAAAGGAATCTTATGACAGCACCCGAAGGACCCATGAAAGAGCATGTGCGCGTAAGCTTGCAGATGCTGTACGACCGCAACCGCGCCTACATCAACGACCTGAACCCCGAGGTTATCGAGCCGGGCTATACGCGCAGCGCCGTGACCATCCCGGAAAACGCCACGAACACGGGCGGCGGCACGTTCGGCGGCTTCTTGATGGCCATCATCGATGTGGTGGGCTCCACCATCACGTGGTCGTACGGCAAACACGCCGTTACGCAAACGTGCAATGTGAACTTCATCCGCGGCGTTAGCATTGGCGAGAAGCTGGTGCTTGAGGCTCGCAACGTGCACTTCGGCCGCACCACGTGCGTGTCCGAAGTGGTGGTGTCTGACGAGCAAGGCAAAGTGCGCCTGACGTCCACGTGCACGCTGCACATCGTTGCCGACATCAAGCCCGATGACGCCATCGTAAAAGAAGCTTACGAGCGAGCCGGCCTTGCGCAAGGCGAACAGTAGCGCAACAGCATAACGCGCGAAAAGGCCCTTACGGGGGCTGGATTCGCGTTGCAAGGGGGGTGGGGAAACGAATCCTGCCTCTGTAAGGGCCTTCAAGCTTGAGCGGGGCGCCGTCTGCGATGCGGCGCCCCGCTTTTGCTTCCTAGTAGATACCGAACACCGAGGCGCCTGCCAGGTAGAACACGGCGCGCAGGCACACGGCGCCGATGACGGCGCATACCACGGCCGCCGAGCCGTACACCTTCCAGTTGCCGGTCTTCTTGCCCATGTAAGCGCAGGCAATCGGAGCTGCGCAGCCCAGGACGATCATCAGCAGCGTGGGGATAAGGCTTTCGCCGCCGAAGATGTTCAGGCCGGATGCGGTGATGTCCTTCATCGGGTGCGTCAGGTCGTAGTAGTTGCCCACTTCGCTGACGTGGGTGGTGTTGATCATCAGCGCCGCCGCAAGCGAGGCCACGGCATTGATGATAGAGCCGACGAATGCGGGCATGCCTAGCTCAGAGGCGTCTTCGCCAACCGTTTCGCACACCACGGCTACCGTTGCGGGGCCCAGGATGCACGCCACGCCCAGAAGCGACACGATCCACAGCACGTTGCACCAGGCCGGACGCGCTTCCATCATGTAGGAGTGGCCCATCACCATCACAAGCACGGCGCTCGTGACGATGGCCAGGATGGCAACCCACTTCGGCACGTTGCCTTCGTTCTTGCGCAGCATGGCCAGGTAAATCACGGCCACGATGGCAAGCACGATGATGGCGATAAGCTCCTGTGTGATGCCGGAGGTAATGTGGCCGAAGCCGTTGAAGATGCGCTCCCAATGCTGCAAGTGGAAGAACACGGCGATGCCGCCAACTACCAGAAGCACTGCAGAGACAATCCAGCAGCGTATCTGCGCTTTCTGCCCGGTGCCCTTAAGCGCCAGGTACGCCTGCGTGGCGAACGTGCCCGCGCACCACGACACGAGCGTGGTGAAGATAATCAAAGGCCATTGGAGTTCCATTATTCATCTCCCTTCCACTCGCGGTCGCGCAGCACGTACACGAAGCTCGGGTCGTTGCCCGCGTTCGGCAGGTGGTGCACCTCGGTTTGCTTGTCGTAGGGCTGCCCCAGCTCGCCAAACGTGATGCGGTTGCCCTCGAACAGCTGGTCGTACTGGAAGTCGTTGTGCTCGCGGTCGGCCTTGTAGGCGTTGCGCGGCGCTTCGAAGCTTTCGATACCCTTGTCCAAATCGCCGAAGAAGCGGGCGCGGCCGCCGCACTGGGCCACGCACTGGGGCAGGCCGCCCTGGCTGGTCAGCTGCTCGCACAGCGTGCACTTTTCAACCACGCGCTCTTCCTCGTTGAGGTAGCGGACGTTGTAGGGGCAGGACATGGCGCAGAACTGGCAGCCGATGCACTTGGCCTTGTCGATCTGCACGGTGCCGTCGGCCATCTTGTGGCTGGCGCCGGTGGGGCATACCTCGACGCACTTCGGGTTCTCGCAATGCTGGCACTGCACGCTCAGGTAGTACATGTCCACGTGGTTGGACGTTTTGTAGTCCTTGCGCTTGTAGGGGCCGATGCGCAGCATCTTGTTCCAGTACGAGCCGATGGGCACGCCGTTGATGACCTTGCAGGAGACCATGCATGCCATGCAGCCCACGCAGCGGTTCAAGTCGGTGAGAATGGCGTATCGCGTCATGGTTTATGCCTCCTTCCTGATTTCATAGTCGGGCATCCATTCCTTCAGACGCGGGTCGGAGGAATCGTGGATGATTTCGGTGCCGTCCTCGGTGGCGCAGGGAATGACCTTGCCATCGGGGCAGTTCTCAGGCGTTGCCTTGTAGATCTTGCAGCGCACGCCGCGCATGTGCGTGGAGCTGATGAACTTGTCGGCGGCCATGGGGTCCCACAGGCACTCGGCGTTGGACAGCTTGAAGCCGTGCGTGGGGGCCGGAAGCTCCGGGAACCACCAAGCATGCTCGGCGTTCGCCCAGCCTTCGGCAATGCCTTCGTACAGATCGACGCACTGGCGAATCTTCGTGCAGTACTGCTTGCCCAGGTCGGAGTGCGGCTCCACTTCGATCCATGCCCAGTCGCCCTGCTTAAGGCCCAGCTTCTCGGCGTCGGCGGGGTTGAGCTCCAGGCGCGGTACGGGCCACAGCTCGCGGCACCACGGCAGCTGCCTGTGCTCGGAGTGGAAGTACACCGGGATGCGGCGGCCGGTGGTCAGGATGATCGGGTAGTCCTGCTTGGACTGCTCGGTTTCCCATTCGCCGCCCGGGGCGCTGACGCACGGCTCGTAGTTCGGCATGATTTCCTTCATGACGTCGAACTTGCCGGGCTGGAACTCGTTGGCCTTGTCCAGGCAGTACGTCTCGAACATGATGGACCAGATTTCCACCAAGCCCGAAGGCGTGGGGCAGCCGAAGTTCTTGTCCGTGGGAGTGCCGTCTTCGTTCTTCGACCAGGGCGAAGCGGTGCAGGCGTCTTTGCCCATACGCATCCAGCCCGTCTCGAAGCGGCGGTACGTGCCCCAGCGGTTCGGCTCAAGCACCTTGGCGTTGAACCAGCCGTGCTCCTGGAAGTCGTCAACATACTCCTGCATGTGCTGCCACTTGCAGCCGGGGTAGCGGTCGCCGAAGCCGTCGATTTCGTTGTGGGCGCGGAACCAGTCTTCCATGCGCTCATCGGAGTCGTAGGCGCCGGGTGCGTCGCCCTTGATGTTCGTCCACGTGCCGTTGGGATTGCCCTGTTTCTCGAACGACTCGAAGATCAGGCGATTCACGTCGTAGTCAAACTTCACGTCTGCCGGGGGCTCGACGGCGCGGCATGTCATGCCGATGCCGCCCGATGCGCCCTGGGACACGCGGATGTTGTTGATTTCCAGCCAGTGCGCCACGGGGAGCACGATATCGGCCATCTCCGTGGAGGGGTGATGGAACATGTTCAGGTCAACCCACATGTCAAGCGACTGCAGGGCGTCCCATGCCAGGTTCGCGTTGCCCTCGTTCATGAACGAGCCGGCCTCGTTGATGCCCGCGCGAATGGGGTACGGGTCGCCGGTGAGGATGGCCTCGTACATGCTGGTGACGTCGCACCACTCGTTGTACAGCGCCGTGACGGGGTACTTGTCTGCGCCCACCATGTTGGAGTACACGTCGTACTGGTCGGGCAGGTTCGTGATCTCGTACTTCGGCACCGTGCCCTCGTACATGGGCGGCAGCGCGCCTAGGCCGGACAGCACGTGCTTGACGGCCTGCGGCATGTTCGTGCCCGGGGCAGCGGTGGACTGCTCGTCGACAGGCGTGCGCGAAAGGCCGCGGTTGCCGGCGGGACCGTCGAAGTTGCCGGTGGTGTAGGTGAGATTCAGCACCGCGCGCACGGTTTGCGTGCAGGCGCCTTCCTGGTCAGGAGACAGGTTCAGGTGGATGCCGCCGTTGCCGTACTTCTGGCCCTCGGGGCGCGTGGCCCAAGCCAGGCAAGCGTCCTCGATGAGCTTCGGATCAAGCTTCGTGATCTTTGAGCACCAGTCGACGGTGCAGTCCTTCACGGACTCCACCAGGTAAGACCATACGGGGCGCACGGTGTGCACGCTGCCGTCGGCCAGCGTCACCTGATGGCTGCCCGTCATGTCGAAGTCGATGCCGGCGTCGGTCAGCTCGTTGTAAGACAGCGGGGGCAGGTAGCCTTCCTGCGACGTACCTTCGTACACGACGTCCATCTGTTCGCGCGTAGGCGCGGTGTGGTGGCAGCCTTCCCACTGGGTTTCATCGGTATCCCAGTACACCAGGCCGCCCTGGCCGTCGTTGGCGTTTTTATTCCAGGCCATGAACCTGCGGCACGAGCCGCCTTCTTTCAGGTCGGATTCCTTCAGCAGGCGCGTCTTCAGTTTTTCGCCGGTAAGGTCGGGCATGACCTGCACGTTCGTGGACAGCGTGTGGTAGCGGCCGCCCGTAGGCTCCATGTCGTCGACCACCAGGATGGGGCTGTTCGTCCAACGCTTGACGAATTCCCAGTCCACCAGGTCGTGTTCGATGATGATGTGCTGCCAGCACAGCGCCAGCGCGCAGTCGGTGCCGGGCTCAAGATTCAGCCAGTAATCGGCTTCTTTACCCGAGCCGGACAGACGCGGGTCGATGCAGATGTGCACGTCGGCCTCGGTCATCTTGTCCACGATGTTGCGGCACGAGTCGTCGTAATTCGAGTTTTCAGGCGAGGTGCCCCACTGCACGTACACGCGTGGCCCGTCGCGCAACGCAAACCACGGGGCGCCGTCAACAGAGCTCAGCCAGCCCATCAGACGGCGCGGGCCTTTGCAGATGGAAGATGCCACGCGGCTGTTGGGGCTGTCGAACAGCCACTTGTAGAATGCGTAGGGACCGTATACCCACTGGCGCGACGTGCCGCACATGCCGAAGCAAGCCTGGCCGCCGTACTTTTTGATGACCTCGTTGAAGCCCTTGCCGATGGATTCCATGGCCTCGTCCCAGCTGATTCGCATCCAGCCCGGGTCCTCGCCCTTGGGGTTCGTGCGCTTCAGGGGGTGGTAGATGCGCTGCGGATGGTAGCACGCCTGCAGCGATGCCTGGCCCTTCGAGCAGTGGTTGCCCGAGGACTGCGAAGACGACTGGTCGCCTTCGGTTTTGATGACGCGCCCGTTCTGCACGGTCACCCAAACGCCGCATTCCATCTTGCCGCAGCCACGGCAGCAAGAGCGGATGCGCTTGATCTCGGACGCTTCGGCTTGCGAAACCTTGTTCTCAGCGAGCGCGGTTCCGTAGCTTGCAGCGCCGACGGTCGCTGCGGCGGCGGTTGCAGCCGACAGTTTCGCGAACGTGCGACGTGTCATAGTCAGCTTCCCCATGAATCCTCCTCCTTGTTCGTCTGCGTTCCCGGAGAAAGGTGGGTTGGCGATGCGCCGTGCGCCATGATGTATCGAACGCTCAGACGATGGCGTTCGGCTTGTCGCGCCCCCTTGGCGACTGCCCCCTCCGGCATTGGGTTCCCTCAACCCGACGGCTTGAGTATGCCTGCTTTCGCGGGCGCGCACATCATGCATTAGATGAGAAATCGGGCGCGAAACGCGCAAAAGTGCCTATAACACGTTTTGCATGATATTTGCGAAATACCTGGTCAAACGTATATGATGCCTTATTTTCGCGTTTCGTTCGCCATGATGGGTCGATGGTACAATAGTGATGGGGAAATAATTGAGCGTGAGGGGAACGCATGAGGGGAGTTGTAGGCGACCAAGCCTTCGAAGAGGAAGCGCTTGCTCGCGAGGGACACGATATCCGAACATTTTTCAATAGCTGCGTGTGGGGCTTCGGGTTCATTCGCGCGTGGGTGTACCTGATGTTTTTGGGCATGGGCGTCGGTGTGCTTTCGGGTGCGCCTGATTCCGTTTGCCTTGCCGTGTACGTCAGCTCATCGGCGGCGCTGACTGTTACGTTGTTTGCTGGCGGCTTCGTCCCGCATGTCGTCGAGCGAGTGTTGACGCGTCCAGCTGGCCAGGTCGCTTCCATAGCGGCGACGGTTTTGGGCACCATCTGCGCGGTGGGCGCAAGCACTCTGGCCGACGCTCCGCTTGCCTTACTGCTGATAGGCGGCGTGGCAACGGGCGTGGGCTCGGGCCTTATCCATTTGGGATATGGCGAAATCCACCGCAATCGTCCGCCTGCCGATGTGGGCATCGAGATTCCCGTGGCGGTGCTTATCGCCGCCGTGGTGTTCTCTGCCGTGTCGTTTACCCCGTTCGCCGTTCAGCTTGCGGTGACGTCGGCGTTGCCGGTGGCATCGGGGCTGATCATGATGCGCGAAAGCCGCCGTTTCCGTGCGTGCCCGGCGCTGGTGTGGATGGATCACAGCTCGCGGCTGATCATGCCCACGCCGCGCCTGATCGTGCGCGTGGGCGCGTGCGCGCTTGGCATCGGCCTGGCCGATGGTGTTGCCCGCCAGGTGTTCATCTCGCTCACGGGCATTTCCTCGTTCGATTTCTATCACCCTGCCATGCTGACCAGCAGCGTTGTGCTTGCCGTGCTGCTGGTGGGCTTCGAGCTGCTGCGCCGCGACAACACGTTTCGCGGCCTGTACAAGCTCATCACGTTCACCATTGCGGCTTCTATTGCGTTTGTGCCGTCGCTTTCGAACCTGGCGGGGCTGTATTGGCTTGGCCCGCTTATCACGCTTATCGGCTACAACGCATTCAACGCGTTCGTGTGGATTTTGCTGGCCGACCTTACGTACAACTTCCGCTTGTCGGCCGCTGCCACGTTCGGCATCGGGTGGGGCATGCTGACGCTTGGCAGCACCGCTGGGCAGATGCTTGCCGCGCCGCTTGGCTCGACGGTGCCGCTTACGCCGCAGTTGGCAAGCTTTCTTGCGGCGTGCGGCACACTGGTGGTGTTCGCCGTGTGCCTGTTCGTCATGAAAGACGATGACTTGGTGGACATTGTGGACCGGCAGAACATGGTCATGTCCGTTGGCGAAAACATGGCCGATGACGAGGGCGAATGCGGCGAAGACGACGAGGAGGGCGACTCGCATGCGCAAGCCCTTGCGGCAGGAGCGATTATCATTCAGCATCAGATTGGCGTTGCGCGCACCATCGATGAGATTATGGACGATGCAAACATCGACCCAGCTGACATTCCCCACATAGATCCGTTAACGCCTGAAGAGGCGGCAAACGATCCGATTGCGCAAAAGCTTGCACCGCTTGTTGCGGAATCGAAGGAGAACCCGCCCAAAAAGAAGCCGGCCCCGTTTAAAGCTAGGTGTACGAAGCTGGCGCGCGATTGCGGCTTGACGCCGCGCGAAACGGAGATTCTTATCTTGTTTGCGAAAGGGCGTTCGGCGGCGCGCATCCAAGAAGAGCTGGTCATATCGCGCGGCACGGTTACCACACACCTGCAGCACATCTACCGCAAGGTGGACGTGCATTCCAAGCAGGAGCTGCTCGATGTCATCGAGGCGCAAAAGTGAACGCTACGTGGCGGCCTGGGCTCAATCGACGCAGCACCTTGCTCTCGCAGCTTCGCAATGCGATGAGCCCGACATATGATCTGTCCCCTTGTCAGGTCTACGCGCATCGGGCGCGCTGCTTATGAAATCATTTTGTATACACAGGTAAACTTCAGACAGTTTTCAGAGTCGCTCTTTATAAGCAGCCGCAAACAGGAAAGCAAGTTGCGCGCTAGGGTTTCTTCGCGCGCTTTTTGATGTTAGCGTCGCGCTTCGCGCTGCCTTGTTGGGGCGGAGCTTTCGCTCAGCCCTACGAAATCTAGCGGCAAAACCTGACAAGGGGACAGGTTCCGCCGAAACCGATGGGGCCGTCATCTATATCGGCATGCGGGTTAAATCGCGACTGCCGAACAGAAAGCGCCTGACTTCCATCACATCGCCTTCAACAACGTAGAACACCATGTAATTTCCTACTGCGAACCGATAATATGTTTGGGCGCGTGGGCGACTTGAGCGGTAAACCGTGGCTACCGTCAGATTCTGCTGATAGTCAAGAATCTTCGCTTCCACCTGGTCGATGAGATGCTCCGCTGCGGCCATGTTGCCAAGCGTGTTCGCGATATAGGACGCGGCGTCGTTCAGATCGCCCCAGAACAGCGGCAGGTAGTGCAGCTTAAAGGGCTCGGGCGTCTCGTCCATAGGAGAGCCCCTTTCGGATGGAGGAGAACACTTCGTCGTGCGTGTAACGTTGCGTCGTCGTTGCCGCTTGCTTGTCTGCGGCATCGAGCGCATCTTCGACTGACCCGTTGATGTGCTCGAATTGTTCCATCGACATAACCACCATGGATCCGTAACCGTTCTTCGTCAGAAACACCGGGCCGCTTTCGCGCACGTCTTTTTCCACTTCGCCATATTTGTTGCGCAAGTCTGAAATGGGACGAATATTCATGAAGCGCCTCCTCTCAAAATCTTACCCGAATTTTATCATGCCTATGGGCGAAGAGGTCGTTTTGCGTTGGCAAGAATCTTGGATTCCTGTAGCTTCGAGCGACTCGCCAAAGTTTTGCGGCAAGAATAGCGGTTTTCTGTAGCTTGAAATGTCCTTGCAGAACCAATTTTCCGGCTGAAATGGTAAGAATCTGAGGCTTCTGTAACGTTGGAGACGTTTTGGTGGTACAGGAATCGTGGATTCTTGCCAAATGGGGCAGCTAAGCCGCTGCTCGGGAACAGAATTCCCGAATTCTTGCCATAGGCGATCCGCCGTCTTGCCATGTTGCGACGTTGCGTATAAGGGGCGTCGCAACATCCTGTTGTTCGCCCGAGGTCCTGGTTACGCGGCTTCTTTCGCGCGCTTTTCCGTTGCTGCGTACATGCTGATGATGACGGCCGCCGCCACTACCAAAAGCGCCAGCAGGATGGCGTACGACACGAGGTACGTGCCGAACGCTTCGGTCAAAAAGCCTGGTAGGAATGTGAAAATGAAGCCGCCCAGCGCATAGCACACCTGGAAGTTCTTGATGGTGCGCGTTTCCTTGCCGCGCGGCGCCAGCTCGATGGACCACACGGAAATGCCCACGGTGCCCAGCGACATGCCCAGGCCGAACATGAACGCGCCCGCGCCCGCAAGCCCGGTGTTGCCCATGTCCGACAGGCACAAAATGGCGGTGCCGCCGATGTAGAGCGCGAAGAAGGCGATGGACCCGTTGCGCGTGCCGACGCGGTCGAACACCACGCCGCTGGCAAGCTTGGCCACCGTCAGGCACGCGCCGCTGATGGCCACCATGGCGGCGGCGCTTTCGGCGCTGAAGCCTTCGGACGTGAACAGCACGGCCAGGTAGTTGCCGCCGCCCACCGATGCGCAGCCGATGGCCACCATGGCCACCAGCAGAAGCGGCATGGCCTTCGGCGACAGGTTGCGGTTGGCGTGCCGCTTGCGCGCGGGTTTGTCTTCGCCAGCATTGCGGCTGCCGGCGGTTTGGCTGCCTTCGCCAGCTTTGCCCTCGTAGGGTTTCAGCCCCAGGTCACGCGGGTCGTTTCGCAGAAGTGCGAACGTTATGGCACCCAGCACCAGCGCCAGCGCCGCCTCGAACGCGAACGCCGAGGACAGCCCGAACGCGTCGATAAGCGCCACGGCCGAGTTCGGGATGATGACGGCCGCCACACCCGACCCAACGGCCGCCACGCCGGCGACGGTGGCCACGTTCACGCGGAACCAGCGGTTGATAAGCATGGTCGAGGCGATCATGCCGCCCAGCCCGTAGCCAAGCCCCGTGAACACCGACGCGGCGCACAGCCCGGGAAAATTGCCCGTGTTCAGCGAATACAGCAGAAATCCGATGCTCACGAACACCGACGCCAGGCACGCGCCGGCGCGGCAATCGAGCAGGTCGTAGTAGCGCCCGACTACCAGCATGGCCAGCAGCGACACGAACGTG
Organism: Senegalimassilia faecalis; assembly: GCF_004135645.1. Taxonomy (NCBI): domain Bacteria; kingdom Bacillati; phylum Actinomycetota; class Coriobacteriia; order Coriobacteriales; family Coriobacteriaceae; genus Senegalimassilia; species Senegalimassilia faecalis. The sequence continues at coordinate 1,854,078 of NZ_SDPW01000001.1, forward strand.
CGCACGGACACGATGATCGACCCGCCCGAGTGCCCCACTCCCGGCAGGTCGACCAGGTACGGCTGATACACGGAAAACGACGTCGACGGCAGGCCGATGTTGGTGAACAGGATAAGAAAGCAGCAAAACGCCACCACCACTTCGTAGTGCTGCTTGATTTTGGCAAACGCCACGTTGATACCACCTTGCGAATCGGGGCCGCGCCCCGGGGATGTTGAACGAAGCCAGCATAGCAGCCGATTGTTACAGCCGGTGAAAACCTGCGGTATTTTCAGATTAGGCGGGCGCGGTCTGTTGCGGCGTTCGGCTATTTCCCCTGTTCGCGTAGAGCTTTGAGGATGGCGCGTTTGCGGGCTTGCTTTTGGTCGTAGGCGGCGCGTTCGGCCTTGTGACGGGCGCGGGCGGCTTGTTCGGCGGCGTGCTCGCTGGCATGGGCCGCGCGTTCGGCGGCCTTCGCTGCGGCGCGCTCGGCCTTGCGTTCGGCTCGTTCGGCGGCGGCTTCCAAGTCGCTGATGCGGCAGCCGCAGAAGTTCTGCCGGTACATGCCTAGCTGGCGGCTTCGGCGCGTGGCCTCGTCGTAGTAGGGGCGGAAGTCCTCGAACACGGGCGCGATCCCCGCGCCCGCTGCGGCGCGCTCGACCTCTTCGCGAATGACGTCGGTATATTGGTAGGGGCTGACCGAAAGCGTGGTGCCGATGCCGTCGAACCCGCGCTCGGCCGCAACGCGCGCCGTCTCTTCCAGGCGCATGCGATAGCACGCGCGGCAGCGGGCTTCGCGTCGCGCGGGGTCCACGGAAAGCACGGCCGCGCGCAAAGGGGCGCTCTCGGCCGGCGCGTTCGAATTGACGTGTTCGCCTGCGGGGGTGGAGTCAGTGAGGCTGGCTTGCGAAGCGTGTTCGGCGCCATTGTTTCCGCCGCACGTGCTTGCGACGGCCGCGGCATGGACATCTGCCTGCGAACGAGCACCTTTTGCAGCGGATGCGGCTTCCAAGTCCGCGCGCTCGTCTTCGCCGCCTTCTTCCGCCTGTGTGCCGGTAACCGATTGCAACCGGCTGCTTGCGGCCGCCCCTGTGCGCTGGCGCTCTACGTCCGCAATGGCCGCGTCCCCGATGCGCCCACACACGTTTTCCCAGCTCGCAGGGTTGTACGGCCCCTCAAGCACATCGAAGCCTTCCGCGCTGGCCCACGCGCGCAGCGTTGCCAGCCGGTGCTGGTATTCCTCGGCGGGGTGGATGTTGGAGTTCGCATAGTAAATGGTGATGTCGTGCCCGGCGGCCTTCAGCAGGCGCGTGGGCTCAAGCGAGCACGGCCCGCAGCACGCATGCAGCAACAGTTTCATTCGAACTCCTTTTTCGATGGGTATTGCGTCGCCGCCGCGGCGCTTCGCCTATACTACCACGCAGGCAATTATGCAACCCACCTGCGGCAAGCCCATTCGGGCAAGCTTGCGGAAAGGCACATCATATGGAGAAAAGAACCTACCGCGCCGTCTTCTTCGACCTTGACGGCACGCTGCTTCCCATGGACGTCGACGCGTTCATGAAGCGCTATTTCGCCGCGCTTGGCGGTTATGTGGCGCGCATGGGCATCGCGCCCGACCAGTTCATGGCCGGCATGAAGCGCGGCATCACCGCCATGGCCACTAACGATACGGGCCATGCGAACGCCGAGTCGTTCTGGCCGGAGTTTTTGGCCGCCATCGACCTGCCCGACGGCGTCATGCCTGAAACGCTCACCGACGCCATCACCGACTTCTACGAGAACGAGTTCGGCAAGCTCGGCGACGACGTGGAGCCGAACCCCGCGGCCGCGCGCGCCATCAACGCGCTTGCCGCCAAAGGTTACCCGCTGGTGCTGGCCACCATGCCCATGTTCCCGCGCCGCGCCGTGGAGTGGCGCCTGACCTGGGCCGGCGTCGATCCGGCGGCCTTCGCGCGCATCACCACGTACGAGAACTCCACGGCCGTCAAGCCCAAGCCGAATTACTATGCGGAAAATCTGGCCGCCGTCGGCGTCGATGGGCGCGATGCGCTGATGGTGGGCAACAACACGAAGGAAGACCTGGCGGCCTGCCAGCTTGGCTGCGATGCGTTTTTGGTCACCGACTTCCTTATCGACCCGGTGGGCTTCGAGGTGTTCAGCGTGCGCCACGGCTCGCTCGAGAAGTTCGCGAACTGGGTGGAAACGCTGCCTGTGTGCGGCGACCCCGCGCAGGGCGTCGGCGATGCGCTTGTGCCCGCTGTCGCTCGCGAGCGCGCGCTTGCGGCCAACGGCATCGAGGACGGCACGGCCGGCGGTGCGAAAACGCTTGAGGAAGCCGGTCGCTCCGGCGGCGCCAGCTTCGTGATCAACGGGATGGAGGACTAGCCCATGGCCCTGTTCGATTGCACCATCGAGGCGCAAAGCGGCCACGCCCGCGCGCTTTCGTACGAGACGGCGCACGGCACGTTCCGCACGCCCATGTTCATGCCCGTGGGCACGTCGGCCACGGTGAAGGGCATCACGGTCGACCAGCTGCACGACCTGCAGTCCCAGGTGGTGCTGGCCAACACGTATCACCTGTCCATGCGCCCGGGCGCCGACCTGGTCGAAGAGGCCGGCGGCGTGCACAAGTTCATGAACTACGACGGCCCCATGCTTACCGACTCGGGCGGGTTCCAGGTGTTTTCCCTGGCCGACACGCTCAAGCTTGACGCCGATGGCCTGACGTTCCGCAGCATCTACGACGGCAGCTACGTGCGCTGGACGCCCGAGTCCAACATGCACATTCAGGAGCAGATCGGCGCCGACATCGCCATGCAGCTGGACCAGTGCACGCCGTACCCGGCCGAGCGCAGCTTCGTGGCCAACGCCGTGGACCTGTCGGCGAACTGGGCGCGCCGCTGCCTGGCCGCGCACAAACGCCCTGATCAGACGCTGTTCGGCATCGTGCAGGGCGGCATGGAGCTTGACCTGCGCATGGAAAGCATCCGCCGCTTGCGGCAGATCGAGGACGAAAGCCTGGCCGCGGGCGGGCGCCGCTTCGGCGGCTTCGGCATCGGCGGCTACTCGGTGGGCGAGGACCACGAGACCATGTTCGAGACGCTCGGCCAGGTGGCGCGCGCCTGCCCCGAGGACCGGCCGCGCTACCTTATGGGCGTGGGCAACCCCACCACGCTCGTGCGCGCCGTGCGCGAGGGCGTCGACATGTTCGACTGCGTGCTGCCCACCCGCACCGCGCGCATGGGCACCGCGTTTTCCAGCACGGGCCGCATGAACATGCGCAACGCGAAATACACGCGCGACTTCACGCCGCTTGACCACAACTGCACGTGCCCGACCTGCCAAAGCTACACGCGCGCCTACCTGCGTCACCTCGTGAAGCAAAACGAGATGCTCGGCGCCATTTTACTGTCGGTGCACAACCTGCACTTCCTGCTCGACCTCATGCGCCGCGCCCGCGAAGCCGTGCTGGCCGACGCCTACGAAGAGTTCTGCCAAGCCTGGATGAACTCCCCAGCCGCCAAAGACTACTAAGCAGCGGGACGACCCCCGAATCCGGCAAGGGGGCAGGTCGTTTGTCGTGGATGAACTTCCCCATGACAAGGGGCATTTGCCAGGTTCGGACCGCCCTCTCTGCATCGTGGCGAAAATCGGGCGTCTTGTCCCAAACTCGCTCGAGTTTGGGCTTGTTAACTCGCGCACGATCCGCATTGAACCTGCATGTTACTGAACTGGGAAAACGCCACACAAGTTTGCCTGGAAGTCATTGCCGTATCGTTAAGTCCCAAACTCGAGCGAGTTTGGGACAAGGCAAGGGAGCAGACGTGACGAGGGCCCCCTACGGAACAAAAATCGCTCATGTATGTGATTTAACTCGATTTGGTGAATTAGCGAGAAGAGCGGCAAGCTTGTGACCTGGGAAAACGCAAGCAGTTGTTGTTGCTTTAGGTGGCGTGGCGCAATTAAATCACATACATGAGCGATTTTTGCGCGCAGCAGGGGGCTTGCCCTTCGAAATGGCACCATTTTTGCCGGATGCCCTGCGCATTGCGTATTTCATAAACCGTTTACAAAATGCCACCGGGTGCAGGGGTACAATGAACCCTCGTTTTACACGGATTTGACGAGGTATTTCATGGATTACATTGAGGTTTTGAACAACATCGACGCCGCCGTTTGGGGTCCGCCGATGATCATCCTGCTTTTGGGCTGCCACATCTACACCACCATCCGCACGCGCGGCATCCAGCGCAAGCTGCCGCTGGCGCTGAAGCTTTCGGTCACGAAGGACAACGGCGCGCAAGGCGACGTCAGCAACTTCGGAGCCATGGCAACATCCTTGGCGTCTACGCTGGGCACCGGCTCCATCGTGGGCGTGGCCACGGCCGTGCTTTCCGGCGGCCCGGGCGCGGTGCTGTGGATGTGGCTGACGGGTATCCTGGGCATGGCCACGAAGTATACGGAAGTGTACGCGGCCATGAAATACCGCGTGAAGGACCGCCAAGGTCACATGATGGGCGGCGCCATGCACGTGTGGGAGCAGCGCTACAAGCGCCCCGACGGTACCGTGCCGTGGTGGGCGAAGTTCATGGCCATCTGGTTCGCCGTCATGGCGTGCCTCACCATCTTCGGAGTCGGATCGGCCGTGCAGACCAGCGCCATCACCTCGGTTGCGCAGGCGAACTTCGGCGTGGAGCCTTGGATCGTCGCCGCAATCGTGTGCGGTAGCGGCCTGCTCATCATCATGGGCGGCTTGGGAACCATCTCCAACATCTGCGAGAAGCTCGTGCCCATCATGGGCGTTGCGTACATCTTGGGCTGCGCCTATATCCTCGTTTGCAATTGGGCGTTCATCGGCGAGTCGTTCATGTTGATCTTCGAATGCGCCTTCACCCCTCGCGCGGCTTTCGGCGGCGCGGTGGGCAGCGGCATCATCGTGGCGCTGCAGTTCGGCTGCGCGCGCGGCCTGTTCTCCAACGAGGCTGGCCTGGGCACGGCCCCGCTCATCAGCGCCGCCGCCGAGTCGAAAAACCCTGCGCGCCAGGCGCTCGTGTCCATGACCGGCCCGTTTTGGTGCACGGTGGTCATCTGCTTCGTGACCGCCTTGGTTATCGTCTCGTCGCTGTGCGCCCACCCCACGCTCATCCAGGATGCCGGCGTCACCAACGGCGCCACGCTCGCCAACGCCGTGTTCGCCACCATCCCCTACGTGGGCGCGCCCATCCTCATGCTGGGCATCCTGTGCTTCGCCTATTCCACCATCATCGGCTGGAGCTACTACGGCGAGCGCGTCACCCTGTACCTGTTCGGCCGCCGCTGGGTGCCGCTTTACCTGGGATTTTATATCTGCATGGGCTTTTTGGGCGGCGTGGGCGTCGGCGACGTGGCCTGGACGGCCACCGACATCGCCAACGCGCTGATGGCGCTGCCGAACATCCTCATGGTGCTCCTGTGCGCCGGCATGGTGGGCAAGGAAACGAAGCACTACGTCTACGACGGCAACATCGACGAAGAACTGCGCGAAGAAATTCACGAGCTGCCCGAGAAAAGCGTGTTCCTGCGCAAGAAGGCATAGCCGCGCAGCGGTGCTGGCGAGTGTTTGTCACCTGCGTGTAAATTGGCCGGGTGTCGCACTGCGCGGGGTCAGTTGGTGGTACCTTTTTGACGTTTTCCTGGTTTTTTCGAGAGAGGTGGAAATGGAAGAGGAAAAGCGCGACGCGGCAGCGCCGGCTTGCGAAGGTGGGTCGGCGCCCGCCCCCAAGGGCGCGTCGGAGCCCCAAAGCAAGCCCGCTACTGCAACCGAGGGGGGCGCGCCCGGCACGGTGAAATCGCTTGGCGTCTTCTCGTTCGAAGGCGATATGCCCTTGTCCCAGGCGGTGCCGCTGGGCTTGCAGCACGTCCTGGCCATGTTCGTGGGCAACTTGACGCCGCTGCTCATCGTGACGGGCGCATGTGGCCTGGCCGGCGCCGAGTTCGCCGACGTGCAGCTGTCGCTGCTGCAGAACGCCATGTGGATTGCCGGCGTGGTCACTCTGGTGCAGCTGTTCGGCATCGGCCCTGTTGGCGGTCGCGTGCCCATCATCATGGGCACGTCGTCGGGCTTCATCGGCGTGTTCAACTCCGTGGCCGCATCGATGGGCGGCGGCCTGGTGGCGTACGGCGCCATCATGGGCGCGTCGCTGATCGGCGGCCTGTTCGAGGCGGTCATCGGCTTTTTCATGCGCCCGCTTCTGCGGTTTTTCCCGCCGGTGGTCACGGGTACCGTGGTGCTGTCGATCGGCCTGAGCCTTATCAGCGTGGGTGTGAACGCGTTCGGCGGCGGCAACACCGCCGTTGACTTCGGCTCGGCCGAGAACCTGTGCCTGGCGCTGGTGGTGCTGGTGGTCATCCTGGCCGTAAAGCACGCGACGAAGGGCTTTCTGAGCGCATCGTCCATTCTGGTCGGCATCATCGTCGGCTACGTGCTGGCCGCCATCATGGGCCTGGTGCTTCCCACCACCGGCATTGGCCCCGACGGCGCCGAATACACGAAGGCATGGGTACTGAACTGGGATAAGGTTGCCGCGGCGTCGTGGTTCGCCATTCCCAATCTTATGCCTGTGGCACCCGTGTTCGACATGCGCGCCATCGCGCCGGTGCTGGTGATGTTCATCGTCACCGCCGTGGAGACCATCGGCGACATCTCCGGCGTCACGCAAGGCGGCATGGACCGCCCGCCGTCGAACAAGGAGCTGTCGGGCGGCGTGGTGTGCGACGGCCTGGGCTCAACGTTTGCCGCTGCGTTCGGCGTGCTGCCGAACACGTCGTTCAGCCAGAACGTCGGCCTGGTGACCATGACGAAGATGGTCAACCGCAAGGCCCTGGCGTGCGGCGCCATCTTCCTGATTTTGTGCGGCCTGTGCCCGAAGCTGGGCGCGCTGATTTCGATCATGCCGCAGTCGGTGCTGGGCGGCGCGGCCGTTATCATGTTCGCGTCCATCGTGGTCAGCGGCATCCAGCTGATCACGCGCGAGCCTTTGACCCCGCGCAACCTGAGCATCGTGTCCGTGGCGCTGGGCCTGGGCTACGGCATCGGCGCGAACCCCGCCATCCTGGCCGGCGCGCCCGAGATGGTCAGCCTCATCTTCGGCGGCTCGGGCATCGTGGCCGCCGCCGCGGTGGGCGTCATCCTGAACATCGTGCTGCCCAAGGACGAGAAAACGTTCCAAAAAGACGCCAGCATCTAGTCGGTGCACGTGCGCGAAGAGTGCGGTGAATGCCCCCGCAAGGTTTATGGCCTTGCGGGGGCATTTTGCTATCTGGCGATGTGATCCTGCAGTTTTCGCAGGTCGTCGGTGGTGTCTATGTCGAAGAGCTCCCAGGGGCTTGCTGCTTCCACGGTTCGTACGCGCTCGGGGTGGGCTTTCGCTACGTAGCCGCCGCCTTTGCCTGGCGGCAGGTGGCGTAGCTCGTCGAAGGCCCAGGTGGGGAACAGCACGGGCGCGCCGGGCTGCCCGCGAAAGCTTGCACGCCAGATGCAGCCGGGGTCGCGCTCGGCGGCGGCAAGCAGCGCGTCGATGGTGCGCGCCGCAACAAGCGGTTGGTCGCCCTGGAAGAACGTGACGGTATCGCAGCAGGTCAGCGCGTCCATGCCCAGCGCCACGGCCTCGTTGCGCAGCGGCAGGTCGTGCACAACGGCCCGCGCACTGGCCTTGCGCGCCAGCTGCGCCACGTCGGCGTGACGCGTCACCACCGCGCGCTCGGCGAAGTGCCCCTCGGTGGCTCGCAGCACGTGTTCTACCAGCGGCATGCCTGCAAGGTTCGCCATCAGCTTGTTGCCGCCGAAGCGCGTGCCCGACCCCGACGCCATGATGATGCATGCGTGCGAAAGCGGCTTGTCGGTAGGCGAGGTCATCGGTGTGCCTTTGCAGATTCGATGGTTGCAGGGTGGCGAAAGCGCCGTTTGGATTCGGGAAATTCGCCGTTCACACTATAATAGGGCCGTTTGTGTAAACCTCAAAGTAATGGGGCGAGTACCATCATCACTTTTCAAAAATATGTGCGCCCGCAAACCGTCGAAGAGGCGTGGGAGCTCAACCAGAAGAAGCGCAACCGCATCGTCGGCGGCATGATGTGGCTGAAGATGGGCAACCATTCCATCGGCACCGCCATCGACTTGTGCGACCTTGGCCTGAACGAAATCGAGGAAACCGCCGACGAGTTCCGCATCGGAGCCATGGTCACGCTGCGCCAGCTTGAGCAGCACGTTGGCCTGGCTGCCTACTCGTGCGGCGCGGTGGCAGCGGCGCTCAAGGACATCGTGGGCGTGCAGTTCCGCAACGGCGCCACGGTGGGCGGCAGCCTCTGGCGGCGCATGGGATTTTCCGACGTGCTCACCGTGTTTCTGGCCATGGACAGCTACGTCGAGCTTCACCAGGCGGGCATCGTGCCGCTTGAGCAGTTCGCGAACATGCGCTACGACAACGACGTGCTTGTGCGCCTGATCGTGCGCAAGCGCCCCGGCGCGTTCGCGTACCGGGCCGTGCGCAAGCAGCGCACCGACCTGCCGTCGCTGAACTGCGCGGCCGGCGTGATCGAAGGCGAATATCGCGTGGCGGTGGGCTCGCGTCCGGCGCGCGCCGTGGTGCTGCGCGACGAGCACGGCTTGCTTGCCGGCGGCGTCACCGAGCAGAGTGCCGCTGCGTTTGCCCAGTTCGCGGTCGAGAACGTTGTGGTGTCCGGCAACATGTGGGGCAGCGCGGAATACCGCCGCGCGCTCGTGCCCGTGCTGGTGCGCCGCGCGCTTTTGGCGCTTGAGGAGGTGTGCTAGATGGAAGTGAAGCTGACGCTGAACGGCCGCAAAGTCGCCGACGACGTGGCCGCCGACATGCTGCTCATCGACTTCGTGCGTGCCCATGGCTGCACCAGCGTGAAGCGCGGGTGCGAGACGTCGGCCTGCGGGCTGTGCACGGTGCTGCTTGACGGCGTGCCCGTGCTGTCGTGCTCCACGCTGGTGGCGCGCGCGGCCGGCCGCAACGTGCAAACGCTGGAAGGCCTGCAGGACGAGGCGTCCGCGTTCGTCGGCTTTATCGCCGACCAGGGCGCCGAGCAGTGCGGCTTTTGCAACCCCGGCTTCGTCATGAACACCATCGCGCTGCTGCGCGAGAACCCCGATCCCACCGACGAGGAGATTCTGGCCTACCTTGCCGGCAACCTGTGCCGCTGCTCGGGCTACGTGGGGCAGTTGTGCGGCATCCGCGCGTTTTTGGACGCGCGAGATTCGGAAGGTGCCGTGGGCGCGGAAGGCGTTGAGGGCGCGGACGGCCTCGGCAACGTTGACGTTGCATCAAGCGCGCAGGACGCGCCCGAGGCTGCGCTTTCACCGAAGGCGTCGGGCGTAGATGGTGCAGCAGCTGCGCCGGCCGCAACGCGCAAAGCGGGCGCGGAAGGGGGCAGCCATGAGTAACCACGCATATTGCCAGGTGGGCAAGTCCGTTCGCAAGAAGGATTCCCTGCAGCTGTTGCTGGGCAAGCCTGTGTACACGGCCGACATCGTGCCCGACGCGCTGGTGGTGAAGCTGCTGCGCAGCCCGCACGCCAACGCCATGGTGAAGGCCATCGATGTGTCGAAGGCGAAGAAGGTCGACGGCGTGGTTGACGTGTTCACCTGGGAAGACGTGCCCACGCAGCGCTTCTCGAACGCCGGGCAAACCTATCCCGAAACAAGCCCCTACGACCGCCTCATCATCGACCGGCACGTGCGCTACGTCGGCGACGTGGTGGCCATCGTGGCCGCCGAAACCGAGCAGGCCGCCGACAAGGCCCTGTCGCGCATCAAGGTCACCTACGACGTGCTGGAGCCGGTGCTCGACTTCACCCGCGCGCTGGACAATCCCGTGGTGGTGCACCCTGAAGACGACTGGAAAATGCTGTGCGACCTGGGCAGCGACAGCAAACGCAACCTCGTGTCCACCACCGGCGACGCCGACGGCGACATTGAGGCCGTGCTGGCCGACTGCGACGTGGTGATCGACCGCACGTACCACACGAAGGCGTTCAACCAGGCTATGATGGAGACGTTCCGCACGTTCACCGAGCTGGACCGCTACGGGCGGCTGCACGTCATCTCGTCCACGCAGATTGTGTTCCACGTGCGCCGCATCCTGTCGCACGCGCTCGGCATCCCGAAAAGCCGCATCCGCGTGGAGAAACCGCGCATCGGCGGCGGGTTCGGCGCGAAGCAGACGGCCGTGTGCGAGATGTACCCCGCGTTCGTCACCATGAAAACGGGCCGCCCGGCCATGTGCGTCTACACGCGCGAAGAGGCGCAAACGTGCGGCTCGCCGCGCCACGAGATGCAGATCCGCGTGCGCCTGGGCGCGAACCGCGACGGCCGCATTCGCGCGCTCGACGTGGACACGCTGTCGAACCAGGGCGCGTACGGCGAGCACGGCTGGGCAACCTCGGGCCTGACCGGCCACAAGTCCATCCCGCTGTACACCGGTTCGCTGGAAGCGTTCAAATTCAAGGCCGACGTGGTGTACACGAACACCGAACCGGCCGGCGCGTACCGCGGGTTCGGCGCCACGCAGGGGCAGTTCGCCGTGGAAACGGCCGTGAACGAGCTGGCCGCGCAGCTGGGAGTGGACCCCATCGCGCTGCGCGAGCGCAACATGGTGCGCGAAGGCATGGCCATGCCCGCGTACTATGGCGAGGTCACAAACGCGTGCGCGCTCGACCGCTGCCTGGCGCGCTGCCGCGAGCTGTTCGATTGGGACGCGAAGTTCCCCGTGCGCGACATGGGAGGCGGCAAGGTGCGCGCCGCCGGCATGGCCATGTCCATGCAGGGCTCGGGCATTTCCGGCGTTGATGTGGGGTCGGTTACCGTGAAGCTCAACGACGACGGCACGTTTATGCTGCTCATCGGCGCGGCCGACATGGGCACGGGCTGCGACACCATCCTTGCGCAGATGGTGGCCGAGCACATGGACTGCTCGGTGGACGATGTCAGCGTGTTCGGCGCCGACACCGACGCGTCGCCGTACGATTCCGGTTCGTACGCGTCGTCGACCACCTACATCACCGGTATGGCCGTGCAGAAGGCGTGCGACAAACTGAAGGGAAACCTGTGCGCCATCGCGGCGAAGGTGCTCGACTGCCCGGCCGACGAGCTGGCGTTCGAAGACGGGCGCGTGGTGCGGCAGGCCACGGGGCAGACGGTGGAGCTTGCCGCCATCGCGCAGAGGAGCCAGTCGTTCTGCGACATCCCCGCCGAGGCCACCGCGTCGCACACGTCCCCGGTGTCGCCGCCGCCGTTCATGGTGGGCATGGTTGAGATCGAGCTTGACCGCGAAACCGGCGTCGTCGAGGTGCTCGACTACGTCAGCGTGGTCGACTGCGGCCTGCCCATCAACCCGGCGCTGGCGCGCATCCAGGCCGAAGGCGGCATCGTGCAGGGCATCGGCCACACGCTGCTCGAGGACGTTACGCGCACGAAAGCCGGCGCCATGCGCGAGTCGAGCTTCTTCACGTACCGTCTGCCCACGCGCCTCGACGTGGGGCGCATCCGCGTGGAATTCGAGCAATCGTGCGAGCCGACGGGCCCGTTCGGCGCGAAATCCATCGGCGAGATCGTCATCAACACGCCGGCGCCCGCGCTTGCGCAGGCCATCTACCGCGCCACGGGCGTGTGGCACCGCGAGCTGCCCATCCTGCCCGAGCACATTTTGCTGGCGAAGGCGGGGCAGTAGGCATTCTTTGCGATCTGTTGCAGATTCGGCCGGGGGTGACGGCCATCATCGGCGGGGGCGGCAAGTCCACGCTGTTGCGTGCGCTGGCCGACGCGCTGGCGCCGCACGCGCGCGTATTGGTGGCCACCAGCACGAAGATGTACGTGCCCGATTGGTGCCCCGTGGTGCTCGACGCGTCGCTTGCGGCCGTTGAACGCGCGTTTGCGGAAAGCCCCGTCGTGTGCGCGGGCTTATTGTGCGAGTTGCCGGGCAAGCTTGCGGCCCCGGGGCTGGCGTGGGAGGCGCTTGCGGGTGCGGCCGATTACGTGCTGGTGGAGGCCGATGGGTCGCGCCATCTGCCGCTGAAGGCGCACGCGGCCCACGAGCCGGTGGTGCCGGCGTGCGCGAGCCGGGTGGTGTGCGTTGCGGGCATCGACGGTGTGGGGGAGCAGGTGTCGCAGGCGTGCCATCGGCCGCAGCTGTTCGCGCAGCTGGCGGGCGTGCCGGTTGAGGCGCCCGTGACGCCCGAGGCGCTGGCCGCGGTGCTTGGCGCAGAAGGCCTGCACGACATTCTGTATATCAACAAGGTCGAAAGCGCCGAAGCGTGGCGGCAGGCTGAGCGTGTGGCGCAGCTGGCGGCCACGCCCGTGGTGGCGGGAAGCTTGCGAAGGGGTGAGTTTGCGTGCTTGCGGTGATCAGGGGCGCGGGTGACATTGCCAGCGCCATCGCGCTGCGTCTGCACCGCTGCGGCATGCGTGTGGTCATGACCGAGATCGCGCAGCCCTTGACGGTGCGCCGCACTGTGGCGTTCAGCGAGGCCGTGCGGCTGGGCGAGGCCCAGGTCGAAGGCGTGCGCGCTGTGCGCGTTGCTAATGCCGGCGAAGCGGCAGCCGTACTGGCAGCTGGGCAGGACGTTCCCGTGCTGGTCGACCCTGCGTGCACATGCGTACGCGAGCTTGCGCCCGACGTGGTGGTGGACGCCATCCTGGCGAAGCGCAACGTGGGCACGCGCCGCGACATGGCGCCTGTTGTGGTGGGCGTGGGGCCGGGTTTCACGGCGGGCGTCGATTGCCATGCGGTGGTGGAAACCATGCGCGGGCACACGCTTGGCCGTGTGTATTACGAAGGGTCCGCCCTTGCGAACACGGCCGTTCCCGGGCTTATCGGCGGGTTCGCCGGCGAGCGTGTTTTGCGTGCTCCGTGCGATGGCGTGTTCTACGGGGCGTGCGCTATTGGCGATCACGTGGAGCAGGGGCAGGCGGTGGCCTTCGTGGACGGCCAGCCGGTTGTGGCCATGCTAACGGGCGTGCTGCGCGGCCTTGTTGCCGACGGCGTGCCGGTTTCGCGCGGTCTGAAGTGCGGAGACGTTGATCCGCGCGACGATGCCAGCTATTGTGCGTTGGTCTCCGACAAGGGACTGGCCGTGGCGGGTGGCGTGCTGGAAGCGATTTTGCACGTAAGCGGCGCACTGTCAGGCGGCGAAAGGCGGGAAGGTTGAGCATGCGAGAAATCGCGGAATGCATGGCGGCCGCGTTGGCCGACGGGCGCGATGTGGTGCTGGTTACCATTGCGGGCGGCAAGGGCTCGGCGCCGCGGCATGCGGGCTCGCAGATGCTGGTGGATGCGGAAGGCCTTGCGTGCGGCACCATCGGCGGCGGCGCGCTGGAAGCCCACGCGATTGCCCAGGCACGCGCGTTGCTGGGCAGCGGCCACGGGCGCTTCGAACAGCTTGATCTTGTGGCTGACCTGGGCATGGCGTGCGGCGGGAGTGCAAGCTTGCTGTACACGGCCGTGCGCGGCGGCGATGCGCGCTGGGCGCAGCTAGCCGCCGCCATCATTCGCTGTTTGGACGAGCGCACGCCGGCAACTTTGCTGCTGCGTTGCCCCGAAGGCCAGCAGCTGTTCGAAGCTGCGGCGGCGCTGGTTGACGGCGATGGCAAGGTGCTTGCGGGAGATTGCGGCGCGGTGCTGGCCGATGCGACTGAAACTGCTGGTGCTGGTGGATTTGCCAGTTTGGGCAACGGTTCTGACGCCGTAGATGATGACGGCGCAGCCGGCCGGGCTGCGGTTTGTGATGCGACGCCGTTGCATTCTGTGGGCGCCGCGGCCTCGCGCTTCGATGGAGCTTGGCTTGCTCTTCCGCTTGAAATGCCTGTGCGCGCTGTGGTCTTCGGCGGGGGCCACGTGGGGCGCGCCACCGTGGCGGCGCTTGCGCGCGTGGGGTTCGCCTGCACGCTGTTCGACAGCCGCCCGGAGTTTGCTTGCCCGGAAGATTTCCCCGACGCCCGCGAAGTGCTGTGCGGCGATTTCGGCAGCATCGCCGCGTCCATATCGCTTGACGAGCGCGATTTCATTCTCATTATGACGCCTGGTCACAACTCTGATTTCGCCGTGCTTGAACAGGTGCTTCGTCAGCCGCACGCCTACGTGGGCCTTATCGGCTCGCGCCGCAAGATTGCCGCCGCGCGCCAGCAGATGCTTGCGGCGGGCATCCCGCAGGCAGACATCGACGCCGTGCACATGCCCATCGGCCTCGCCATCGGTGCGGAAACCCCCGAAGAAATCGCTATCAGCATTACCGCCGAATGCATCCAAGCCCGAGCAGCATTGCGCCGGTAAAACCTGACATAAGCTGACAAGGGGACAGGTCGTTTGCCAGGTTGAATGCGAAAGGCCTTGCGGTTCGATGGGAACTGCGAGGCCTTCGTTATTGTGGTTGCCTTGCGGGCGGGTTCCTTACAGGCAAGCCCCTGGCCGTGGTTGCAATCGGTGAACGCGCCCAGCCGGTGCTCGATCTGGTGCGCCCGGAAGTCGGTGATGCGGCCGAGCTTCAAGATGCCGTTCTCGGCCATGGCGGAGTCCCACATCAGGTTGCCGCGCGCCTGCACGGCAACAACCTTGCAGCAGTCGATGACCGAGCCGCCGCCCACGGCCAGGATGTCGGTGACGCCGTGCTCGCGCGCCAGCGCTGCGCCTTCCTGGACCTTGGCGTACGTGGGGTTCGGCATGATGCCGCCAAAGTCCACGACGGTTTTGCCGGCGGCTTCCAGCTGGCCGCGCACCTGGTCGTACGGGCCGCTGCGCTTGATGGGACCGCTGTCGAACGCCAGTATCACCACGTCGCCCATGCGGGCAATCTCGGCGTCAAGCGCCTACGCGGTCGTGCCCTCGCCGAAGTGGACGCGGAGGGGGGTACGAGTAATCGAGCGGAATCATATGCATCTCCTTGTGATGTTGCGTGTGGTTGCGTCGGCCGCGTGCGGCGGCTTGGCGCTGAGGGCCCGCAGCCGCGATTCGCGGTGCGCCGATCCCTTGCTTGTGGCCCTAGCGTAGCTACCGGTAGTAACAACCGGTCAAGCGTCAGAGCAAGCGAATTCACCAGCATCACGTTTTTTCTACTACCCACATCTGCCAATCGGACCACCCACTTTGTAGGTGCGAGCGAAAGCTCGTGCCCAAATCGCAAGCGCCGAAGGCGCGCCACCAATTTCCTCCTCCCGCAAACAACGCCATGCTTCCGCGTGCGTGGGCTGTCGGTGTCTTTTCAGCTTCGGCGCATTTCGCAATCTCGCAATGGGATATCGTGCTTGTCGGTCAATGGTAGAAATAACTAATCGAATGGCAATGCAGGGGATTGCGAAAGGCGAAGGGGATGGCTGTGGCGAAGGATTCGAAAAACGGGCGCGCGTGGCCGCGGCGCGCTGCGATTGCGCTTGTCGCGGCGATCGCGCTGTGCGCGGTCGGCTTCGGCGTTTACGTAAGCGACTACTATCACGCGGGCTCGGACGCGCAGTCGCTTGTTGCTGCCGGCGAAGATTCCGCGGGCGCGCGCATCACAGACAATGGCTCATCTATCGCGGTGGGCGATCCCGCTTCCGAATACGGCGTGGTGCTGTACCCGGGCGCGAAGGTGGCCGCGCAGGCCTACGTGCCGCTGGCGTGCCAGCTTGCCGACCGCGGCGTGTACTGCGTTATCGCGAACATGCCGTTTAACCTGGCGTTTTTCGGCATTGATTCCGCGAATGCGCTTATGGCCGCCGCCCCGCAGGTTCAGCATTGGTGGCTTGCGGGCCACTCGCTTGGCGGCGCGATGGGCGCACAGTACGCTGCCGGCAACGCCGACAAGCTCGAAGGCGTCGCTTTCCTGGGCGCTTATGCCGCCAGCGATTTGTCGACCACGAACCTCAAAGCGCTGGTGATATACGGCAATGCCGATGGCGTGCTCAATCGCGGTAAGCTGGCTACGAACGAGACGAATCTTCCCGCGGGCGCGCAAACGCTCGTCATCGAGGGCGGCAACCACGCCGGTTTCGCCGACTACGGCCCGCAAGCAGGCGACGGCGAAGCAAGCATTTCGCCAACCCAACAACAATCTCAAACCGCCGCAGCCATCGCAAACGCCATGCGGGCATAAGCGGCATTGAGTATCGGGTAGGGGCGGAATTCGCCACACGAAGGCGGACTTTGGGAACGAGCTGCCCTCCTTTTCGGGGGCGAATTTCGCTTTCCGACGCTTTTATCTCAGCGCGAAATGCTCGCCGTCGCTTATGCTGGTAACAATGGCACAAGCCACCTATAATCCCAGGTCATTCACCGTTTGCTTTGTGCAGGTTATGAACTCTTGCGTTGCCAGCGATGCGTGGGCAAGCGAGGGCACGGCGATGCCCAGCTCCACGAAGCGCGGTGGGTTGAACGGCAATTCCACCACGCTGCCGTGCCAGTTTTGCGCCATCAGCTTGTTGTTGATACTGATGCCCAGACCCGCTTCCACCATGCAATACGAGGTGTAGCTGCTGGTGGTGGTGCAGCGCACGTCGGGGTGCAGTCCTTCGGCGGCCAGCAGCTGCGAGGTGTCGGTGTTTTGATGCGGGCTTGTTTCCACGAATGGGACGCCTTCTAGCTCGCGCAGGGGGAAGGCGGCGTCGTGCGCGCGCGGGTGGTCGGCGGGCAGCCATACCACCAGCGGGTCTTGCCGCAGGGGAATCCAGTCGCCGCGAAACGGCCGCTTCGCGAAGATGGCGCAGTCGATGGTGTGCTGCTCCACCCAGCTGCTCGTTGCCCGCTTCCATGGTGCGCATGCGCACGCCAGGGTGGCTGCTTTGGAAGGCGCGAAGGATGTTGGGAAGCCACGTTGCGGCGGTGCTCGAGTAGGAAGCTACGGAAATCTCGCCTTCTAGCAGGCCTTTGCAGCGGCGGCTTGCTGCCGGGCGCGTTCGGCGGTGAGCGCAAGTTCGCGCAGGAACGGTTCAAGTGCCACTCCGTCCGACGTTAACGCCACGCCGCGCGAGGTGCGCGCGATAAGCGTTATGCCCAACTCGGCCTCAAGCGCGTTGACCATGCGCGTGATACCCGATGCAGTGTAGCCAAGTTGCTGCGCCGCGGCGGACATGCTGCCCAACTCCACGGCAGTCACCAGCGCGCGACATTTCTCGCTATCCATGAGCGGTCTTCCTCCTAGGGTTTTGCCGGTAAATATCCCGGCCGTTCGTTGCGGGGCGAAAGTTTTTGCGGGCGCGTATGCGGAAGCGAGCGATTACTTGCACCCTCGAGGCTATGGCGTGCGTGAATGCCTCTTGCAAAATGCGCGGCGCGCGTTCTCCGTGCAATGCAAACGCTCTTCGCGCTTCCTCAGCGGCGCGCGCACCCATTTGCTATGATGTAACGTCATAACCATATTACCAATCATTCGCTTCTGTCATAGCGAATGATTTCGTACCCTTGTCCTGGTTTACCCGTCAAAGAGAGTTTCGAAGCACGGAAAGGGGCAATCATGACGCACATGCAAGCATCAGTGTTGATGGTATTGGTGGTGCTTGCGCGCAGCATCGCGTATCTGTTCTCGAAAACGCTGCTGGGCGAGGTGGCGCCATTGTGCCTGCTGGCGCTGCGTTTCGGGCTTGCATTCGCGTTGCTAGCTATCATGTTTCGCAAGCAGCTTCTGGCGGCGTCGCGTGCAGAGCTTGCGCGCGGCCTAGGCCTCGGTGGGCTGTTGGCGGCGCTCATGTTCTGTGAGATGCTGGCGCTGAAAATCGCGGATATCACGGTGGTTTCATTCATCGAGAACACGGCGGTGGTGCTTGTCCCGCTTGCGGCGGCCGCGCTATTCGGCGTGAAGCTTCGTGCGTCCTCGATGTGCTGCGCGCTTGTGGCACTTGGTGGCGTGGCGCTGCTGACCGTGTGTGGCACGCATGCCAGTATCGGCGCAGGAGACGGGTTCGCCATGGCTGCTGCGGTGCTGTATGCGCTGTTCATCGTAGTGACGGCGCGGTTCTCGCGTGCGTGCGACCCCATCGTGCTCGGCGTGGCTTAAATGGCCGGCGCGTTCGCGGTATGCGCAGTGGCCACGTTCGCGCTGGAAACCCCGTCGCTGCCGCAAAGCGCCACAGGATGGGGCTGCCTGGCTGTGCTGGTGCTGGTGCTGGTGTGCAGCGTGTTCGGTTTCACGTTTCAGCCGGTGGCGCAAAAGTACATCAGCGCAGTTCAGGCGGGCATGACGTGTGCAACGAACCCGGCATGTGCCTCGGTAGTTGGCGTACTGGTTCTCGGTGAACATCTGACTCCGCTCGGTTGGTGTGGTGCCGCGCTCGTGCTAACGGCGCTGATCATCTCAACGTTGCTGGGCAACAAGGCGCGTGAAGGTAACTCGGCGAAGGCCGCTGAGTGATATTTGCTCGGTTTTTCGGTGGTGGATTTTACGAAGGTGGTAGCGCGTCGAAAATGCATTGTCGTTTAAATGAAAGACTATCGTTTAAGGGAAGCGCCGACAAAAAGTAAACGCTGTTGTGCGCGGTGTCCTTGCTTTCTTTGGCTTCGGATTCGGCTCGATTTCGACATTTTTCGGCTTCGTACAAAAAGAAATATGGCAGTGTCAATTAGCGCTGCTTCACTCCCGCATCTATCTGCTGAAGGTCCTAGAGAGAATGTCATCGAGGTTTCGTACATCCTTGTCTTCTATCGAAAGAAGCTGGTAGCCATTTGATTGATAGAAATGAATCTTGCGCTCTTTTCGCTGAAGATATTCCTGGGTGCCTAGTCCCCATATTTCGATAAATAGCTGGCGAGACGGAATGAAGAAGTCGCTGCAATAATTCGTGCTATCAGAGCTTGAGAAGACCGCTTTTTCGTAAGCGTGGCAAATTCTGTGACTGAATAGCCAATTGTCAACGAGCATCTCGTTTTTCGAGCGGACGTAATGTCCATCTTCGCATCGGTACTGAGCTGGCCATTTTAGCCTGAAATCAACGAGTTCATCGCTTTGCTCGAAAGCTGCTGCGGAGTGATCATTTGCAGGGGAATTACACGTAGCGGTCGTTTTAATACCGCCGGTAGCGCTTTTGAGAGATAGAAGCCAGACTGCGTAGAAAACCGAAATAGCAGTTGATTTTTGAGTTGCTCCTAGTGACTGCATGCGGTCTGCGATTCGATGATAGGCGGTAAATTTGAAGTAGACTTGCGCATCGCGCATTGCTTGGTTCAGGGTTTGTTTGAATCGCTGAATCTCCGGACTTCTATATCCCGAGAACATTCCGTTCGAATCTTTTCCTGTGCTGATTGAGCGCACAAGGTTCATGAAATCCTGCGCGGATAATAACTCATTTAAGTCTTGCTTGAAATTCTGAATGAACTGTTCGTGAGAGTAGAGCTCTCTGGTGCATATGGCTAGCTTCTCTTCTCGAGACATACTGTTGGTAGAGCGGGATTTGTTAGAGGCGTTCATTCGAACCTCCTTAAACGGAAAATGGTGATGATTTCAATAGTATAATTCATTGCGACCGTGAAATACGCCGTCGATGTGGGGTGGGCTCAGCGGCAGATTTGGTGCTGCTTAGGTTGCGTGTTGCGGAAATGACGGGTGTCTAACCCGTTATGGGGCCGGAGCTTGGTATGGCGTTGCCGCTTAGGATGAAGCCGATGTCTTGGGCGGTGGCTTGCGGGGCAAGCGTGCCGTTGTAGCTGACGGAATCCAGCGTTAGCTCGGTGCCGTCGACGGAAACGGTTGCATTCCAAGAATCGCTGATGGTAACGGTTCCGCTTAGCGGCAGTCGCACGTTCCAGCTGGTCACGGCGCTATCGCCCTTATTCGTGACGGTGATTACATAGCGGAAGAACTTTTGACCGTCGGCTTCCCACCGGTCGGCCACCGTGGCGGTCCAGTCGAACGTGCCGGTGCTGCTGTGCAACACATCGCCGGCCGCGGCAGAACCCGAATCGTTTGCGGAAGCGGCTGACCCCGCTGTCGTGTTTGCCGTGCCAGCTGCCGCGCCTGTTGCGCTTGCGGCGCTTTCGCCTTCGCTATGAAGCACGTCCCACAGCCAGGTGCCTTCTTCGGACAGGTCGTCGGCGGTGAAGCCCGACGTTTTGCCGCACGTGCTTTTGAACAGCGCCGATGCCTCGTCTTCGTTCGAAAGGTTCCAGCAGGTGTGGCTGACGCCCAAATCGTTCATGGTTGCTACCCAGGCATCGGCCGACGCGCAGTCGATGGTGCCGTTGCCGCTGGCGTCGCAGATGCCGAATTCGCTGACGAACACGGGAAGCCCAGCGCGCACCGCCGCTGCCATGCCGTCGCGCACCAGGTTGTACAGCTCGTCGCGGCCGCCGCCTTCGCACCAGCCGCCGTTTTCGGCGGTGTACAGAGCCAGGCGCACCACGTTCGCGTTCCAATCGCGGCGCAGCTCGGTGAAGAAGGCGGGGTTGACGTAGCCCGGGTACCACGCAAGGCCGTGCGTGGACGCCCCGCGCAGCTGCACGGGATTGCCGGCCTGGTCGCACAGCTGCGTGCCCACCACCTGCAGCGCTTCGGCGCTCGACGGCGTGGCAACGCCGCCTGCGGCTGGGGAGGGCGCTTCGTCCTCGGCGCCGTCGCCCTCGACAGGCGCGGCCTGCTGTGCGACCGTTTCCGGTTGCGCAGCGGGTTCGGCCGCCGTCTGGGCGCACCCGGCCAAACACCCGGCAACAAGAAGCGCCGCCGCCACCAGCGCGGCGTGAACAACATCCCAAAAGCGGCTTCTCGTCAGCAAATTCATGCGCAACCTCCTGTTTCCCTTCCCGTCATCAGAGCGTGCAGACGGATGGGATGTCGATGCGGACTGGCTTGTTCGGAGGTATTCGGCCGTTTCCACGTTCGCTTTGGCAAGAATTCTCTTGTTCTGTATCTTGTCGGCAAGTTCGGTCGTTGTTTGGCAACAATCCGATGTTTCTGTAGCCCGATCCTTCAAAGTCATCGCCAGGGTAATCGAAACCTGACAATGGGACAAAGGGACAGTCCCTTTGTCCCACTTTCGGGCGGCGGCCTTTCTGCGCTCGCCTCGTTCGCCCCGACCTTCGGCTGCGTCCACCCGGCCCTCCGCCGCCTGCCCGCTTTATCGAAAAGCCGCTGCAAGGCTATCTTGATGGGCGCCTGCGGCTGCGGCGGGCGCCGTCTTGCGCTTGGCGTCGTGGCAAGAAAAGCGGATTCCTGTAGCTTTCGGCCCGAGAAGCGGACCTCGCGGCAAGAATCCGGGATTCCTGTAGCGCCGAAGGGGCCCAAGCGGTGCAGGAACCCCGGATTCTTGCCAATTCCAGGCTTCCGAGGGGATTTGCCGCTACAGGAATCCAGAAATCTTGCCAAGACGAAGGCCGCGGGGCTCCCGCCATGCAGGAATCCGGAAATCTTGCCAAAGCCGCGCACTGGCCGGGGTCGCAAGTTGCCGCTTCGCCGTATAATCGCAGACATGGATACTATCGCAATCATAGGAGGCGGCGCGGCGGGCCTCATGGCCGCCGTCGAGGCCGCGCTGACGCTGCGTGCCACAGGTGCGCGCGGCACCGTCGTCGTATACGAGGCCGATGCCGAGCGCGTCGGCCGCTCCATTTTGGCAACGGGCAACGGCCGCTGCAACATTTCGAATGCGGAAATCAGCGCCGACGTGTACCGCAACGCCGAGTTCGTCGGCCACGCGCTCATGGCGCTGCAGGGCTGCTACGTCAGCGAACGCGGCGGGGCCACCATCAAAGCAACCACGGCGAATCCCGTACTCGAACGCTTCTCCGACCTGGGGCTTTGCGTGCGCGAAGAGTCCGAAGGCCGTTTGTACCCGCAGGCGAACAAGGCCACCAGCGTGCTTGACGTGCTGCGCGCCGGCGCCGATGCGCTCGGCGTGCGCGTCCAGGTCGGCAAGTGCGCCGAGCGCGTGGACGCGCCGCGCGACGGACACGGCTGCTACAACATCCGTTTCGCCGACCGTTCCGTGGGGCATGCCGCGGCGGTCATCGTGGCCGTGGGTGGCCGAGCGGCGGCAAGCGTGCAGCTGCCCGAGCCGCTGGTTTGCCAACCGCTGCGTCCCGTGCTTGGGCCCCTGCGCGTAACGAAAGCGGACGCCAAGCTCACGCGCCAACTCAACAACATCCGCGTGCGCGGCGCCATCGCGCTTATGCGCGGTGGGGAGCAAGTCGCCCGCGAACGCGGCGAGGTGATGTTCCGCGACTACGGCGTCTCGGGCGTGGCGGTGTTCAACCTCTCGCGCTTGGCGCGCCCCGGCGACACGCTGGCCGTCGATTTCCTTCCCGATATCCCGCCGCAGCAGATGGGGCACTTTCTTCTGGCGCGCCGCAAGCGCATGCAGCGCTGCCTTGGCGCGGCGCCCACGTGCGAGCGGTTCCTCAGTGGCCTGCTGCTGCCGGCCGTTGCCGGCGTGCTGCTGCGACGCGCGGGCCTTGCGCCTGCGGCCGAGTTTGCGAAAACCGATGCCGCGAACTTGGCGGCGGCGCTTAAAGGGTTTGCCCTCACGGTTGAAGGCATCGGCGACGAGCGCCAGTGCCAGGTTCGCCGCGGCGGCTTTCCCGTCGGCGCGTTCAACCCCGAAACGTGCGAATCCAAGGCGCACCCGGGCTTGTTCGTTGTGGGCGAAGCGCTTGACGTCGACGCCCCGTGTGGCGGCTACAACCTGCATTGGGCCTGGTCAAGCGGTATGCTAGCTGGCCACGCCGCCGCGCAGCGTGCCCACTGCAGCCAAAACACCGGCGGCAACGGCCGCCGCGCCCGATAATCCGGAGGAACCCATGCTCGAGATTTCAAACCTCGCCTTGCCGCTTGACGCCGGGCTCGAAGGTTCGCAAGCCGATAAGCTCGTGCGTCGGGCCGCCGCCCGCGCGCTCAACGTCCCGCCGCGCGACATCGCGGAAATCCGCCTGCTCAAGCGCAGCGTCGACGCGCGCAAGAAGCACGATGTGCACTTCGTGGCCACCCTCGGCGTGACGCTAGCCGCCGGCGCGCAAGCCGAAGCCGCCGCCATCGAAGCGGCCGTCGGCCGCAAAGGCGCGCCGAACGTGAAGGCGCACCAGCCCTACGATCCGCTGCAGGTTCCGCAAGCTGCAACCGCGTCGCGTGCCGCTGCCGAACCGCGTCCCATCGTGGTGGGCACGGGCCCCGCGGGCCTGTTCTGCGCGCTGTACCTGGCGCGCGCCGGCCTGCGCCCGCTTGTCGTCGAGCGCGGCGCTGCGGTCGACGATCGCCTGGCCGCCGTCGACGCATTCAACGCCGGCGGCGAACTCAACCCGCACACGAACATCCAGTTCGGCGAAGGCGGCGCGGGCACGTTCTCGGACGGCAAACTCACTACGAACATCAAAAGCCCCTGGTCGCGCCACGTGCTGCACCTGTTCGTCGAAGCCGGCGCCCCCGAGGAAATCCTCTGGCAAGCCAAGCCCCACATCGGCACCGACCTGCTTGTCAACGTCGTGCGCACCATGCGCAAACAGATCGTGGCAGCTGGCGGCCAGGTGCGGTTCGAAACCCAACTGACAGGCTTGCAATTCGAAAACGGCGAACTTGCCGCCGCCGAGCTCACCGACGTTGCAACTGGCGCCGTCGAGCGTATTCCCGCGCGCCGCATCGTCCTTGCCTGCGGCCATTCCGCTCGCGACACGTTCGAGCTCATCCGCGACGCCGGCGTGCATATGGAGCAAAAACCGTTCTCGGTCGGCGTGCGCATCGAGCATCCGCAGCAGCTCATCAACCGCGCGCAGTATGGCAAAGCTGCCGATCATCCCGCTCTCGGTGCGGCCGACTACAAGCTGTCGGTGCACCTGCGCCCGAAGGCGAAGAAGGCGCAGCAAGCCGCTGACCAGCAGGGTCGCGGCGTATACACGTTCTGCATGTGCCCGGGCGGGGAAGTGGTCTGCGCGGCCAGCGAGCCGGGCGGCGTCGTGGTCAACGGCATGAGCCGCTTCGCGCGCGACGGGCGCAACGCCAACAGCGCGCTTCTGGTGGGCATCGGCCCCGAAGATTTCGAAAGCGCCGATCCTCTTGCTGGCGTGCAACTGCAGCGAAACATGGAACGCGCAGCATACGAGGCCTCCATCGCCGCAGGTGGGAAGCCCTATCAGGCTCCGGCGCAAACCGTGGGCGATTTCCTTGCGCACACTGCGGGAAACACCAGCAAAAACGTGCGCCCCACCTACGCCCGCGGCGTAGCCTGGTGCGACTTGCGCAGCGCGCTCCCGCCGTTCGTGGCCGACGCCATGGCCGAGGCGCTGCCGCTGCTCGACCGACGCCTGCACGGCTTCGCCGACCCGCAAGCGGTCATGACGGGCGTGGAAACCCGCAGCTCAAGCCCCGTGCGCATCGTGCGCGGGAAAAACCTGCAAGCGCAGCTGGCCGCCGAAGCCCCCGATCCCGATGTGCAAAACGCCCCTGAACCCGAAACCGGCCTCTACCCCTGCGGTGAAGGCGCCGGCTATGCCGGCGGCATCATGTCCGCCGCCTGCGACGGCTTGCGCGTGGCCGCCGCCCTCGTTGACCAAGTCATGCAGCCCGGCCAAAAGCCCATGTCATCGCAATAATCGTAGAGTCAAGCGCAAACGAACGCACCATGTAGGGCGAGCAAAAGCGCGGCCTCTCATAAACGGGGCGAAGGGCGGCCAGTCGTCCTGATCCTTCGTCTCTTTTACTGCGCGCGTGTGGTAGAATGACGTGTTTGTAAATTGGCATAGATGGTTGCGCCGGGCACGGCGCGGGCGCGCGGAAAATTCCGGACGCTTGGGGGAATGCGGGTGCGAATCCCACGCTCTACCAGGAACCGTATACGCTGATGAACGGGCTGGGGAATCGGTCGCTCGCGAACGCTGCGCGGGTGCTGTTTCTCGGCAAGCACCGCCGCAGGTATGCGGGCCGTTCAAACGAAGCAAAGTCGGAATGCCCATCCATCGCGGGAAAGCCCTGGAAGCGAGGTACCGATGAACATCGGCACGTTGTTCTCGCGCGTAGTGCGCGGCGAGCAAGCCTGCAACGAAGCAGGCAAAGCTGCCCTGCCACCTGGCAAGGCGGGTCATGAAATTCCAACAATGAAATCACCTGGTCAGCGCGCGCTTTCTGTGTTCTTGGCAGTAACGCTTGCTGTTTCCATGACGCCTTCTGCCGCCTTGGCAGACGCCCAGGCGGCCGCCGGCGCGCATGCTGAGCAGGCGCTTTCGGAGGCGCAGCAACCAGGTAACGCTGCCGCAAGCGACGCGGCAAGCGGCGCTGCCAGCAAGCAGGCCGCCCAAAGCGGCGAGGCCGCCTCAAGCCAGCAGTCTGGCTCGCAGCAACATGAAACCGAACAGGCGCAACAGCCCGCCGAAAGCAAGGAAAGCGGCGAATCGGCTTCCGCAGGTGCCTCCGTGGCGCAAGCTTCGCCGCAAGCCGCCGAAGCCTCTGGCGTCACCGACAACGCCACGGCGCCTGCCGTCCAGTCCGACGTTACGCTGACCTCGTCCGCGAAGGTCTACATCCAGGACAAGCAGGACAAGGACAGCACTTGGTCGAACAAATACGGTTCGCTCTCCGCGGGCGACGTGCTGTGGGCCAACATGTACGACGACGTGGAAACCACTGACTACTGGGGCGACCCTGACACCGAGACGAAATCCATCGCCAACCCTGGCACGTGGACGTACACGTGGCTGGCAGGCACGGAAAAATCCGGCACCATCGATTCCTACACTGAAGAAGTCGGCCACGAGCAAAGCCTCACCGTCACGTCTGAAATGGCGGGCAAGTACTTCATCTGCAAGGTCACCGCTAACGGCAAAGATTACTACGGCCCGGCAAAAAGCTATGGCGAAGGCGTCAACGCGAACTACATTCCCGGCCCGGTCTTGGCGGTCGGCCAGGCAAGCTTGTACAACGTCAAGCTAAGCAATTCCACTCCGTCGGTCGGTGACGCGCTCACCGCTACGGCATACACCGACTACTCCACGTCGGCCTCTGCCGACATCAACGTAACTTTCACCTGGTATTCCTCGAGCTCCTCCTCCGGAACCTGGACCAAAATCGAAGGCGAAACAGGCGCCACGCTCACGCTCACCGATGCGCTGCAGGGCAAGTACATCAAAGTTGTCGCCAGCGCCGGCGTCAACGACGTCGAGGCGAAAACCTCCGAAGCTGTCATGGCCGCTGGCGCCGTCAAGCTTGCCGGTGTTAAGCTGACGGCTTCTAGCAAGGAAGTCGGCGCCACGCTGACCGCGGCGGCATACGCCGGTTCTTCTTACAGCCCCACCTATGTAGACAACTCCAAGGTCACCTACACCTGGAAGTACTATAAGGGCACATCGGCGCCCAACTCCTCCACCACGTGGACGGACATTCCCGGCGTCGTCGGTTCCACGTTCACGGTGACCGACGACTACGTCGGCTGCTACATCACCGTGTCGGCCAAGGCCGGCGCGAATACCGTTACTTTCGGCAGTTACCCCGACTGCGGCGTCGGCCCGTTCAAGCTTGCCGGCGCGGTCGACATCTACTCCGCAGTGCTCGCCGACGCCGAAAGCGGCTCGACGGGCTACATATATACGGCTGACCAGACGGTTCGTGCCCTTGCAAGGGAGCAGGGTGCCGCTAGCGGCGTCTACATTGACTCCGAAAAGCTCATCTATCAGTGGCAGGTGAGCGATTCTGAGACCGGCACGTATACCAACATCGAGGGCGCAACCAACCAGGTGCTCCCGCTTTCCGCTTACGAGGGCAATTTCGTCAAGTGCGTCATCACGGCGAAAGTTGGCGGCAGCACTTACCCTACCAAGCCAACTAAAAAAATCGCTGCACCCGGTTCGGTCAACGTCAGCAGCGTCAAGCTCAGCGCGTCCGGCAAAGTCAACGTGGGCGACACCATTACTGCCACGGCCACCGCTTCGGGCACCGATGTATCCGACAGCGATCGCGTGACCTGGCAGTGGTACTGGGGCGAGTCCGGCACTACCTGCACGAACAAAATCGAAGGCGCAACCTCGCGCAGCTTCACCGTCACCGATGCCTACGAAGGCAAGTACCTCGTTGCGGCTGCCGACGGCGGCTTCGGCGAGCAGACATCCTCGTCGGTCGGCCCTGCGGTGCAGCCCGGCTCCGTAACCTTATATAAGGTAGAGGTCACCGGCTCGGCCAAGGTTGGCGCCACGCTGACCGCTACCGCGTACAAGAGCAGTTACACGCAGGTCGCCTCGACTGACCGCGTCAGCTACCAGTGGCAGTACGCCGACACCAAAACCACCGCGGATTCCGCTTTTAAAGACATCGCGGGCGCCACGGGCGCAACGTACCAGATCACCGACGCCATGGTGGGCAAGTACCTGCGCGTCAAGGTTGTAAGCGACGGCACCGTGGTCAGCACGCAGAAGCCGGGCTATTACGGCTCGGGCACCACGCCCGTTGACCCGCTCGGCCCGGTCACCATCGCTGGCCAGTACACGCTCACCGCCGTCGAACTGCAGAACGCTTATTCGGCTCTGCTGCAGGTAGGTGCAACCATCAACCCGCAGGCTAAGGTTGCCAGCGGCTATTACGACAAGGATGCCCCCGAGGACGCCAAGCTCACCTACACCTGGTATGCCAAGGGCGAAGGCGATGCCGATTGGCAGCAGGTGACCGAAGGCGTTGCGGCAGACGGCTCGCTCACCATCGGCACGGCGCTTGTGGGCAAATCGCTCAAGGTCACGGCGTATTCGCTCGACAACACTGTTGAGTGGGCGTCGGGCACCACGGTCACCCCGGCCGGCCAGTACAACCTGCTGCGCGTGACCACCACGCCGCAGTCCATCAGCTCCTCCACGCACGTTGTGGCAGGCGACACCGTTAGCGCGCAGGCTCAAGCCGTTCGCGCTGACGGCAGCTCCACCACGGGCGTCACCGTGAAAGACGGCGTGGAGTTCACCTGGTATGTCGCCGACAAGGCTGACGGCTCGTTCTCTGCGCTTGAGGGCGTAACGGGCGCAAGCATCGCCGCTCCCGACGCCGCCGCAGGCAAGTACCTCAAGGTAGTTGCCGAAAGCGGTTCCTCGCGCGTGGAAACCGTGTTCGCCAACCCGGTTATCGACCGCACTTCGCTTGAGGCCTTGGCGCAGAAACTCTCTGCTGCCAACTTCAAGCCCACGCCCACCTACGGCGAAGACACGAACATCAATGACGTGCTGTCCGCCAAAATCGCCGAACTCGGCTTCGAGGGTGTTTCCGTCAAGGTCAAGTCGGCAAGCTTCACCGTTTCTAACGACAAGGCCACGGTCGGCATCTCCGCCGAGGA
Source organism: Senegalimassilia faecalis (assembly GCF_004135645.1). Taxonomy (NCBI): domain Bacteria; kingdom Bacillati; phylum Actinomycetota; class Coriobacteriia; order Coriobacteriales; family Coriobacteriaceae; genus Senegalimassilia; species Senegalimassilia faecalis. The sequence continues at coordinate 1,882,294 of NZ_SDPW01000001.1, forward strand.
TGACACCAACGGCAACATCACGTACTTCTACATGGACCCGAATGACTACTCGGGTTACACCTTCGACAGCCTGCGTTCGGCCAGCGTTTCCTTCGTGCTTTCGAAGGACGGCCAGTCCATCGACTACAAGCCCGGCAACATCACCGTGCCGTGGAACGAGGACATGCTTGAGCAGCTGCTTGACAACGCTGCGCAGGATCTGGCTATTGGATTTGCGTCGGGCGATACGGCCGATGCGGTCACCGGTAACCTTTCGCTGCCGTACCGTGCTGGCTCGAACAGCAAATTCGAGGTTACGTGGGAATCGAATAGCAATCAGATCAATATTTCCGGCTACGGTTGGAGCAACTACAGCGGCAAGGTGGTGCGCACTGCATCCGACCGCGACGTGACGCTTACCGCCACGGTCAAACTCATGCCGAACGTTGGCGGCAGCGGCAACGGCGCTGAGGTGACGGGCGAACACGCCTTCTCCATTACGGTCAAGGGCGACCCCCAGAAGGTGGCCGCCGAAAAGGCCGCGCTGCAAGCCAAGGTTGACGCCGGTTTCACCTACGATCAGGTAAAGAACTACGGCACCGATACCGTTGCCAACAAGGATGGCCTCACGTCCGACCTGCAGATGCCGACTACGCGTAACCTCGACATCGATGGCAAGTGCTATGAGGTGAAGTACGCGGCCAGCACCGACGACGTGACGTTCAACGGCTACAAGGGCACGGTTTACCAACCGCAGCCCGGCGAGCAGTCTGCGAACACGAAAATCACGCTGACCGTCACCGACAAGTCCAATCCCGAGATCACGGCCTCGAAAACGCTCGACTACGCGGTGGCCCCGCTTTCGCAGGCCGAGCTTGACGCTGAGCTTTCGCTTATGGAGCAGGCGAAGGCCGGCTATGCCCAGGCCATCCTGAACGGCCAGGATGCATCGAAGGTCACGGCGAATATGCATGCCTTCCAGAAGGCATATCTCGATGCCGACGGCAACCTTGCCTGGAGCTACGACCGTGCTACTACCGATGCGACGGGTTTGGGCATCGTGCCGGTGGAACTGCCGGGCTATGACGATATGTCGGGCAATGATTGGCGCCTGTTCAAATCCAGCAACAGCGCCGTTATCACTTCCGAAAACCTGCTGGTCAAACAGCCGGAATACAACACGAAGGTAACCATCACCTCCTCGCTTTCCAGCGAGAAGTTCGCCCGCTACGCCCAGCGCTATCCCGACAACGCAACGTATGCCAAGCTGGCGAATCAGCAGGTTGAGGCGACGGTCACCGTAATCGGCACCAGCGGCATCGTCAACCCCATTGTCAATGCCACGTGCTCGGTTATCGGCGTTGACGCGCAGGGCAACCAACAGACGTGGGCGGCCGCGCAGCCCTTCGAGCTGGCAAACGGCTCCACCGCTGCCGACATGACCATCAAGCTGTTCAATCAAGTCGGTCTTGTTGCCGACTACGATCCGGACACGGCGTACGGCTTCTACCTGAAGAGCATCACGTCGCCGTTCGATAGCAACCTGACGCTCGGCTACGACGCGACTACGTACAAATATTGGCAACTGTTCGTGAACGGCAAGGCCGCATCTGCCGGCGCAAGCGGCATCCAGCTTGAAGAGGGTGACTCCATCATCTGGTGCTACTCCGCGTACGGCGACCCGGCACCTTCCGACAAGCTGTCCGTGTCCTTCCAGGTAGTGGGCCAGGACGCCGATGGCGCTCAGCAAATGTGGGCGGCCCCGCAAACCGCCAGCATGCCGGAAGGCTCCACCGCGGCCGACCTGTCGGAGCTGATGTTTGCTCAGGCGGGCATCAAGGCTGACACGGGTAAGGGCTCGTACGGCTGGTACCTCAATTCGCTGACGTCTCCGTTTGAAGGCGGTCCCACGCTCAGCTCCGAGCAAGTTGATGCAAGCACGTGGAAGTACTGGCAGTTCTTCATCAACGGCCAGCTTGCCAACGTCATGGCTGGCAACTATACGCTGCAAGCGGGTGACACCGTGACGTGGGTTTACGGTGCCGACGGTGTCATGCCGGGCCAAGTCTCGGTGGCTATGCAGGTCTTCGGCAAGGGCGCGAACGGCAAAGCCGAGCGCTGGGCCGATGAATCTCGCCACGTGTTCCTTGAGGGCACGAAAATTGGAGATGTCGTTGATGGGTACCTGACCGATTGCGGTTTGAATCCCGTTCTTTTCGGCGATAGCGATGCTTGGGTTCTGTTCTCCTTGCAGTCTCCGTTTGATTCTGGTCGCGTGCTTTCACGAAAATGGCACGTCATTGTCAACGGGAATGATATCGACACTTTCAAGAACGGTTCTATCGAGTTTAAGACGGGCGACAGCGTTGCGTTCGTGTATGGCAGCGAAACTGTCCCCGACCTCGACGAAGTAGTAATCGATCCCTCCGCCGAACGTCCGAACTGGAAGGCCGATTGGGCTGGCGATACGTCGCGCCCGACCAGCGCAGCTACGCCCACCGACTTCCTCAAGAATTCGTGGACCTTTAACTGGAAGCAACATGGCACGAATCTGTACAGCAACGCTAGCGAGCCGATCATCGTCAACGGCTACATATATCTGGCCGTTGACAAGCAGCTGCTGAAAATTGACGCTGCTACCGGCGTTAAGCTGGCGCAGGCACCCCTGGCAGGTTCCATCGGCTACACCACGCGCCCGGTTTATGCGCAAGGCGTCGTCATGGTTCCGCTCGATGGTGGTGCCGTGCAGGCGCTTACCGCCGACACCCTGACCACCGTATGGTTGACCGACGCAGTTAGCTCGAAGGCCCAGTCAAGCTCGCAAATTACTGTGGACGGCAATTACGTATACGTCGGCACGGGCGAGTATGTGGGCGCAAGCACCTACAATAACGGCTATCTTACCTGCATCAATATCCTTACGGGCGCTATCGCTTGGCAACATCGCAATGCCGACGAGGGGTATTACTGGAACGGCGCAGTAGTCGCGGGCGGTTATGCCGTTGTGTCCACCAGCGCCGGCACTATCGAGGTGCTTGACCGCTCAACGGGCGCAGTGGCAAGTACGCTTGCGCTCGGCGCGTCGGTGAACTCCGCTTGCGTTGTGTCCTCTGATGGTTCCACCATCTACGTAGTCTCGCGCGACGGCAAGCTGCATGTACTGAAGATTGAGACTGGCGCTACTTCCAGGAGCGGGGTGGCTTCATACGCCTCTATGGCTCCTGGCGGAATCATTTCTGAGGAGAAGGTAGTCGATCTCGGTCTTACGGGTTCCGCCTGCACGCCTACCGTCGCAGATGGCGTCATGTATGTTGGCGGCGAAAGCGCTTCTGGCGCGGTGCTTGCTATGGTCGACCTCGCAACTCTTTCGATTAAGACCATCGCCAACGCTGATGGGAAAGCAATTCCCTGTGGCAACCCGGGTATGGGCGGCATCAAGGCAGCGCCGCTCGTGTCCGTGCGAAACGGTGCCACGTACGTGTACTTCACGGTGAACTACGGTGTACTAGACGATAATGGCAACTGCATTGGCGGTGGCGGCGTCTATCGCTACAAGGTTGGCGAATCCGAGGCGCAGCTGGTATACGATGCAGCGGGTCACAACAACTATTGCGACTCGCCGGTCATCGCCGACGCAGCGGGCAACCTGTACTACATCAACGACTCCGGCACGCTGTTCAAGCTGGCCGGCGGCGGAACCACGCCCGTTCCGATGCCTGACCCTACTCCGGATCCCGCGCCTAAGCCCACTCCTAAGCCGGATCCCTCCCCGGAACCGAAGCCTACGCCGAAGCCGGCAACGGACCCCGGCGACAGCACCATTCCTCAAGGCGGGCTTGTTGCGCCCACCCAGCTGCCGCTGGCAGGTGCTCCCGTTGCAACTTCGGCGCAGACCGCGCAGCCTGCAGTCGACCAGGCTTCTGCCGAAGCTTCCGATGCAGGTAAGGCCAGCGCGGAGCAGTATTCTGCAACGGCAACAACCAGCGAGTCTCGAGCGGTAACCGACCAGGGCGAGCAGGCTCCCGCTGCTCCTTCGTGGCCGTTTATCGTGCTTGGCGTTGGCGTGGCCGGCGCAATCGGCACATGCGTCTGGCTCATTGTCGCCAAGCGTCGCGCCCGTTCGAAGAAGGCTTAACGGCATGGCTGATCGTGATGATCCCAACGCTACCCGCATCTCGGCCGAGGCTGCGGCCCTAACGGTCGGCAGCGCAGGCGAAGATGGCGTGAAAGCAGCTGCCGGCAAGGCGCCTCTTGCGACCAAAACGAAAGTCGGCATTTCGGTGCTCGCCGCCGCTTCGCTGTTGCTCATTGCCGTCGCGGCATTCGCGCTTGCTGGTGGGCCTTCCGCACTCAACGGGGCGGTTTCAGCCGATGGTTCGGACGTCGCATCCTTGTCGGTTCAGCCAACGGCTGGCAGCACCGGCTCGCCTGACGCGGCATCGGACGCTAATTCGCAAGCAGCGGACTCGCCCGAGGGCGGCACCAGCCAAGCGCAAGCAGACGCGCCTTCGCAAACAAGCGAAGGCGCTGGCCAGGCGGCTTCCGCCGCGTCCGCCGATTCGCCATTTGGCGGCAACGGGGCAACCGCATCGGCGCCCGCCGCTGGCAACGCGCCCGCATCCGGCTCGACTGCAAGTGGTTCCAGCTCGCAGCCGTCAACCGATGCGCCGCCTGCGCAAAACGCCGTGAACGTTTCCGTGTCCGTTGACAGTTCCGCTGCCGGCGGCGGCGTTTCCGCAAGTGGCAGCTTCTCGTTCGCTCCGGGCGCCACGCCGTACGACGCCCTGTGCGCGCTCGGCCTGTCCGTGAACGCGCGCAGCACCGGATACGGCACGTACGTGGCCGCAATTGGCGGGCTGGCGGAAAAGGAGCACGGAAGCCAATCCGGCTGGATGTACTCCGTTAACGGCAACACGCCCATGACTGCTTGCAGCAATTACGTGCTTTCCGACGGCGATTCCGTCGTTTGGTACTATGTTGCTGGCTAGTCGGTAGGTTTCAAGCCGGGTGCTCGATGGCGCCCGGCTTTTTCGTGAACGGAGCTTCGATATCGTGAACCAAAACGTGTTTCACCTCTATCATCCCGTTGTGCCGTTTGCTTATCTGGCCTGCGCTCTTGCGCTTACCATGGCATGCATGCATCCCGTGTTCGCCTGTCTGTCGCTCGCGGGTGCGCTTGCCTGCTCCGTGGTGTGTCGCGGCTTGCGCCCCACGCTGCTTTCGCTTCGCTGGGTCATTCCGCTTTGCCTCATTGTTTCCGCAGCGAACCCCTTTTTCGTGGCATCGGGGTCTACCGAACTGTTCCGCATCGGGCCGCGCGCGGTCTATGCCGAGGCGCTTGCGTACGGCTTGTGCTCCGGCGCTGTGTTCGCAGCGGTGTTCTTGTGGTTCGCTTCCTATTCCGCCTGCCTCGACAGCGAGCGGTCGATGATGCTGTTCGGTAACCGCCTGCCAACCATCACGCTCATGGTGTCCCAGGTCCTGCGGCTTGTCCCGCAGTTCGTGAGTCGGGGGCATACCGTCTTGTCTGCTCAAGCGGCAACAAGCGCAGCGGCGCCTCTGACCAAGCGCGACAAGACGGCCGGCCGGTTGCGCGTGGTGAACGTGTTGATGGGCTGGGGGATGGAAGACTCCCTTTCGCGCAGCGATGCCATGCGCGCCCGCGGATATCACTGCGGCGTCGTGCGAACGTCGTACCGGCACTTTCACTTTGGTCCCGCAGACAAGTGTTTGGTAGCTGTTGTGGTGGTGCTCGCGGGGATATCAGCTGCGTGCGCCGTCAGCGTGCTTTCGGGATTCCGCTTTTATCCCGCTATCACAGGAGCGTCGCCCTGGTGGCTATTCTTGCCATACGGCCTGCTTATGGCCGTCCCGCCCCTGCTCAACGCTGCCGATTGTCTTCGCTGGAAAGTTCGCACTTTACACTAACCGCGTTTCTCGCGCCGCTTCCCGGAGTACCCGCCGCACGCATAAAGAAAAGGATGCATCGTGCCAGCTGATAACTCGCAAATCACCTCGATAGGGAACTGTGCAATCGAGGTCGAACACTTCTCGTTCTCTTACCCGCAAAACGACGCTGCTGCCGCTCGCAATGCCCTGCAGGACATCTCATTCCAGGTTGAGCAAGGCGCCTTTTGCGTGCTTGTCGGCTCAACGGGCTGCGGTAAAACCACGCTTCTCCGCTCGCTGAAGCCGGAACTGGCCCCCGCCGGCTCCGCGTCCGGCTCGTTGAAACTCTTCGGCAAACAACTCGTGCAAAACGACCACCCTGCTATGAGCCCATCGGAATCGGCCCGGCTTATCGGCTACGTCATGCAAGACCCCGACGCGCAAATCGTGTGCGACACGGTTTGGCACGAGCTGGCGTTCGGCTTGGAGAACATCGGCACTAACCCAAACGAGATACGCCGCCGCATCGCCGAGGTTGCGCACTACTTCGGAATCGAACCGTGGATGCACTCGAAAACCGAGGACCTTTCGGGCGGGCAAAAGCAATTGGTGAACCTCGCCGCTGTACTTGCTTTGCGTCCCCAGCTGCTCGTCCTCGACGAGCCCACGTCCCAACTCGACCCTAACGCTGTGAAACAGTTCCTGTTCATACTTTCACGCGTGAATCGCGAGCTCGACATCACGGTGGTCATGGCAACGCATTCGCCCGAAGACGCCGCGCTGTACGCCACGCAACGCGTCGACCTTGACGATCCTGGTCCCATCGCCTCGTTCGACCAGGCAGCCGCTGCCATGCAAAGCCGCCGTCTGCAACGAGCCTCGCTGCTCCAACACGCCGAAATCGTTCTTGATATCAGCAACCTCTACTACCGCTTCGACAGGCATGCCCCATGGGTCCTCCGCGGCGCGTTCCTGCAGGTGCAACAAGCAACCGTGCATGCTCTTGTCGGCGGAAACGGCTCCGGCAAAACCACCATGCTTCGCTGCCTGGCAAGCGTTCTCAAACCGCAGCGCGGCAAGATTCGCAATGCGCTCGCCTCGTCCCAGGCTCTCCTTCCGCAAGACCCCAAATCGCTCTTCGTGTGCGACACGGTGCGCGAGGAGCTCATGGAGTGGGCCGACCGCTGCGGCTACGATCAGCATCAGGCGCAGCGCGTCAGCAAGCGCATGGGCTTGGCCGATTGCGCCGAGCAGCACCCATTCGATCTTTCGGGCGGTCAGCAGCAAAAGCTTGCAATCGCCAAGCTGCTGCTTGCGAATCCGCAGCTGCTTTTCCTCGACGAGCCCACCAAAGGCCTCGACCCACAATCATGCGCCGCGCTGTCGCAAACAATCAAGTCCCTCGCCGACGAAGGTCACACCATCGTCCTGGTGACGCACGACCTGGATTTCGCGTTCGCAACGGCGGACACGGTTTCGATGCTGTTCGATGGCGAAATCGTTTGCACCGAGCCAGTCGAAGGATTCTTCAAACACAACCTCATCTATCGCACAAACGCAGAAAGCCGCCTGTTCGGAAACATCGTCAAACAGGATCAACAGCAAGGCGAAAGCCCCAAACCAACTGGGGAAGAGCGCGCCAGGACAGAGGCGCATACGTTATGAGAACCTTTGCGAAAATCCCAACGTGCGTATGGGAGGCGATATCCATCATTGCCACCCCGGCGGTGCTTGTTGCTTGCGCTCTCTTACATATTGAGCAAACCGCTCTGCTGTCGTTTGCTGTGGTCATGCTTTCGCTCGTGATCTTCTTCGCCGGCTACGAGGCGTCTGCGCCGCGACTGCGCGACATCATGCCAACCGTGGTGCTTGCCGCGCTAGCTGCAGCAGGGCGCATCCTGTTTGCGCCTATTCCGGATTTCAAGCCCGTAAGCGCCATCGCCATCATCGCAGGCGTTGCATTCGGCCGAAAAAGCGGCTTCATGGTCGGTTCGCTTGCAGCTTTGGCGTCGAACTTCTTCTTCGGCCAAGGAGCATGGACTCCCTGGCAAATGTACGCATGGGGCCTCGTCGGCTACGGCGCCGGCCTGCTCGCCGAACTGCGCATGCCTAAACGGCCTCAAGCACATACCAATAAAGAAAAGGGCAACGACAAGGCCGAAGAAACCGAAAAGGACGTCCAGGCAACGCGCGCAATTGATGCGCATCCAATCGTGATTTACCTATATGGGTTTCTCTCGTGCTTAGGTTACGGCTTCATTTTAAACGCATGGAGCATCCTCAGTTTTTATCACGCGCAAGCCAGCGGCTTGGCAGGGGTCTTGGCGGTATACGCCGCAGCATTGCCTTTTGACGTGCTGCACGCTGTAGCAACGGTGGTCTTCCTTCTTGCGCTGTACCGCCCCTGGACAAGGAAGCTCAGGCGCACGAAGGCCAAGTTCGGGCTTCGCTGACGTCAGATGTGTGCAAAATGTGTAGAACCCAGCATCTCGAAGATGGGGGCTTGCCAAGGCGGCGGGGGAGGCGTAAAGTAAATCATCGCCTTGAGGGGCGGCAAGCGAAAGCGGGCCTGCTCCGAAGGGAAAGCCGCGGGGGAGACCCCGCAGGCGGGAACCTTGAGAACCGGATACTGGACAAGAGACGATCACAATAGCCAGTGAAGCCAGCGCAGGCAGGGCCTACCTATTTTGAGCCCGCCTGCCCCGGATTTACAATTTCTTTTAAAGTTTTATTTTTTGCCAAAGATCGCGGGGACGGGAGACCGGCCCCGCTCTTCTTCAACGGAGAGTTTGATCCTGGCTCAGGATGAACGCTGGCGGCGTGCCTAACACATGCAAGTCGAGCGATGAAACCGCCTCCGGGCGGACATGAAGCGGCGAACGGGTGAGTAACACGTGACCGACCTGCCCCCCGCCCAGGGACAGCCCCCCGAAAGGGGGATTAATACCTGGTACTCCGGAAGCGGCGCATGCCGCTCCCGGGAAAGCTTTCGCGGCGGGGGATGGGGTCGCGGCCCATCAGGTAGACGGCGGGGCAGAGGCCCACCGTGCCGACGACGGGTAGCCGGGTTGAGAGACCGACCGGCCACATTGGGACTGAGATACGGCCCAGACTCCTACGGGAGGCAGCAGTGGGGAATTTTGCGCAATGGGGGCAACCCTGACGCAGCAACGCCGCGTGCGGGACGAAGGCGTCCGCGTCGTAAACCGCTTTCAGCGGGGAACACTTCAACGAGGGTACCCGCAGAAGAAGCCCCGGCTAAATACGTGCCAGCAGCCGCGGTAATACGTATGGGGCGAGCGTTATCCGGATTCATTGGGCGTAAAGCGCGCGTAGGCGGAGCGCTAAGCGGGACCTCTAACCCGAGGGCTCAACCCCCGGCCGGGTCCCGAACTGGCGCTCTCGAGTGCGGTAGGGGAGAGCGGAATTCCCGGTGTAGCGGTGGAATGCGCAGATATCGGGAGGAACACCGACGGCGAAGGCAGCTCTCTGGGCCGAAACTGACGCTGAGGCGCGAAAGCTGGGGGAGCGAACAGGATTAGATACCCTGGTAGTCCCAGCCGTAAACGATGGGCGCTAGGTGTGGGGGATAACATCTTCCGCGCCGCAGCCAACGCGTTAAGCGCCCCGCCTGGGGAGTACGGCCGCAAGGCTAAAACTCAAAGGAATTGACGGGGGCCCGCACAAGCAGCGGAGCATGTGGCTTAATTCGAAGCAACGCGAAGAACCTTACCAGGGCTTGACATCACCGTGAAGCGGCGGAGACGCCGTGGCCGGAAGGAGCGGTGACAGGTGGTGCATGGCTGTCGTCAGCTCGTGCCGTGAGGTGTTGGGTTAAGTCCCGCAACGAGCGCAACCCCTGCCCCGTGTTGCCAGCATTCAGTTGGGGACTCGCGGGGGACCGCCGGCGTCAAGCCGGAGGAAGGCGGGGACGACGTCAAGTCATCATGCCCCTTATGCCCTGGGCCGCACACGTGCTACAATGGCCGGTACAGAGGGTTGCCACCCCGCGAGGGGGAGCGGATCCCGCAAAGCCGGCCCCAGTTCGGATCGGAGGCTGCAACCCGCCTCCGTGAAGCCGGAGTTGCTAGTAATCGCGGATCAGCACGCCGCGGTGAATACGTTCCCGGGCCTTGTACACACCGCCCGTCACACCACCCGAGTCGTCTGCACCCGAAGCCGCCGGCCGAACCCCTCCGGGGGGCGGAGGCGTCGAAGGTGTGGAGGGTGAGGGGGGTGAAGTCGTAACAAGGTAGCCGTACCGGAAGGTGCGGCTGGATCACCTCCTTTCTAGGGAGATTCGACCAATCAAGAGAATCGCTGCCTCACTGGAAGTCTCTTCCATCCAGCATCCGGCTCCCGGGGCTCCCGCCCCGAGGCACCTTGACAGCCGAACAGCGAAGCGAAGCGAAAGCATGACGACGCGGGGCCGGGGCAATCCCCCGGCCCCCGAGAACGAATTATTTAGAATCGATCCAATTAAGACGATTCGGATTCTTCACGATCGCAACGATCATTCATCTGGTATTCTCTATCGATTTGAACGACCTGTACTAATTCAGTCAGGATCCCTTGGATGGAAGATGTTAAGGGCGCGAGGCGGATGCCTTGGCGCGGGAAGTCGACGAAGGGCGCGGCAAGCTGCGATAAGCCCGGGGGAGGCGCAAACGGCCTTCGATCCCGGGATTCCCGAATGGGGGAACCCAGCGGGGGCAATGCCCCGCTACCGGCGCCTGAATCAAATAGGGCGCCAGGAGGCAACCGGGGGAACTGAAACATCTAAGTACCCCGAGGAAGAGAAATCAACCGAGATCCCGGGAGTAGCGGCGAGCGAAACCGGGCCAGCCCAAACCGGCGCGCGTGTCACAGCGTGCGGGCGCTTCCGCGCCGGGGTTGCTGGGCGGGACGCGAGGGGGCCGCACCCCCCTCCCGCTGTCATAAACCTGCCCCTCAGGGGAACGGCCTGGGAAGGCCGGCGGAACAGGGTGAGAGCCCCGTACCCGAAGAGGCGCAGGCAGCGGGTTCCCGATTCCCAGAGTAGCGCGGGGCACGTGAAACCCCGCGCGAAGCAGGGGGGACCACCCTCCAAGGCTGAACACTCTCCCGCGACCGATAGCGAACCAGTACCGCGAGGGAAAGGTGAAAAGCACCCCGAGAGGGGAGTGAAACAGCGCCTGAAACCTCGCGCCCACGAGCAGCCGGAGCAGCCATCGCGCTGTGACGGCGTGCCTTTTGTAGAATGAGCCAGCGAGTCACCGCGCGCGGCGAGGTTAAGCTATAGAAGCGAGCCGCAGCGAAAGCGAGTCTTTAAGCGGGCGACGTAGTCGCGCGCGGTGGACGCGAAGCCGGGTGAGCTACCCATGGGCAGGCTGAAGCGGGGGTAAGACCCCGTGGAGGGCCGAACCCACTTCGGTTGAAAACGGAGGGGATGACCCGTGGGTAGGGGTGAAAGGCCAATCAAACCCGGAGATATCTCGTTCTCCCCGAAATAGCTTTAGGGCTAGCCCCGGCCGTTTTCCCGCGGCGGTAGAGCACTGGACGGAGGAGGGGGCCTCACCGCCTACCGATGCCGACCAAACTCCGAATGCCGACGGGACGGAAAGGCCGGGAGTCAGAGCATGTGGGCTAAGCTGTGTGCTCGAGAGGGAAACAGCCCAGACCGCCCGCTAAGGCCCCCAAGTCGTCGCTGAGTGGCAAAGGATGTGCCCCTGCCCAGACAACCAGGATGTTGGCTTAGAAGCAGCCATGCATTCAAAGAGTGCGTAACAGCTCACTGGTCGAGTGGGGGCGCGCCGACAATTCACGGGGCTAAGCGACGCGCCGAAGCGGCGGAATGTAGACACATTGGTAGGGGAGCTTCCCCTGGGCGGAGAAGCCGGAGGGCGACCGACGGTGGAGCGCAGGGGAGTGAGGATGCTGGCATGAGTAACGAGAGCGGCGCGGGAAACGCCGCCGCCGTAAGCCCAAGGTTTCCTGGGGAAGGCTAATCCTCCCAGGGTCAGTCGGGAGCTAAGGCGAGGCCGGAAGGCGTAGCCGATGCGCAACAGGCGGACATTCCTGTACCGCCTCTGGACCGCTATTCAGACCGACGGGGCGACGGAGAAGGGTACGCAGGCGGGGTTCTGGACGCCCCCGTGAAAGCGCGTAGGCCGCAGGGCAGGCAAACCCGCCCTGCACGCAAGGCCGAGACGCGAGACGAAGCCGCATGGCGAAGCTGCGGAGCCCACGCTCCCTGGAAAAACCCCTAGGCAGGGACAGAGGCGCCCGTACCAAAACCGACACAGGTGGGCGGGTAGAGCATACCGAGGCGATCGGGGGAACCATGGTCAAGGAACTCGGCATAACCGCTCCGTAACTTCGGGAGAAGGAGCGCCGCCCGGGGTGGAGGGACACGCTCCCCGAGCCCTGGGCGGCCGCAGCGAAACGGCCCAAGCGACTGTTTACCAAAAACACAGGACTCTGCCAACCCGCGAGGGGAAGTATAGGGTCTGACGCCTGCCCGGTGCCGGAAGGTTACGCGGATGCGTTAGCACTCGTGCGAAGCGCTGAAGCCAAGCCCCGGTAAACGGCGGCCGTAACTATAACGGTCCTAAGGTAGCGAAATTCCTTGTCGGGTAAGTTCCGACCTGCACGAACGGCGTAACGACTTGGGCGCTGTCTCGACCATGGACCCGGTGAAATTGCACTATTCGTGAAGATGCGAATTACCTGCGGAAGGACGGAAAGACCCCGTGAACCTTCACTGCAGCTTGGCATTGGCCGTTGGCTCGGCGCGTAGAGGATAGGCAGGAGGCATCGAAACCGGGGCGCCAGCCCCGGCGGAGCCGCCCTTGGAATACTGCCCCCTCCGTTCCGGCGGCCTAACGCGGCGCCCTGACCGGGGCCGCGGACCGTGCCAGGCGGGTAGTTTGACTGGGGCGGTCGCCTCCTAAAGAGTAACGGAGGCGCGCAAAGGTTGGCTCAGGACGGTCGGCAACCGTCCCGAGAGCGCAAGAGTGCAAGCCAGCTTGACTGCGAGGCGGACGGGCCGAGCAGGTGCGAAAGCAGGCTCTAGTGATCCGGCGGCACAGAGTGGAACGGCCGTCGCTCAACGGATAAAAGGTACTCCGGGGATAACAGGCTGATCTTGCCCAAGAGTCCACATCGACGGCAAGGTTTGGCACCTCGATGTCGGCTCATCGCATCCTGGGGCTGAAGTCGGTCCCAAGGGTACGGCTGTTCGCCGTTTAAAGCGGTACGCGAGCTGGGTTCAGAACGTCGTGAGACAGTTCGGTCCCTATCCTCCGCAGGCGCAAGTGGATTGAGGAGGTCTGCCCCTAGTACGAGAGGACCGGGGTGGACGGGCCTCTGGTGCAGCGGTTGTCGACCAACGGCACGGCCGCCTAGCTACGCCCGGCACGGATAACCGCTGAAGGCATCTAAGCGGGAAGCCGTCTCCGAGATGAGTCCACTTTCCGGTAAGGGCCCGGGTAGAACACCCGGTCGACAGGGCGCAGGTGCAAGCGGGGCGACCCGCTCAGCCGAGCGCTGCTGATAGCCCGAGCTCTTCGCATCCTCGTAAGGGATTTTGCGAGGCGTCGATGTGCGGGCAGCTTCCTTCGCTGCACGGCCGCCAGGGTCGCCCCGGAAGGGGACCCGGGCAGGCTCATATCCATGAGCCGCGGGGGAGCGCCCCCCGCGAGCGCGACCACAGAGGCGGGGATCACCCGGTCCCATCCCGAACCCGGCAGTTAAGCCCGCCTTCGCCGAGAGTACTGCAGCGCAAGGCTGCGGGAGGGCAGGGCGTCGCGCTCGCGGAGGGCGCTTTTCTATTGCGCGAGCGGCCGCAGAGGCCGGCAGGGCCCGCGGGGGGATCCGGTCCCCCGCGGGCCCTTCTTGCGTTTACGGGGGATGTGTCCGGTCGCGAGCCTCGCTGTGCCTGGTGCATGCGCGTAGCTGGCGCCGGCTTTCTATGCGTTTTGGCTTGCAATGGTTTGAAAAAGCCGAAGGCGCGGTGGTTTCGCTCGGTCGCTGCAGCAAGACTTTGCAAATCCATCGCGCCTTATGGGCTTGTCGAAGTCTCTTTTGATAAACATCTAGGCCGTGTGCTTAACCAAAGTGGATATTACTTCCTTCGACGTGAACTACTGTAACACGATATGCTTCAAAGCTATTTCAACGTTTCGTTGAAATTCTTGTCCAGCTTCAACGTTTTGTTTCGACTTTGACTTTCTTGTTGATTCTGTACACTTCTCTCTGGTAAAATATTTGGCTCATTTTTCTATTTGCTAATTCGTGAGCGTTTCTATTTTGCTGGCTGGTGTAGAGGATGCTGTATCGCTTAAAATAGGGATGTTTGTCTACTTGAGTTTCTAACTAGTTTTGAGGGAGGAAACGTTGTCCGATTCGCGGCAATTGCGTAAAACGTTTCGACGTACGCTTGTTGTGCTGCTTATCGCTGTGCTTGCTGCTGGAACGGTTACGTATGCGTGGTATATCTACAACACCTCGCGTCACGTCACCGACGTCAAAATGGCTGCTGGCACGGGTGTGACGTTCCTGATTTCGAACTCTTATGATGGCGATTACAAAACATCTGCTGGCTTGGCGTTTCAAGGTTTTCTTGATCCTGTTTCCACTGACAATATGGAAATTGGGTTCCAAAAGGTAACTGGGTTCACGGGCGGCACTTCGCAATCATCTTTGCTTGCGAATGTATTTGCTCCTGCTCAGTCTTCGGATTACTACGAAACATCGCTGTTCCTTACTACCAGCTCAGTCGCTACCGATGTGTATCTTGCTGATATTGCCTACGATGATGAAGATCCGGACAATCCTATATCGACGGCGCTTCGTGTGGGCTTTGCCGTGCATGCTCCTGGGCAAGGCCAGCCTGTTGTGTCGCAGTATATTTTCGAATTGACGCAGACGCATAATCCGCAAGGGCGATATAACACGTATAACGGATCGGCGGGCGATGTGCTTGATAGCTCGCGCTCGGACGGCTCTACGGTTACGTTTACGCCGCTGAATTCGTCGAACTACTGCCAATACAACGATGATACGGGTGAGTTGGCGTTGCTTCCCTCATCGACCATGCTGTGCTCTTTGCCTGCTGCCTCGGCGAATGCCGACCATGGCACGCCGGTGCAGGTTGACGTATATGTGTGGCTTGAAGGGTGCGACGAGGACTGCACGAACAACTTGGCGAATACGAATCTGGAGTCGCTTGCGCTCCACTTTGCTGGCAAGCAGGGTTAGGGGCTTCTGTATGGGTAAACAATTGCATGAACCGGTGGCCATCGCTAGTTCCGACGCACGTACTGCGCGGAAATCGTCTTCGATTTTGCGAGACGTGTTCTCGTCGCGCCGGCGTATGCTTATTGCTGCGGCGTGGCTGCTGTTGCTGCTTGCGGCGTTTTCTGCCGCCACATTCGCGTGGTTTAGCAGCTCTCGCTATACCAATGTTACGCCCGCGGCTCACACGGTCAGCGATAGCGGGTATGACCTGCTTATCGGCGCCAGCCAGGGCGGGCCGTTCGACACGGAATGTGCGCTTTCGCAGACCGATAAAACGCTTTATCCCATTTCGACTGCGGATTTGACCTCGTTTTGGCGTGGAACGTTTCAGAATGCGAATGGCATTACCACGGAGTATGCGAACTGCACTGCAAATGTTGATGACTATGCGTTGACGGGTACGTTTTACCTGAAGGGCAGCTCCGCTCCTCTTGCCGTGTATCTGTATCAAAGTCAGATGAACGTTACCAGCGACCCTCAGCTGTTGGCGGCTTTGCGCGTGGGTTTCATTATCGAAGGCAGTTCCGGTTCACAGACGTATATCTTCTCGTGCGATGACTTGGGCAGCACTGCGGGCGCTACGTCGCGTCGCACCACGGCGCAGGATGGCGTGGTGGTTAGCGGTGCCGGATCGTGGAACTATGTTGCCGACCCTTCGCTGTCCATCGGCGGGTATACCATGGACGGCACGGGCGATGCTCCGGTTGCGCGCGCTGGTGCGCAGCCGTTGTACACGCTTGCGGCTGATGAAGTAGTGCGTGTGACGTATTTCGTGTACATGGAAGGCTGCGACGACAATTGCAGTAATGAGGCCCAGTCGCGCGATATTTCGCTGCAGTTCGCTTTTGCGGCAACGCGGGCGTAAGGGGGCTGACGCTATGAAGGATACACAACAGGGAAGCGCATCGAGGCTTCGCTTCGTGCAGGTGGGCATCGTAGTTGCGCTGTTCGTGCTGCTTGCTGCGTTGGGCGTTGCTACGTATGCGTGGTTCACCAATAACGCGGCCGTCAACACGAATTCTGTCTCCGTGCACAGCGATGACAGCAGTTTGGTCGTTGATTTGGGCGATGCGGCGTCGGGCAGTTGGTCGTCGTCGGGCGATGTTGCGCTGTCGTCGAATAGCCCCGACCCGCTTACGCTCTATCCGGTTTCCACGTTCGATCTGAATGGCTTTGCGGAATGCACGCACAACAACGATGCAGGTGAAGCCGTGCATTTCGAGCAAGCGGCTGATGGCGAGCATTTTTACCATGGGTGGATTGACCTGCGTGCTCGCGTAATCGGTTCCGGCGCGGGAAATGCTACGGGTGCCGTGAATTTGTACTTGGGCGATTCGCTGGTTCCCTCCGATGCCGACCCTGAGCTTTTGCGTGCGGCGCGCGTGGGGCTGAAGTTCTCGCGTGCGGGCCAGGTGGTGATGACCTGCTATTTCGCGCTTGACGGCTCTGATGGCGGGCATCGCGGCGATCACCCGGCCACGCGCCCGGGGCTTGACGGGTATGCCGATGGCATGCTTTTGGGATGGCAAAACGGCTCGCTGGCCTGCGCAAATGATGGTTCTGAAGATTTCAACGCATATCTGATGGGCTCGGGCGATTCGGCCATGCGTCCGCAGAATGCGCTGCTGACCATGGACCAAGGAACCGATTACCGTTTGGACGTGTACTATTACATCGAGGGGACCGACCCGGATAGCGCCGACTACCTGTACGGCGATGTTGGCGTGGTGCACCTGAACCTGTTCGCGGTGCTTGATGGGCAGGGGGCGTAAATGGGCATGCTGAACGGCGCGTCGCCTTCGGGCGTGACGCGTGGCAAGAGTGATGCAGCGGGTGTGCGGGCTGATCAGGACTTGAAGCATCGCCTGGCTACTACGGCGCTGCTGCTTTCCTTCGCGGTGGTGGCCATCGCCATGGCTACGTTCGCCTGGTTTTCCATTGCCGATAGCGCGAAGACGCGCATGCTGGCCATGGATGCCACGGCGGACGGGTCGCTGCGCTTCGACTTGGACGCGCACGATGATTTCGAAAGCTATGTGCATACGCTGGGGTTCGATGCCATTTCGTCTCGCATATCGTCTGACCTGGGCGTTGACATTGACGCGTCGAGGTTGGAGCCGGTGACCACGTCGGATTACGAGACGTTCACGCTTGAGGATGGCTCGGTTGCCCAGGCGTCAAGCGGCTCGTACTTGGAGTTCACGCTGCATTTCATCAGCCAGAAGGACGTGGTGGTGCGGCTGACGGGGCAAGATGGGTCGGATGGCGCCGCGGGCACGGCGTTCTCCTCGGCGGTGGACGGGTTGCCGCTGGCCATGCGTATGAGCTTTACTGCTGACGGTCAAACCTGGGTGTACGACCCGAATGCTGCAACAAACGCAACCTCCACGGGCGCGGCGACGGTGTTTGGCCTTGATAAGGGCGAGACAACCGAGGCGTCAAGCATGTTTGACCTGGTAGCGAACACGGATAAATCCGTAATTGTTCGCATTTGGTTGGAGGGGACCGACACAAATTGCACTAATATGGTGAAGGGTGCGGATTATTCCGTCTCGATGCGCTTTGTGGGCGTCGAGCTGCAATAACGATTAGTTGAATCGCGCGAAAGGGAGCGAAATGCAAACCGTGAAGAAAGTCGGGTCGATCGTCATCAGCGTGGTGATGTGGATCATCATTCTGGTTGCCGCGTTGTATGCGTTCACCACGCTTGCCACGAAAGACGACGGCAGCGTTTCGAACCTGGGCGGGTTCACGCCGATGACCGTGCAGTCGG
Source organism: Senegalimassilia faecalis (assembly GCF_004135645.1). Classification (NCBI taxonomy): domain Bacteria; kingdom Bacillati; phylum Actinomycetota; class Coriobacteriia; order Coriobacteriales; family Coriobacteriaceae; genus Senegalimassilia; species Senegalimassilia faecalis. Next base: position 1,900,214 of record NZ_SDPW01000001.1, read on the forward strand.
ACTCCATGTCTCCGACGTTCGATCAGGGCGACTTGATTGTTATCAAGACGTGCGACACGTCGAAGTTGCAGGTGGGCGACATTGTGACGTTCCACACCATCATCGATAACCAGTATGCGCTGAATACGCACCGTATCGAGTCGATTGATGAGCTGAACGGCATACGCAGCTTCACTACGAAGGGCGACAACAACGATGTAGCCGATACGCACATCATCTCGGATGGCGACATTGTTGGCCAGTACGTGTTCAAGATTCCCGGCATGGGTAAGGTGATGGACTTCCTGTCTTCCACGTGGGGCTTCTTGATCGTCATCGTGCTGCCCATGCTGCTGTTCTTCATATATCAGGTGTATCACCTGGTGATTGTGGGCATGAACCTGAAGCGCGCCATGGCCGAGGAAGATCGCATGGCTCGCGCGGCGGCTATTGTCGATGGCGAAGGATCGGATGCCGAAGCGGGGTCTGACGTTGAGCGTGCGGAGGCTGCGCGCGCTGATGCGGAGGCGAAGCTTGCCGAGGCTCGTCGTTTGAAGGCGGAAGCTGAGGCGGCCTTGGCGGCAAGCGGCAAGGCTGGCGATGCTGCCGGTGGACGCGATAGCAAGGACGACAAGTAGCCTGGCGCGTGGACGCTGGCTGCGGTCGGCAAGGGCGCTGTGCCTGGCGGGCGCCGGAACGACGATCGTATAACCGTGCCGTGCGCGTTGACGTGCGGCACGTGGGGTAGAGAGGACCGGAATCAGTGAGCGAGTTTCTGGGGTTTGCCTGGGAGCTGTTGGCGAAGGTCGTGTACAACATCGCAGCCGTCTTCAGCTCTATTTTGAACCTGCTGGTATTCGGCTGGCTGGACTATTTCAGCATATTCAAGACGTACTTCGATACGTTCGACATTGTGGGCAAAATCGGTGCCGTTATCTTGTTTGCCCTGCTTATAGCAGTGCCCGTGTTGATTGTGCTTATTTGCGTGCACCGGTGGCGCGTCAACCACCAGCTGAAGCACGACGACACCAGCAACAAGGCGCTGTATCGCGAAATCGGGCGCCTGAACAAGCAGGTGCTTGACCTGATGGACGAGAAGAACAAGGTGCTGGCCTTGAAGGTCAACGCCATGGGCGGCACGGAGCGCATCCCCTACATGGGCGCGTCGGCGCTGGTGGACGACACGCTGCCCACGGTTGGCAACGTGGTGGGCGGTGCTGCGGCCGGCGCTGCCGCTGCCGACGAAGGCGCTCCGGTTGTGGGCGTTGCGGCTAGCGGCGTGCTGACGGGTTCTGCGTCGCTTGCGCTTGACGGCGAAGGCGTTGCCGATGCCGCGGCCGCCATGGCAAAGGCCACGGTGGAGGCCAAGACGCTGGCCGAGGAGCGCGAAATCGCCCAGGCCAACCGCTTCCCGAAGCTGTCGTTGGTGGATCTGAAGTATCGCGACTTCGTGCCGCCGACATACGACAACGAGATTTCGCTCGTGGACTTCGTCGAGGGCTACCGCGCGTTCGCGTGCAGCGAGATGCAGCTGTATTACACGCCTGAGATCGTGCGCCGCTATGTGGCCGGCATGGCCGCCAGCAAGCTGCTGATTCTGGAAGGCATCTCCGGTACCGGTAAAACGTCGCTGCCGTATTCGTTCGGCCGTTACCTGGACAACCCGGCAACCATCGTGTCCGTGCAGCCTTCGTATCGCGACCGCACCGAGGTGATGGGCTACTTCAACGAGTTTTCCAAGCGCTTCAACGAAACCGAGTTTCTGCGCGCCATGTACGAAGCCGGGCTGCGCCCCGACCCCAGCACCATCGTGCTGGACGAGATGAACCTGGCGCGCGTGGAGTACTACTTCGCCGAGATTCTTTCCGTGCTTGAAATGCCCAGCCATGACGAATGGGTGCTTGACCTGGTGCCCACCGCGTGGGCGGGCGACCCGAAGGAGCTGCACGACGGCAAGATCACCGTGCCCGACAGCCTGTGGTTCGTGGGCACGGCGAACAACGACGACTCCACGTTCACCATCACGGACAAGGTGTACGACCGCGCCATCCCCATCGAGCTTAACGAGCGTGCCGATGCATTCGAGTGCCCGGCGCATGCGCGCGTGCACGTGACGGCCGAGCATCTGCAGTACCTGTTCCAGAAGGCCAAGGTGGAGCATGTGGTGTCCGAAGAGGTGCTTGAGAAGATGCACAAGATGGACCAGTACCTGCAGACGCGTTTCCGCCTGGCGTTCGGTAACCGTATCATCAAGCAGATGTACGACTTCATCCCCGTGTACGTGGCATGCGGCGGCACCGAACTTGGCGGCATGGACTACATCATCGCGCGCAAGGTGTTGAAGAAGTTCGAGTCCATGAACGTTAGCTTCGTGCGCGACGAGATCAAGGGCCTGATTGAGTACATCGAGAAGACGTTTGGCGAAGGCGGATTGCCCGACAGCGTCTCGTACCTGCAGCGCATCCAGAACATGTACTAATTGCTTGCGAGCCTGGCTGTTCGGCCGGGCTCGCGTTGACGACTGACGCGGGAGTTTGCAATGTCGGACACCATCCAAGATCTTTACGACAGCTTTTCCACTCAAATGGAGCCGATTCAGGCCGACGACAGGTACTTCCGCTACCTGTTCGAGATGGCGCAGGCTTCCGATACCACGCTTGAGCAGAAGCGCGAAGAGCTGGTAAAGGTGATCGACGAAGAGTGGATCTCCATGATCGAGGATTCGCTTGACGCCATCAACGCCATCATCGAGAAGCCGCGGCGATTCATCACCACGGAAGAGGAAGTGGTGCCTGTTTCGCTGGCGAAGAAGATCTCGGCCGATTCCGTGCGACACCTGAGCCAGAACACGCAGTTTTTGGCGCCGTCGGACGACGGCGGCATTCATCCGACGAAGATTCTGAACGTGAACACGGTGGAGACGTACGACCTGTACGAGAACCGCTTCGTGTATCACCTGATCCAGCGCCTGCTGACGTTCGTGGATAAGCGCACGGACGTGATCTTCTGGTCGACGGGCAATGAGATTCGCAACCGTTTCAAGATGCATAGCAAGATCGACGATGCGTACGAGGAGATCGAGTACAACGTCGAGATGACGGTGAAGAACCGCCAGAGCTTCGCGGAAAACGATGCCGACAACATGGAAACGTTCATGCGTATCGACCGCGTGCGGCGTTTGGTGATGGCGCTGCGCAATGCGTCGTTTTGCCAGATCATGGCAGGGTGCGCCGCAGTCCGCAGCCCTATTCAGCGTACGAACCTCATCATGAAAGACCCGAACTACCGCAAGTGCTATCAGCTGTGGCAGTTCATGGAGCGCTACGACAACGTGGGCTACACCATTGACGTCAAGGATTCCGAGATGGCCTTCGACGACGAGTACATGGTGCAGATGTACACGAACCTTATCAACAACTATGCGGTGTTCAAAAGCCTGACGTCGGACGACCGCAACCTCACCGAGCTTGAGAGCGTGCATCGCGATCCGGTGAAGCCGAAGTTCGTGAAGGAGATCAAGGAAGAGCTTATTGCCAGCCCCGACATCCCCGATGTTGAGGTGCGTCGCGTGTTCGTGGAAGAGGTGACGCAGGCGCAGCTTGATGCCGAGGCGGCGCTAGAGTGCGAGCGTGCCGAGCGCGAGGAGCTGGAAAGCCAGCTGAAGGCGTGGAAGGTGCAGGTGCACGCGCTGACCGACGAGCGCGACGACTTGGCCGACGAGCTGGACATGGCGGCCACACGCGAGCAGGCGGCCACGCAGCGCGCGCAGGTGGCTGAGGCGGCGCTTGAGGATGCGAAGGGCTCGCTTGAGGATGCCGAGGCCGGCAAGCGCGCCGCTGAGGCGGACGCGCAGAAGGCGCGCGAGGACGCGGCCGCGGAAGTGGAGCGCATGCGCGCCGAGGCGACGGCCGAGGTGGACGCTGCGCTGGCTGATGCGGCGGCAAAGGTGAAGGCTGCTGCGGAAGCGGCCGATGCGCGCGTTGAGGAGGCGCAGCGGGATGCCGCTTCGCAGGTGGATGCGGCGCGCGCGGCGTGCGAGACGGAGGTTGCCGGCGTGCGCAGCGATGCGGCTGCGGCCGCCGAGCAGGCGGCGGCTGAATTGACGCAGGTGAAGGTGACGGCCGCCGATGCCGCTGCGGCTGCGGATGAGCGCGCGGCGGAGTTGGAGAGCGCGCGCGATTGTTAGCGCTACTGTAAAAACAACCATTTTGACCAACGCTCAATAACCAATCATGCCAACGCAATCCCGCCATTTGCGCCAACGCATTTTCACCATTTCCACCAACGCCGGGACTTACGCTTCGATCGACGAGCGAACGATGCTTTCGGGAGGAGCGGGCCGTGGCGGAGAAGAACCTGATCGGAGAGTTGGACATGTACAGGGAAGCGGGCATAAAGCCCAACTTCAGCGACATAGCGAAGCGCTACGGCAAGGACAGGCACACCGTGGCGTCGTACTGGAGGGCCGAGGGCGGGCGGCCCCACGACGGGCGCGGCGACAGGGCGGGCTCGTTCGACGCGCACATCGAGGAGGTGGCAGCCAAGGCGCAACTGCCGGGAGTCACCAAGAAGGGCATCCACGAGTGGCTGCTGCACAGGTATCCCGGCGAGGACCTGGCCGGCTACAACGCCTTCACCCAGTTCATGCGCAAGAACGGCATCGCCGTCGGGGCCTCCGGGGGCCCGGAGCCGCACCCGCGCTTCGAGACGCCGCCCGGACTGCAGCTGCAGTTCGACTGGAAGGAGTCCGTCAAGATGGCAAACCGCGACGGCGAGCTGTTCGAGTTCAACGTGTTCGCGGCGACGCTGGGCCATTCCCGCAGGCACATATTCATCCGGTCGAGGACCAGGACGACCGACGACCTGGTCAGGTGCATGTACGCCACGATCGCGAGGCTCGGCGGCGTGCCGCGCGAGTGGGTCACGGACAACATGTCCGCCCTGGTGACGATCAAGGGCGGCAGGCGCCTCAAGGTCCAGCGCGCATACGAGTTCGCCAAGGCCGCCGGCTTCGAGCTGAAGCTGTGCCGCCCGCGCAGCCCCCAGACGAAGGGCAAGGTCGAGTCGTCGAACCGCTTCCTGTCGCGGCTCATGGCCTACCAGGGCGACTTCGACGGCTGGGACGATATCGACGAGATCGTCGCGCGGATCGAGGACGCCAGCAACTCCGAGCCCAACGAGACCACGGGGCTGCCGCCCTCCGCGCTGTTCATGGAGGAGAAGGACGCGCTGCTGCCCGTCGGCAACCTGCGCGCCCTCGAGGAGGCGATGGGCGACGTGGTGCGCGTGGCCAGGGTGCCGGCCACGATGCTGGTGAGCGCGCACGGCGAGCCCATGTCGGTGCCCAGGCGCTGCATCGGCAGGCCCGCCCGCATCGTCTGCATGCCCGGCGGCGCGATGGACTGCTACGTCGGCGGCGAGCTGGTGGCGACGCACGTGGCGGGCGGGCCGGCCTACGACCCGGCGCACTACGCCGAGGCCATGGCCGGCAAGCGGTGGTTCGGCGACGCCGCCGGCGACATCGAGGCGGCCGCCGCGGCCAACCTCGGCCTGCTCGACTCGATAGGGGGCTCGCTGTGAGCGCCGCCGTGCAGGCCAGCCCCCTCAACCGCCTGGCGGCCAACCTCGAGGAGCTGGGGCTCGAGGGCATGGCGTCGTCGGTGCCCGAGTACGTCAGGCTCGTCGCCGACGGGAGGAAGAGCCTGGTCGACGCCATGCTCGAGCTCACCGACGCCCAGATAGCCCTCAAGCGGCGCGCCGACGACGAGCGCCGCACGAGGATGGCCAACTTCCCCTACATAAAGACGCTGGCCGACTTCGACTGGGGCTTCCAGCCGAGCGTGCCGCGCGGGCTGGTCGAGCAGCTGGCCACGCTCGAGTTCATCGACCGCGGCGACAACGTCGTGCTCGTCGGCAGCCCGGGCGTCGGCAAGACCCACCTGTCGATAGCCATAGGCCACGAGGCGGTGATGGCCCGCAAGCAGGTGTACTTCGCCGACTGCTCGAGGCTGGTCGAGGACCTCAAGCACGCCTCGGCGAAGGAGGCGCTGGCGCGCAGGATGCGGTTCTACGAGCACTGCAGCCTGCTGATAATAGACGAGCTCGGCTACCTCGACATCGGCAAGGAGGGCGCCGACCTGCTGTTCCAGCTGGTCAACAGGCGCTACGCGCTCAAGCGGTCGACCATCGTCACGACCAACGTGCCGGTGGGCAGGTGGGGCGACGTGTTCGGCAGCAACGTCACGGCCTCGGCGGTGGCCGACAGGCTTTGCCACCATTGCGCGATGATCAAGATAACGGGACGGTCATATCGCCTGAAGGACGTATCCATCGGCGGTGAGGACGGGAAGGAGGAGGGCGCCTAGACGCCGGAAGCGGCGCATCAGCGTTGGCGAATCCGGCGCATCCGCGTTGGCGCGATTGGCGAAAATACGTTGGTGAAAATGGTGAAAAATATATTGACGCTAACAGCGATAAGGCGGTTGCGCGGGCCGATGCCGCTGCGGCGGCGCTGGACGATGCGCGTGCGCGTGCGGCTGCCGAGTTGGCGGGCGCGCAGGATGAGTGCGCTGCGAAGCTGGCGGCTGCGCAGAGAGCGGCTGCGCGGGAGCTTGAGGGCGTTCGCCAGCAGGCGGCCGATGATAAACAGGCGGCGCTTGATGCGGCGGCGGCGAAGCATGTGGCCGAACTTGAGCGCGCGAACGCCGAGGCCCAGCGCAAGATTGCCGAGCTGACTGCCACGTTGCAGCAGGTGGAGCGCTCTCTTGAGCGCGCCGAGAAGCGCGCCGAGGGCAACAGCCTTTCGCGGTATCTGCTGGCGCGCCTGCGCGGCGAAGAGGTGCCCGACAGCGCGGACGACGGCGATTCCAAGGGCGGAAAGCATTGATGAAACACGTGCTGCGCGTGGTGAACGCGCTTGCCGCCGTAGTGATTGTGGTGGCGCTGGTGGTGCTGCTGCGCGCCACGTTCACGCCGGCAGGGGAGGTGCCCACCATTGGCGGGTATGGCATCCTGCGCACGCTTACTGGCAGTATGGAGCCGGCCATCCCCGTGCATTCGCTGGTGGTGGTGCAGCAGACGGACCCGGCTGAGCTGCAGGTGGGCGATATCATCACGTTCGAAGCTACCGAGGGTGCGCTTGACGGCGCTCTGAACACGCACCGCATCGTGCAGATAGACGAGGGGTCGGCGGGCCCGGTGTTTCACACGAAGGGCGATGCGAACGCTGTGGAGGACGCGCAGACGGTTTCGGCCGACCACGTGATCGGGCGCGTGGTGTTAGTATCGGCTGGCCTTGGCGTGATCGTGTCGTTGCTGACGAATCCGCTGCTGTTCTTCCCATTGATTGTGGTGCCGCTTGCGGTGCTGCTGGTGCTGGAGATTCGCAAGATGGTGAAAAGCGCCCGCGAGGTAGCGCAAGCCGAAGAGCAGGCCGCGCTGGCGCAAGCGGTAGAGATTATCAAGCGCCAACGCGAAAAGCAAGCGGAGCAAGAGGCCGGAGAGCAATCGGCGGATGCGGCTGGTGGGGGTGACGACGGGTCGCCTGCAGGTGAGCGTGACGAAGCTGATGAAGCGTCCGAAAGCGATTCTCTCGAGAAGAAGTAGCGGTTGGCTCTTGCTGCTCGCTGGGTGAACGGCGCTTGGCGCTAGGTGCGCTCTCCTGTCAGGCTGCTTATGAAAGGGCGTGTTTGCGAGCGGTGTCGCACTGGATGGCTATCGCGTGAACGCGGTTTGTTGTCGGGGACGCGTGCCGAAACGTTGGCTACTTTACTAGGCTCTCTTTGCTTGCTAACAAAAAGCGGGGACGGCATTGTTGCCGTCCCCGCTTTCGTATGCGCTGCTGTTTGCGTTCGCGCTTAGGCCATGAGCTTCTTGATGCGGTCCATGGCTTCTACCGTGGCATCGGCGTCGCCGAAGGCGGTCAGGCGGACGTAGCCTTCGCCGGAGGGGCCGAAGCCTGCGCCTGGCGTGGTGATGATGTTCGCTTCGGTCAGCAGTTTGTCGAAGAACTCCCAGCTGCCCACGCCCTCGGGGGTCTTGCACCACACGTACGGGCTGTTCACGGCGCCGTACACGGTGAAGCCGGCAGCCTCGAGGCCTTCCTTGATGACGCGGGCGTTGTTGCGGTAGTACGCTAGCGTTTCCTCGATTTGGCGCTCGCCTTCCTCGGTGTAGATGGCCGCCGCGCCGCGCTGGATGATGTAGCTGGCACCGTTGAACTTCGTGCACTGGCGGCGGTTCCACATGGCGTTGAGGCTTTGGCCGTCGCGCACGAGCTCCTTCGGCACCACGGTGTAGCCGCAGCGTGCGCCGGTGAAGCCGGCGGTCTTCGAGAACGAGCGGAACTCGATGGCGCACGTCTTCGCGCCTTCGACCTCGTAGATGGAGTGCGGCACGCCCTCTTCGACTATGAAACGCTCGTAGGCGGCGTCGAACATGATGATGGAGCCGTTGGCGTTGGCGTAGTCGACCCACACTTTCAGCTGGTCGGCGGTGAGCACCGTGCCGGTGGGGTTGTTCGGGCTGCACAGGTAGATGACGTCGACCTTGCCCTCGGGCAGTGCCGGGCAGAAGCCGTTTTCGGCAGTGGTGGGCATGTACGTGATGTTCGTCCAACGCTCGGCGGCCTCGTCGTAGTCGCCCGCGCGGCCGGCCATGGCGTTGGAGTCAACGTACACTGGGTACACCGGGTCGCACACGGCCACCACGTTGTCGACGTCGAGGATGTCGCCGATGTTGCCGCAGTCGGACTTGGCGCCGTCGGAGATGAAGATCTCGTCGTCGGCGATGTCGACGCCGCGGGCATGGAAGTCGCGCTTGGCGATGGCGGAGCGCAGGAAGTCATAGCCCTGCTCGGGGCCGTAGCCGTGGAACGTCTCGGCCTTCGCCATGTCCTCGACGGCGGCGTGCATGGCCTCGATGACGGCCGGCACAAGCGGGCGCGTCACGTCGCCGATGCCCATCTTGATGAGCTTGGCCTCGGGATGCGCTTCGGAGTACGCGGCGGTGCGGCGCGCGATCTCGGAGAACAGGTAGCTGCCGGGGAGTTTCTGGTAATTCGGGTTGACCTTAGCCACGAAGGACCTCCTTGCATTTCACGGGTTCCAGCAACGGGGCCGCAGCGTGCGGCGCCCGCGTTTTCAGTCGGCGTCTATTGTGCCGCAACGGCGCCCCGCGCGCAGCAGATTTAACGGGGAAAGCCGCTATTTAACATGGAAAGCCCCGCGTGGTTGCGCGGGGCTTTCGGGGAAACGTGCGTGCGAGCCCTAGCGGATGTAGTTCGTTTGGGCGCCGCGTTCGGCTTTTGGTGCTTCGATGCCTGCGGCGCGTCCGGCTTCGATGCACTGCAGCAGCCATGCCATGTTGTGCGCGATGTTGCGCATGGTCTGCATGCCTTCGGCGTCCTGCGCCGCTTCGCCCGGCGTGCGGCCGTGGGCGTTGTTCCAGTACGTCGACGACACGATGGGCATCTGGTTGATGGTGAAGTACTTGTTCAGCACGTCGAACGACGCCGTGGTGCCGCCGCGGCGCGCAACGGCAACCGCCGCGCCCGGCTTGTGCGCGAACGCCTTGCCGCCGGCGTAGAACGCGCGGTCGAGCGCGCACATGATGCGGCCGGTGGGATGCGCGTAGTACACGGGCGTGCCGAACACGAAGCCGTCGGCGCCGGCGGCCTTCTCGATCAGCTCGTTGACCACGTCGTTGGCGATGGCGCACTTGCCGCCCAGCTCAGCGCACTTGCCGCACGCGATGCAGTCGTTGACGGGCTTGTTGCCCAGCCACAGCGTTTCGCACTCGATGCCGTGGCCCTCAAGGGCGCCGGCAACCTCGGCAAGCGCGACGGCGGTGTTGCCCTCCTGGCGCGAGCTGCCGTTGATAAGCAGAACTTTGCTCATGATGGATCCTCTCGTCTTTGATGCCTGCTTATTGTATAGGCTTGCGGGGCGTGGGGTGAATTTCGCACCGAAATCGCAGGTGTGCTGCCGCGCCTCTCCCATGCGTCGAGGGCACTTGGTTGCAGGGGCGAAGTTTGGCTTGCCTCGAAGAAAGGGCGCCGGTAGCGTGAAGCGCACGATGAGTAAGCGGATCGGGGAATTATATCCCGTTGACGGCTGCCATCGTTTTCTTGTTTATGCCTTCGTTTTCCGTGCTTGAACCGCCTTGGCTTGAAGTTGGCTTCAACGCCTATAATCTTGGGCGAATGATATGTGTTTTCGAAAGGTTTCATTATGGTATCTCGCCTTCAGGATCCGTCCACTGCGCATGCTTCTTCTGACGAGTTCGCCGCCGCGCAGGGCCTTTCCGCGGCTTGCGGAGTGGGCGGCGCGCCCGACCGCATCGAGGTTCGCGGGGCGCGCGTGCACAACTTGCGCGGCGTTGACGTGGACATTCCGCTAGGCAAGCTGATGGGAATCGCCGGCGTGTCGGGCAGCGGGAAAAGCTCGCTGGCGCTTGGCGTGCTGTATGCGGAAGGCTCGCGGCGCTACTTGGAGGCGCTGTCGACGTACACGCGCCGCCGCATGGGGCAGGCCGCGCACGCCGACGTGGACGACGTGCGCTACGTGCCCGCCGCGCTTGCGCTGCATCAACGCCCGAGCGTGCCGGGGGTGCGCAGCACGTTCGGCACCATGACCGAGCTGCTGAACAGCCTGCGCCTGCTGTTCTCGCGCGTGGGCAGCCACGCGTGCCCGCATTGCGGAACGTACGCGCCGCCTTCCATGGCCGTTGCCGCCGAGCAACCAATCGTGTGCACCTCGTGCGGCCAGCGGTTTTGGGGCCCGGGCGCCGAGGACATGGCGTTCAACAGCGGCGGCGCGTGCCCGACGTGCAGCGGCACCGGCATCGTGCGCACGGTCAACGAGGCCGCGCTGGTGCCCGACGAGAGCAAGACCATCAACGAGGGCGCGGTGCTTCCGTGGGGCAGCCTGATGTGGGACCTCATGAAGCAGGTGTGCGGCGAAATGGGCGTGCGCCTCGACGTGCCGTTTCGCGACCTGACGCCCGCCGAGCGCGACATCGTGTTCCACGGGCCGGCCGAGAAGAAGCACATCCTGTACCAGGCGAAAAAGGGCGACAACTTCGCTGAACTGGATTTCACGTACTACAACGCCGTCTACACCGTGGAGAACGCGTTGGCGAAGGCGAAGGACGAGAAAGGCCTGGCGCGCGTGGCGAAGTTTCTGAGCGAAGGGCCGTGCCCCGATTGCGGCGGCACGCGCTTGTCGGCGGCGGCGCGCGGACCGCGCGTGCGCGGCGTCAACTTAGCGCAAGCGGCTGAGATGACGCTTGACGAGGCGGTGAGCTGGGTGGATGGCGTGCCGGCATCGCTTCCGGCCGAGTTGCGCCCCATGGCGGTTTCCATTTGCGAGTCGTTTCTGCATACAGCGCGGCGTCTGCTTGAGCTGGGGCTGGGGTACTTGTCACTTGATCGCGCGGGCGCCACGCTGTCCACCGGCGAGCGGCAGCGCGTACAGCTTGCGCGCGCGGTGCGCAACCGCACCACCGGCGTCATGTACGTGCTCGATGAGCCTTCGATTGGCCTGCATCCGGCCAATATCGACGGGCTGCTTGGCGTTATGCGCGACCTCATTGCCGACGGCAACTCGGTGGTGATGGTCGATCACGACACGCGCATCCTGTCGCAGGCCGACTGGCTGGTGGAGATGGGGCCCGAGGCAGGCGCCGGCGGCGGGCACGTGGTGGCGCAGGGAACGCCGGCGGACTTGCGCGCAAACCCCGCGTCGATCATCGGGCCGTATTTGGGGAGCGAAGACGACGGCTCGGGAAACGCATTTGACGCACGGGCGGCGGACCTGCATGGTAAGAGTGAGGGCGGACGGAATGAACCGCTTAAGGCGAATGCGGCTGTTGAACGTGCGGAACATAGCGACCATGCTTGGTCGGATTTATCCACAGACTGCGACGATGTTTGCGAGGCGGGGAGCGTGGTTTTGGGTGAATTCGGTGAGTGGCGTTCCCGTTGCAGCATCGATGACCTGTTCGCGGCTGGGGCCATCCATATGGAAACGAATGCGTTGCACACGGTGCATCCGCTGGTGGTCGACCTGCCGGTGAACCGGTTGATAGCGGTTACCGGTATGTCGGGAAGCGGCAAGACCACCATGGTGCTTGAGGAGTTGATTCCTGCGCTGACCTCGGTGATTGCAGGTGAGGCGCTTCCCTGCGCCGTGCACAGCATCACGGCTGACGGCATTTCGCGTGTGCAGCTGGTGGACGCTACGCCTATCGGGGCGAACGTGCGCTCGACGGTAGCGACGTACTCCGGCGTGCTTGACGACCTGCGCCGCGCGTTTGCGCGCACCGAGGTGGCAAAGGCGGCGGGCTTGAAGGCCGGCGCGTTCTCCTACAACACCGGCAAGCTGCGTTGCCCCACGTGCGATGGTACGGGTCAGGTGTCGCTTGACGTGCAGTTTCTTCCGGATGTGGACGTACCGTGCCCCGATTGCCGCGGAAGCCGCTACAGCGCGCAGGCCGATGCGATTCGTTGGGCGGGCAAAACGAAGGAGACGTTGGCCGGCAAGGGTGTAGCGCCGAATCCGGACGGCGCGCATGCTGCTGGCGCCCTAGTTGGTGGCGCGGGCCGTGCTTCGTTTGCGGGAGCCGATGAGCCCCTCGATTTCGCTGCGCCAGGTGGTGAATCCGGTCACACGCTTCCGGAGCTTATGGCCATGAGCGTTGACGAGGCGCTGGTCGCGTGCACAAGCCTAAAGAAGGCGCGCGAGCGGTTGCAAACGCTGCATGACCTGGGGATTGGCTACTTGACGCTTGGCGAGGCGACGCCGGCGCTTTCCGGCGGCGAGGCGCAGCGGCTGAAGCTGGCAAGCGAGATGGGGCGTGCGCAGGACGGGTCGCTGTTCGTGTTCGACGAGCCCACCATCGGCCTGCATCCGCGCGACGTGCGCACGTTGCTGGGCGTGTTTCAGCACCTGGTCGAGCAAGGGGCAACCGTGGTGGTCATCGAACACGACCTTGATTTCATTCGCAATGCCGATTATGTGGTTGACCTGGGGCCGGGCGGCGGTCAGGCCGGCGGGCGCATCGTGGCAACCGGCACCCCCGAGCAGATTGCCGCGAACCCCGACAGCATGACCGGCCGGTATTTGTAGCAGCGCGGACAAAATGCTTTCGGTCGGTAGGAACGACTAGAAGCGTGACGAGCGGATGTCTGTAGCGGAGTTGGCGCCTTATTCGCGTGTTAGCATTGCGAGCGTATTCAACTTCTCGAAAAAATGGCCACTTTTGGTCAACTTTTTGAGAAGTTGAATACGCATGTTGCCACCCTATCCTCATTTGGCGTCTCGTGTTGATTCTTGTCTTTGTTATTAAACGTTTGAACTGGGGATATGTTAACTAAAACCGCAAGGCTTGTACTTCGTTGTTGCGGCTTGCGTGATGGCGGTTCAGCTTCTTGGATTATTGTCCTGAATATGTTCAGCAACTCGATTTTTTGCCCAACAGTGGCTATATTTTCGAGAAGCTGAACCCAGGGCTGCGGGTGCTGAACTGTTTGCGCTCGTTTGTGCAGACATTCTGGCTAGCCTTGAGCGTTTGGCGCTTTGTGCCCATTGTTGCCGGCTTTTTCGCGCTGTGCGCGGGCGCGGCGGCGGGCTGCTTGCTCTGCTTCGATTTGGCGGGCGAACTCGTCCATTTTTCGCTCCCCTTCGCTTTTGATGCCGAACAGCGTGCGGCCGCTTGAGACGCGCGGTTGTGCGCTGCCGTTCATCTGCACCTGCACCTGCTGTTGAATGCGCTCCCATCTGCGCTCGAAATCGCTGGTCATTTGAGTGCTCCTGTTGTTGCTTGTGCTGCGTTTGCTCAACCGTGTTTGCTTTGCGAAGTCAGAAACGGCGTGCGGGCAATGGGGCTTTGGGCGGCGGTCGATAGGCTCTCTTCCCGCTTTGCTGAAAGCGCCTTTTTGCTCGCGCGTCGTTTGGCTAACAAGGTCGTTTTTCGCTTCGCTATGATAGCGCGGCTGGGTTTCGCGCGAAGGTGCGTTTCTTGGAGTCGTTGGTGTTTCTGGTTTGGCGGCAATTGCGCCGCCTGGCCGTTTTGCTATACTGGCGGCCGCCAATCGAATAGTTTGCCCTGCCGCCGGGTAGGGAACCGAGCACTCGGATGGATCGCGTCGTTAGGCCTTTGAAGACGCGGTTCGCCGGGTGCTTTTGTTTTCCCTGGAAAGAGTTTGCGCCTCTCATCTATCGTGTTCGCCAAAACGTGCAAGAAAATGCGAATTTCGGGGCCTGCGCGAAAGGTTAAGACGCCGGACTGTTTCACGCAGGGTCGTTCGTAACGAATATGCTAGCGATAATGACTTGCTGTTGTGGCAGCGCGCATGAAAACGGCGTAAGGATTGATGTCGATGGGCCGGAAATGCCCCGAAATTCGCGAAAAGTTGCAAAAACGCCCGCGCGGTGCTGCGCGGGCGTTTTCTGTTGATAGGTTATTGCCTCAAGAACGGTGCGGATGCGGCCGATTCCCTTAGCAGCCTTCGCCGGCTGTTTGGGGGCCTTCGGTTTGCGGGGCGCCTGCGGGCATATCGTCCTCGGCGGCTTCGCTACGCTTCTTCAGCAGCATGGACACTGCCAGCGCGGCCACGGCCAGCACCAACGTGAACATGAAGCCCCAGTGCACGCCGTTCGTGAACGCGATGGCGCCGCCCTCGGCACTTGCGGCCTGGCCCATGCCAAGCAAACTGGTGGCCACGGCCGTGGCAACGGCGCCGAGCACCTGCTGCAGCGTGTTCATCATGGTGGAGCCGTCGGCGTTCATGCGGTGCGGCAGCGAGTTCAGGGCGCTCGTTTGGCTGGGAGACATGGCCAGAGGCACACCGATCATCATGATGACGTGCGCGCAGATGACGTACGCCACGGGTGACTCGGGCGTGGCCAGCAGGAACATGACGGCGCCCACGATGGACAGCGCGAAGCCCGCGCGCGCCGGGATGCGCGCGCCGATGCGGTCGTACAGCTCGCCAGCGATCACCGACACGATGCAGTTCACGATGCCGCCGGGCAGCATGAGCATGCCGGCCATGGCCACGGGCAGCATCATGCCGCTTTGGATGTACTGAGGCAGCAAGTACATGGCCGAAAGCGTGATGCCGAAGTTCAGCATGACCAGCGTCACGCCCACGCGATAGCCCTGCTGGGCGAACACGCGCACATCAAGCACGGGCGTGTCCATGTGCAGCTGGCGCCACACGTACACGGCAACGCACACCACGCCGATGACCAGGGCGGACAGCACCTCGACGCTGGTCCAGCCGTACAGGCTGGCAAGACCGGCGCCCAGCACGATGCCGCCGAAGCCCAGGCACGACAGCACGCACGACAGCACGTCGACGGCCGGCCGCGTCAGCTCGTAGGGGTTCACCAGGAACTTCGCCGCGAACACCATGGCCACGGCCAGCACCACGGCGAAGGCGAAGAAGATGGCGCGCCAGCTGAAGGCGCCCAGCAGGATGCCCGACAGGGTGGGGCCGATGGCCGGCGCAAACATGATGATGAGCGCCGTCAGACCCATGGCCGCGCCGATTTTCACCGGCGGGAACACCTCGAGGACCACCGCGAACATCATGGGCAGGATAAGGCCCGTGCCGATGCCCTGCACCAGGCGGCCGGCCAGCATGATCTCGAAGCTCGGCGCAGCGCCGCTGATCACCGAGCCGACGAAGAACGCGCCAAGCGCGAACAGCGTAAGCTTGCGCACGCTGAACCATTTCATAAGCAGGCTGGCGAACGGTAGAACAATGCCGATGACCAGCATATATCCAACAACCATCCACTGCATGACGGCCGTCTCCACGCCGAAGGCGGCGGAAAGCTGCGGCAGGGCGATGTTCAGGGACGTTTCGCTGAACATGCCCGTGAAGCCGCCCAGGTACAGGCCCATCATGGTGAGGTAGGGGTTCGGCGTCTTGATACGCGCCTCGTGGGGATTAAAACCTTGCATATTGTGTTCCGTGCATTCCTTTCCGATTCCAGCAGCAGCGCCTTGCCTGTTCGTGGGCTCGCCTTCGCTCGGGGCTTCGCCTTGCCCTGTGCCTGGGATAGCGAAGGACATGGCGGAGGCTGTTTGGGCGAACGCGATTCCGGGCAAACAAAAAGCGGGCCTGCAAAGGAAGCTTTCATCCTTTGCAGGCCCGCTGTATCCACGGCGCTACTGACTACCACTAATTGTCTTTACCTTAGCAGAAGCAAGGCCCGTTTCGTAAGCGTTGAAATTGTGGAGAATGGGCGCATGGCGGCGGCTTCCAACCCGCCCCTCAACATGGAGCTGTGGGGCAACACTTGCGCGGTTTGCGCTAGCGAGACGCTCGTTATGGCTGTTGAAATCGGACCGCAACGCTTTTGTCACGCTTGGTTCGGTACCGTTTCCTTATCGGTTGTTCAAACCAGCAAACGAAAAGGGACGGAAATGGAAAAAGCGGAGCCTTATCGCAAGGTCCTGAAGGTCATGTGCGTCTTCTCCATCGTGTACGACCTGTTGATGATCGCGCTGTTCTCGATTATGGCGGCGGGCCTGTTCGATTACGACATGGCCACCTCGCTTTTGGGCCTGCCCCAGGACATGCTGGGCGGCGTGAGCCTGGCCTCGGTCATGCAGACGCTGGGCGTGATGATGATTGCTTCCCAGGTCATTCACTTGATCGGCATGCTGTTTGTGCTGCGCGGCGTGAAGCACCCCGCGAAGATGAAGCCCGGCATGGTTCTGTACGGCATCCTTTCGGTGTTCTCGATTTTCGGTCTGATCAGTAATCTTGTTGGCGGTACGCTTTCCGGCATGATTGTTGGTTCGTACATCGCGATCTGGTTCATGCTCTACTGCACTTTGAGGGTCAACAAGATAGCGAAGTAGCTGCTTGTAGACTTTGACCGAATTGCACGTTGAAAAGGCGCTTCGGGCCACAGGGCTCGGGGTGTCTTTTCGTTTTGAGCCATGTGGCTCAACTTTGCTGAAATGGGCCTGAAAACTGCCCGCGCGGCGGCACGCGGGGGCGGTGTTTGATAAGCTGTCACCAGGAAGCAACGCACGCTTCCGCATCCCAATCGAAGGAGTCGCCATGGCTCAGGAATCTGTGAACTATCAATGCCCGAACTGCATGGGCCCGCTGCATTACGTGGGCGAAAGCGGCAAGCTCGAGTGCGATTTTTGCGGGTCGTCGTTCACGCCTGCCGAGGTGGAGGCGGCGTATGTGGCCAAGCAACAGTCGGCCGACGAGGCGGCGCAAGAAGCGGCCGCGCGCGCTGAGGCGGGCGAACAGTCGGCATTTGACCGCATGGCCGATGAGGCCGCTGGCGCGTCGTCGGTGGTCACCGACGAGGTCATCGACGCCGCCGTTGCCGTGGGCACGCAGGCCGATGACCCCATCGCGTCGTTTCTTTCGCGCGCAAGCTGGAACGACGAGGAGCGCGAGGGCATGCGGTCGTACGTGTGCTCGTCGTGCGGCGCGCAGCTGACCGCCGACGCCACCACCGCCATCAAGGAGTGCCCGTATTGCGGCAACCAGGCCATGGCGCCCGGCACGTTCGTCGATGGCGCGAAGCCCGATGTGGTCATCCCATTCAAGCTGGACAAAACGGCCGCTGAACAGGCGCTTACCAACTACTACAAAGGCAAGAAGTTTCTGCCGAAGGAATTCGCCGCCGCCAACCGTATCGCGCATGTGCAGGGCGTGTACGTCCCGTTTTGGCTGTACGACGGCACGGCATCGGGCCAGGGCACGTTCGAGGCGCGCAACATCCGCACGTGGCGCGAGGGCAAGTACGAGGTGACGGAAACTGACGTGTTCCGCGCTTGGCGCGAGGGTTCGTCGGCGTTTTCGCGCATCCCGGCCGACGGGTCGGCGAAGATGCCCGATGGGCACATGGACGCCATCGAGCCGTTCGACTACAACGAGCTGGTGCCGTTTTCCGTGGCATACCTGCCGGGGTATTCGGCCGAGCGCTACGACCAGGATGCCGACGAGTGCCGCCACCGCGCCGAGCATCGCATGGAGAACACGCTGACCGAACAGCTGCGCGGCACGGTTACGGGCTACGATCAGGTGGATCCGGGCCATGTTGACGCCAACGTGGAGTTCGGCGAGCTGCAGCAGGCGCTGCTGCCGGTGTGGATGCTGCACACGCGTTGGAACGACGAGGATTACCTGTTCGCCATGAACGGCCAGACGGGCCGGCTGGTGGGCGACCTGCCGGTGTCGCCGCTGAAGGTGGTGCTGTGGTTCGTGGGGCTGTTCGCGGTGTTCGCGGCCATTATGGTGGGCATCGACGTGGGCTTTTTGGAGCTTGAGGACACTATGAGCCGCGTGCTGGTGGACGCGGGCGTGCCGCTGGCCATCGCGGGCGGTACGTGCTTCTTCTTCTACTCGGAGATGAAGACGGCCAAAGAGCAGGATTTGGCGCACGCCTACGTTGCCGACGGCGGGTTGAACCTGACGGGAAGCCACGACCAGTTCGTCAACTCGTTCCGCACGAGCACGCTGGTGGACACGGGGGACGACGACCGGTAACCGATAGCAACCGGTAGCCGTGCGCGGCGCGTGGGCGGCATCGTGGGGTGGCATGCCGCAAACGAAACGGTTTCGTCACGGAATTGTTCCATCGCCGTGAACTTCGGTATAAGTAGGTTCTGCATCGGCTGGGCTGGCTGCAATTTGGGGCGACTTGCGCGGCCGCTCGTTGGCATGGCGTGGCAGCGGTTTGCCCGCGGCGGCTGGCAGATATTCGATAACGGTTTCAAGGCGCGAAGGCGCCCGAAGGAATAGGAGAGAACCATGGGTCTTTTGAAAGCAGGCGCGGGCGCGCTCGGCGGTGTTCTGGCGGACAGCTGGCGCGACTACTTCTATTGCGATGCGCTTGAGGCGGACGTGCTGGTGGCGAAGGGCCAGAAGCGCACGTCGAGCAAAGGCCGCAGCTCGAACACGAAGGGCGAGGACAACATCATCTCCGATGGCTCGATCATCGCGGTGAACGAGGGCCAGTACATGATTATCGTGCAGCAGGGCGCCATCGTGGACGCGGTGGGCGAAGCCGGCGAATACGTGTTCGACAAGTCCACCGAGCCCAGCCTGTTCTTCGGCGACGCCACGCTGAAAGATCGCGTGCTGCAGTCGTTCGAGCGCGTGGGCGCGCGCTTCGCGTTCGGCGGCGATGCGGCCAACGACCAGCGCGTGTACTTCTTCAACGCGAAGGAGATCATGGACAACAAGTTCGGTACGGCAACGCCGGTGCCGTTCCGCGTGGTTGACGCGAACATCGGCCTGGACACCGATTTGTCCGTGCGTTGCAACGGCCAGTATTCGTACCGCATCGTCGACCCGTTGATGTTCTACAAGAACGTGTGCGGCAACGTGGACGATGTGTACACGCGCGACAAAATCGACGCGCAGCTGAGGTCTGAGCTGGTCATGGCGCTGCAGCCCGCGTTCGCGAAGATCTCGGCCATGGGCGTGCGCTATTCGGCGGTGCCGGCGCACACGATGGAGCTGGTGGACGCGCTCAACGAGGCGCTGGCGGACAAGTGGGCATCCACGCGCGGCATCCAGGTGGTCAGCTTCGCCGTGAACTCCATCAGCATCCCGCCCGAGGACGAGCAGATGATCAAGGATCTGCAGAAGGCCGCCGTTATGCGCGACCCGAATATGCGCGCGGCGAACCTGACGGCGGCGCAGGCCGATGCCATGCGCACGGCGGCGGGCAACACCGCCGGCGCTGCGGTGGGCTTCATGGGCATGGGCATGGCGGCCGGCGCGGGCGGCATGAACGCGCAGTCGATCTTCGGGCAGGCCGATGGCGGCGTGCCGCAGAGCCAGTATCCCATGGCCGCTGGCGGCGGCTTTGCCACGCCGGGTGCGCCGACAGGCGCGCCGGCCGGCGCGGGTGCGGGTGAATGGACGTGCTCGTGCGGCGCTACGTCTACGGGCAAATTCTGCCCGAATTGCGGCAGCCCGAAACCCGAGCCGGTAGCCGCTGGCGAGTGGACGTGTTCGTGCGGCGCGAAGAACACTGGCAAGTTCTGCAGCAACTGCGGACAGCCCAAGCCCGCCGCTGATGGCTGGGATTGCAGCTGCGGCGCGCACAACACCGGCGCCTTCTGCAGCAACTGCGGTACGAAGCGCCCGTAGGGCGAACGAAGTGCCTGTCGCGTGCGGCGGCAGCCTGTTCGCTAACGGTATGCGCGCTGCGCAGGTTTGCGCTGCGTGGTGAACTTTTTCAGGGGCGGTTGCCGCAGACGGCAGCCGCCCCTTTTGCCTGCTGAGTTTGAGGTTGGCCGCTCATTTTGCATTGGATTGGCGAAAAATGTCGAAAATTCGAAGTAGAGGGGCAGAATCTCGCCGTTGACGCTTGCGTTGGTAAGGTTTTGCGGGGGTTGAGGTTGCGTCGTCAGTTACGAACGATGCGTTACTTGTAACTATCGATGATGATATGCATATTGGGTCTGCGACAGCGCAACATTGCCCCTCTACTTCGAAAAAGTTGCAGAAAATACTCGTGAAGGCCAAAATGTTCTAGAACCGACATTTTTGGATGGAGTTTGTCATGCCTGCACGTTTATCAGATGCGCCCCTGTTCAGGGGCATTCCTGCGGAAGACGTCGACGCCATGTTGCCGTGCCTTGGCGCGTCGCGGCGCGCGTATCGCCGAGGCGAGCGCGTTATGAGGGCGGGCCAGGTGGCAACGCGCGTTGGCGTGCTGCTTGAAGGGCGGCTTCATGTCGAGATGCCCGATGCGTGGGGCAACGTGAGCGTGCTTGAGTCTGTTGGCCCTGGTGAGCCGTTCGCCGTTGCGTATGCGTGCGGCAAGGAAGGCCTGCTGGATGTAGACGTGGTGGCCGACGCCGACAGCACTGTGGCAACGCTTGAAGCCGCTCGCGTGCTGCATCCGTGCGAGCGGCAATGCGCGTGCCACGGCGCATTGGTGCGCAACTTGCTGATGTCTATGGCGAACAAGAACATCGCCATGAATCGCCGCGCCATGGCCATGGCACCGAAAACCGTGCGTGGCAAGATTCTTGCGTACCTTTCCGTGCAGCAAACCGTTGCGGGCGCGCCCGAGTTCGCCATTCCGTTCACGCAGGAGAAACTGGCCAGCTACCTGGGCGTCGATCGCAGCACGCTTTCGGCTGAGCTGTCGGCGCTGCGAAAAGAGGGCGTTATCGACTACAAGGGGCGCACGTTCCGGCTGATGGGCAGCGGATTGTAGGAGTGGCGCAAGTAGTGCGCGCCTGCTTGTTGCGGTGTGCCCGATGCTCCAGGAACCTGCAATCTGGAAGCGCTTGCTATTGCGACGCGAATGGCGGATATTCTTTGGATGAGAACGCTTTGACTTTTTGATTGTCGCAGCTCGTGGGGCGTGGTATTGCGAGATGCGATGACTGGGTGAGACGAAAGGACTTGCATGTCTGAACTGGTTGAAATTCGCGGCAGGCACGTTGCGGCGGCTATCGATCCGCTGGGCGCGCAGCTTTCGAGCCTGCAGCTTGAGGGGCGCGAATACTTGTGGCAAGGCGATCAGCGGTTTTGGGCGCGCCGAGCGCCGGTGCTGTTCCCGATTGTGGGGTCGCTGCGCGGCGGGTGCGCGCAGTCGGCGGCGGGCCCGTGCAAGATGGGACGCCACGGCATCGCGCGCAATTACGAGCATGCGGTGGTGGAGCGGGCAGCCGATGGAAGTGCGGCGACGTTCGAGTTGCGCGACTCGGCGGAGACGCGCGCGGCGTACCCGTACCGTTTCGTGCTGAACATGACGTATGCCCTAGCGGGCGACGCTTCGCTTTCGCAGACGTTTCGCGTTACGAACACGGGCGATGTCACGCTGCCGTTTTGCGTGGGCGGGCATCCGGCGTTCAACGTGCCGCTGCCCGGTGCGCAGGGCGAATCGTTCGAGGATTACGAGCTACGTTTCGCCGAACCTTGGACGTGCTCGGTGCCGGTGATCGGGCCTGATGGCCTTATGAGCTGGGACGACGCCTTCGAGTGCCCGCGCAGCGCGAACACGCTGCCGCTGACGCACGCCACGTTCGACCACGATGCGCTTATGTTCTCGCACGTCCCGGGAAGCACGCTGACGCTTGCGGGCAGGAAAAGCGGCCACGGTGTGAGCGTGGATTTTCCGGGTTTCGACTATATCGGCGTGTGGTCGGCCGCCGGCGACGCGCCATTCGTGGCGCTTGAACCCTGGACCGGTCACACCACCGCGGACAACGAGGACGACGTGTTCGAGCACAAGGCTGGCATGACGCTGCTTGAACCTGGCCAAACCATCGAGCGCACGTTCACCATCACGCTGTTTTAACGCAGCGCGCTAAAGATTAACTGGCTAAGGATTGGGAGGCGCGGGCAAAAGAGCTGGTGAGGGGGCGAATCGAAGCAAATGCCAGTTCTTGATTGCAGCGGTGAAACTTTTTCGCTATTAGTTTGCCCTGCTGTTTAGCACCGCCTGAAGTGATTCTGCCAAATTTGGCGCTTCCGCGTTGCGCGTTCGATGCGCGTCTACATATAAGCCCGGCACCTTTCGAAAGCCGAAACGCATCTTACCTGGAAACTTTCGACAGCCGATACGCACTTTGCCCGGCAACCCTCAGAACTCGACAAGCGCCTTGCGTAACAACTCTCGACAGATGAAATACTTTCTGCGCCCCGCCTGGAGCTGCCATGCGAAGTCATCGAAGGGCGCGCCGTGCTCCCGCTGTATTCCATAGCTTTTAGCTATGGAAGGCCCAACAAGATTGCTATTTCACAAGAATGGAAAGGTGAGTCATACTGCTTGCTCGTGAAATCGATTCCATATCGCTTGTGCTCGAGCAGTGCGGCGCGGGTGCAAAAACCACCGCCGCGCCCACGACGCAAGCAGCCCACAAGCCAAAGGCTCTGGGCAAGGCAAACCCGCATACGGGGAAATCAGAGCGGATACCCGACCTTCTGCCCCAATCCCGCCGTAGGCCAACCTTCGTCTTGCAGAGCCAATGAAACACCAGATGAAAGGCACCATCATGACGAATTACGGACCGAATAAGTACGACGTTGTCGGCAGCTTCCTGCGCCCCGCCAAGCTCAAAGAGGCGCGCGAAGCCTTCGCTGCCGGCACGCTTGACGCCGCGGCGCTCAAGGCGGTCGAGGACGAATGCATCACCGACTTGATCGCAAAAGAGAAGGCCGCTGGGCTGCGCTTCATCACCGATGGCGAGTTCCGCCGCGCCACGTGGCACCTCGACTTCATGTGGGCGTTCGACGGCATCGGCCATACCGCCACGAAAGACGGCCTGCCCTTCCACGACGAGGCCGCCAAAATCGACGACACATTCCTGACCGGCAAAGTTGCGCTCACCACCGAGCACCCGTTCGTCGAGCACTACCGCTTCGTGGCGCAGTTCGAAGACGAGCAGACCACAGCGAAGCTGACCATCCCGGCGCCCGCCCAGTTCATCGAGCAGTTCATCATGCCCATGAATCGCGAAGCAACCGAGGCGCACTACGCCGACGATGTCGCGCTTGAAGACGATATCGTTGCTGCATATGGCCAGTTCATCAGCCAGCTTTACGCAGCCGGCTGCCGCAACCTGCAATTTGACGACTGCTCGTGGGGCTGCCTTGTCGACCAGAAGGCCGAGATGTTCTTCGGCACGGATCAGGCGGGGCTTGCACGCATCAAGGAGCAGCTGCTGCGCATCAACAACCGCGTGCTCGACGCAGCACCAGCCGACCTGCGCATCAACACGCACGTCTGCCGCGGCAACTTCCACAGCACGTGGGCCTGCGAAGGCGGCTACGACGGCGTGGCCGACGCGCTGCTGGCAAACGAGCACGTCAACACCTTCTTCCTGGAATTCGACGACGAGCGCTCCGGCAGCTTCGCGCCGCTGGCCAGCGTGCCGGCCGGCAAGCAAGTGGTGCTCGGCCTCATCACCACGAAACGCGCCGAGCTTGAGGACAAGCAAGCCGTCATCGCCCGCATCCACGAAGCGGCGAAGTATGTGCCGCTTGAGAACCTGTGCCTGTCGCCCCAGTGCGGCTTCGCCAGCTGCGAAATCGGCAACAAGCTCACCGAAGAGCAGCAGTGGGCGAAGGTGGCCCTGGTGCGCGAAATCGCCGAAGAGGTGTGGGGCTAATGGGAAGCCGAGCATTCCCTCTTCCGTCAACTGAATCGACGTAGCGAAACAAAACTGTCAACTGTTTCTGCTTGCGTTCAAGCGATCAACCGACTCGGACGCAAGCAGAAAACGCGGGGTTGAGCATTCGGCTCAACCCTGCGTTCGTTTCATGCATTTCTGCTTAGTGCCTCTCGGTTGACGATGGTTTCCGGTCAAGTTGCATTTCGGTTGCAAAAGATTCCTGCACGATTTGCTGGAGTGGTTCGGCAGTTCAGGAACTCGTAAAAATGGCCATTGTTGGGCAATATTTTGAGATTCTGAATGGCTGATTTCTACTCACCTGTTTGATCGCCCTGATTTCTTATCGCCTATTCCAAGAATCCCTTCGTTGATTACATATTTTGATGCTCAATTTCGCCCTGGCGGTGACTGGCGAAAACACTCATTCAGCTTTTTCGCTGTTTGTCCCAAATTCCTTCAGCTTCTCGGGATATTGCCCAACAGTGGCCACTTTTTCGAAAAGCTGAACATTATTTGCTTCGCCTTCCTCCTTGGCGCCCGGCTGGACCGTATTCGCAGATTTTGCACGCCCTATAGCGAAAGGGCCCTTGGGCCGACATCGCTAGGAAAGGACTGCATATGCGAACGCCAAACGCATCGTCGTCTAAAGCACGAGAAATCAAAGTAGAGGAAACTCTCACGAGTTCATCGCCGAATCCTGCTTGCTGTTCAAGCGTTGAACAGATTTGCTGGAATTCGGGAGGACGGCAGATGAACAACGCACACGAGCACGGTGGCTGGACGATTTCGGAGGTTGAGCGCCTGACGGGCTTGCCGCGGCGCGACATCCAGCGCTGCTGCTACAGCGGGAAAGGAGGGCTTGGCATTATAAAACCCCAGGACAGCACGTGGGGAAGAAGAACCTATAGCGCACGTGATGTCGCAACGCTGTTCGTGGTCCGCCTGGAAAAGCAGCAGGGGCTGAGCCTTCCTGAAATTGGCGAAAAGCTGCGTAAGCGCCCAGTAATCGGGAGCGAGGTGGAACCCGGGCTGCTGGCCGTGCACATAGCAAGGCTGAAAGAGCGGCAGGAAGAAGTCTCGGGGCAGCTGTTGGCTGCACGAGCGTTGCTGATGGCTTCGCAGGGCGCAGAACCGTTGTTGGCTGGCGAGCTTGTCGAGAACGAAATCGATGCGCAGGTGGTTGAGGCCCTTCGCAAGATGGCGGACGAAGAGGCAGAGCAGATCGATGCGCATGCCGACCGTGTTGCCTGTCGCGGGTGGTTGCTTCGCTCTTTTGCACTGCTTGCGGGAGACGCTCATTTTTCTGAAGCATCAGAGCGCGCCACGCTTGCGCTTGCTGGCGCGATTGACGGTATCCATGAACGCTACAACGTGTCGCATGTTGCCGCAAAGAAGATTCTGAACTGGGCATTTACTGCACCCGGTATGTCCGTGGTCGTTGACGTTTGGCTTGGACCGGGAACTTACGAGCTGCTTTTGCAGACGCTTCATTAGTTCGCGGCTATAAGGATTACGAATGAAAGGAACCATTATGAAACAGGCGATTATCGCTGCGACAAGCGCCGCAACGCTTGCGCTTGCTCTTACGCTTGCGGGTTGTGCCGCACCTCAAGACCAGCAATCGAACGTCGAGCAGAAAGTTAGCGAGGCTCAGCAGGAAACGGCCGTTCAGCAAAGCGAATCGATTAAGCCTTCTCCCGATAAGTACACGTGGTACGTCAAAGACTACCGCGGAATGAACGCGGCATCTGTTGGCTATACCGCTTTAGACGAGTTGCGTCACGACCGATATGGTGGCGGTACCCTGGGGATCGTGTACGTCAGCGCGGATGGATCGTACATTAACCCGACGGACGAAGAAAGCTTGAAGCAGTACGTTGTTTACGATCAAAACCTCAAGCCCAATACCGAGATAAAGCTTGAATTTCTGAAGCAGGAAGACGGGACCGAATACGACAATCTTGTGGCAAGCGAGTCTCAGGAAGAGGTCGTGCTTGCGGTAAAGAAAATTGGGGAAGCTGACGCTACGGCACCGTGCATGACCGCAATTGATTCCTCGCCGGATAAGTACACGCGTGCGTTGCGAGATTACGTTGGGCGCAATCTCGCATCGTGTGGATATATCAGCATGGCAGGCTCTCTTGCCGACCATTACGGTAGCGGATACATCGCGATGAATGTGCTATCCGGCGATGGAAGCTACATCGAGCTCGATGACAAGGATTCGTTGGCTGACTATGTGGTAGTTGGGCAAAGCATGCAGCCGAACACCATGATCACCATGGAGTTCAGCAAGAAAGCTGACGGAACGGAATACGACAACCTTGTGAGCAGCCAAAGTGTGAAGTCGCTAGACCTGAAAGTGGCAAAGCTGAATTCCTGATGCCTGCGCAATACGTGGAGTGTATATGAGCTAGCAAGTTTTGGGTACGGGCCGATGCGAAAGTGTCGGCCTGATTTGGCTCGGCCGGCGCGTGCGTAAGCCTTTCGGGGGGGGCGGAAATACCGGGGTTTGTGCCGGCTAGAAGTCGATCAGGTCGCGCACGTTCACTTCAAGGGCATCGGCCAGGCGGCACAGGATGTCGAGGCCCACGTTCACGGTGCCGTTTTCGATTTGCCAAATGTGCGTTTGATTCGAGCCGATCATCAAGGCAAGCTTGCGCTGGGACAGCCCTTGCTGCTCCCGTAGCGCCTTAATGCGCTCGCCCAACCGTTTTCTGCGCTCGTCTGTGTTCATAAGCGCATCGTAAAAGCTACAATGTTTAGGGTGACTTGCTATAGCAAGTCAGCAATCAAACGCCCAAACGAACCGCATGGGAAGCGGCGTCGGTATGCAGGGAAAGGAATCAGAGGATATGGCAGAAGAGCAATCCAGCGAAATCGTTCCAGAAGAGAGCTCAGAAGTTGAATACGAGCTTCCTGCGCTCAGCGAGGCCGAGCAGGATGAAGCCGAGCAGTTTGCGCTTAAGGTAATCAAGGCTGCAGCATCTCTTAAGGTGATTCGAATCGACCGCGGGAAATTTCTTCGCACTGAGTTGAGAAAACATTGTCCAGACGCCAACATCGACCTTGCTGTAGCGGAGACGCCGGGTGCTGCGGGCATCCCTTCAGAAGTGCTTGATGCTATCGCTGTTGAGGCGATTGATTTTGAAACGAAAAAATGCGCTGCACTTTCCTTTGCCGCAGGCATTCCAGGCGGTTTGGCCCTTGCTGCCGCAGTGCCTGCGGACTTGGCCCAGTACTTCGCACATGTTATGCGCATTGAGCAAAAGCTCGCGTATGTTTATGGCTGGCAGTCATTTCTTGAAGACGGCGACGAAGTTGACGACGAAACGCTTGCGAAGTTCATCATGCTTTTAGGTGTCATGATGAACGTTGGTGGGGCGGCGAATTCCATCAACGCTTTTGCAAACCAAGTTGCTCGCGCTGGAGTGCAAAAGGCAATTCAAAAGCAAGCGCTCACGAAAACCGCGTTCTACCCCATACTGAAAAAGGTGCTTCGCGTAGTAGGTGTTCAGCTTACCAAGGAAACGTTTGCGAAAGGTGTTGGAAAGATCGTCCCCGTTGTAGGTGGTCTGGTGTCGGGTGGATTGACATATGCGACATTCAAGCCTGGTGCCGAGACATTGAGAAAGCATTTGCGTAAGCTTCCTGGCTCGGGAGTTGAGCAAGACGCTCCCGATGTCAAGCAAATCGATGTTGTGGCAGATGCCGCGCACGCAATCGCTGATGGAGCAGTGCAAGTTGGAGCAATGGCGGCCAGCGGGGCAGCTGCGGCAGGTGAAGCTGTTGTAGCAGGTGCCGCGGCAGCCGGTGATGCGGCCGCAAAGGCCGGCGCCGCCGCGGCGGAAGGGGCTGCGCAGGTAGGATCGGCAATAGCGGACGGCGCGGCAAACATCGGCAAGTTCTTCGGTTCGTTTGGAAAACGATAGAGAGGCGGTTTGTGCATGGGAGCACCATTTGATGTTTTCTCCTTTGCTAATGACGTCGGCAAAGGAGTCGGCGGTCTGGTCAAAGGGGCTGCCGATGTTGCTGCAGGCGCCGTTGGCGTAGCGGCAAATCTCGTTGAAGGAGCCGCAAGCGAGCTTGCAGGAGCCAATGAGCATTCAGACGCGCGGGAACTGCCGGAAGCTCGCTATCGCGACGGGATGGTTTCGGAAACCAACGATGTCTCTATCTCCTATGTACGCGTTCGGCGGATCGAACTCGATCACGAGCAAAGAGTTGTCGAAGGACCCGACAAATATCTTCGGCTCTCCCATAGAGGCCTTGAGTTGTTGAATCGCGACCCCGACCTTGCCGAAGGTTGGCTGACCAAACTTGCAAACGCATTCGATGATGAACCTCCTGCCCCGCTTGACCCCGAAACCGCGATTCGAGTTCGCAATTGTTCGGTATATTCGAAAGAGAAAGACGCTGGACTTGATTGGCTGCGCAACGCGTCGATTGGCGGCATCATCGGGGCATTAACACCCGGAAAGTTTGTTGCCGCTGTCGGAGGTGCGATTCTTGGCGCTACGTTAACGCCCGGACCCGAGCGACGCTGGTTTTTGGATATCCTCGATTACGATATGAACAAGTGGGTTTTCGAGCTCGAGAATGAAGAAGCAGGTAAAAAGGTGATTTCGTTCCTTGATGAATATTTGGCTGTTTAGCTCGGCTATCCAATATCAACGAATGTGATATTAGCTGACGATTCCAATAATGGTTCGATAGATTGATAAGCATTCATGATCGAAAAGTCCCCGTGCTGGCTCCAGAAGCTGTAGCTCTATTTCAGTATGATTCTGGAGCCTTTGTCTAATCAAGCTGCGTCTTCCAGATTGCTTCATCCCAGCAACCACTTCCAGGCTGGCATTACATGGATCACGCCTTCGGGGATGTTGATGCTTGATTCTTCTTCGAGCGTAACTATGGTTGCGGCGTCTTTTTCGAAGCGTGCCATGGCTTCTTGTAGAGCGGAGACTTCGCGTTGACGCGTAGCCTCGTTTTCCATGTTTAGGGATACTTGTATCAGCTCGTAGGCAATTCCAAACGCCTCATCGCCTTCGATGAAGTCTATTTCCTTGCCGGATTTCAACTTGAGCAACGCAATGGACCCTACGCGAGAAGATGCGCGGCGCCGCATTTTCAAGTATACGGCCGTCTCAAGCGCCCTGGTCAGGCTATCGCTTGTGGCAGGAGCCAGCGCGCACGGCACATGGCAATTCTTTCGGTATCGACGATGCGTCGCGCGGCAATATCCCAACCGGGAACTTCCTCAATTTCGTTGAAGAAAAGGTAGTTTCCTTGCGAGCGGTTTGATAGGTGTTTCATAACCTGTAACAGATTTTGACAGATTCGGGCTCAAACTGTAAAAATCTGTTACAGGCTTGTGGTTGCGGCGGGGCGTGCGGCCTTGATCGATAGCCTTCACTTGGCCTTTAGACGTGCGAAACCCGCAGGTGGGAATTCCTGACCTGCGGGTTTCACGTTTGTGCGCCTGTGTCGAACGCTGTTGTTGCTAGCTTGCTCGAAGCAGGTAACTTGCGCCCTCTTCTGCCAGCAGCTTACTGCTCGTCGGTTATACCGGCGGCTTCCTCGAGCAGCTTGCTGTCGGTGTAGCTCAGCCAGCCGTCGGGCACCACGGCGTCGGTGTGGCACTGCGTGCAGTAGTTCACGCTGGCGCGGTGAGCCTTGTGGCACGTGGTGCACTTCTGCTCGCCATGCTGCGGCGTATGCGGGTTGATCTTGCCCATCCACGCCGTCTTCTTCTCCAGCTCATCGCGGCTGTAGGGGTGGCAGCTGCTGTTCATGCAGAACTCGTCGGAGTTCTCAAGACCGCGCGCCTCCACCAGCTGCGTGGCCGAGCGCTCGTCAAGCGGGCTGTCGAAGTTGCAGCTGATCCACTCGGTGCCCTCGGTCATCTGCTCGTTAAGCTGCGGCACGTGGCAGTCCATGCAGGTTTTGCCCACCTGGTTGTGCACGGCGGCCAGCATGCTGCCGGCGTCTTCCACCTCGTTGCCCCACTTGTCGGTGGCCGGCTGACCAGGTACGGCCTCGAACGTGGGCAGGTAGGGATCCATCGGGTCGTGGCAGATGGCGTTGCAGAAGCTGGGCTGCTCGTGCCACACCATGAAGCCGGCGCCGGCCACCACCAGCACGGCCACGATGCACCCGAGCGTGATGCCTAGCCGCTTGCGCTTCTCGCCCGCGCGCTTAGGTCCTTGCGATTCGCTCATCGCTTATCTCCTTTCGATACGGGCGCGCCCTTAAGCGATGCCCAGCACGTTGCGGACGGCGATGCGGCCGAACGCGCAGCATTCGCCCAGGTTGCCACCGCCGTTGTACATGTCGCACCACACGCTGCCGAATTCGCCGGCGCTGTACAGGTTCGGGATCACGTCGCCGTTGAGGTCGAGGATCTGCGCATGCTCGTTGCGGCGCGGGCCGCCGTCGGTGTTCAGCATGGTCGACGAGCAGTGGCACGCATGGAACGGAGCGCCCTTGATGGGGGTCAGCGTCTTGGCCGGGCGATAGAACGCCGGGTCGTAGCCGTCTTCGCAGTACTTGTTCCACTGCTCGACGGTCTTCACCAGCTCCGCCTTGTTGATGCCGGCCTTGTCCGCCAGCTCCTCGATGGTGTCGGCGGTGAAGCCATAGCCTTCGCTGGACGGCTCGAAGTTCGGGGCGGTGGAGTAGGCCATCATCTTCTTGTAGCCCTCGTCGTCCAGGATGTACCACGTAGTCTTCGGCATGGGCAGGTGCGGCCATTCGCCACCGAACTGCATGTGGCCGTGGCGGCTGCCCACGTTGATGTTCAGCGGGTTCTGGTCGATGACCTCCCAGTCGTGCTCGTGGTCGGAATCCCAGTCCATGAAGAAGCGACGGCCGTTTTCGGCAACGGTGATGCCGAACTGCTTCGGCGTGCGCATGGTCACGTCCTCGCCTTCGATGGGCGAAACGCTCGTCCACATGCCGGCGCAGCTGTTCATGTGCCACATGTCAGCGCCGATGCGAGCGCAGATATAGTGGCCGTCGCCGGTGTTCATGCGGCCGGCGATGCAGCGCGCGGTGGCGGCGGACAGATAGTCGGCGCGCATCTGCTTGTTGTTCTCGAAGCCGCCGCAGCACATGATGACGCCCTTGTTCGCCTTCACGTACACGGTCTGGCCCTCGTAGGTGTACACGCCGCCGAGGATGGCCTTGCTCTCGGGGTCCTGGA
This sequence comes from Senegalimassilia faecalis, assembly GCF_004135645.1. Taxonomy (NCBI): domain Bacteria; kingdom Bacillati; phylum Actinomycetota; class Coriobacteriia; order Coriobacteriales; family Coriobacteriaceae; genus Senegalimassilia; species Senegalimassilia faecalis. Next base: position 1,931,526 of record NZ_SDPW01000001.1, read on the forward strand.
TGAGCGCCGTCAGCGGGGCGTTCAGCTTGTGCGTGATGTTCGGGTCGTCGGCGATGACGGAGTTCACGAACTTGATGACGTGGTCGTACTTCTCGTCGTTGAAGAACAGCACGCCCAGGTTGTAGCCGTGCGGCAGCTCGGCATACTCGGGGTAGCACGTGTCGCCGGTACCGGGGTGGAAGTGCTCCGTGGCCTTGAAGTAGCCTTCCTTGAAGCCGGGCAGGCTTTCCAGCCACGTGCGGTTCTCGTGGATGCCCTCGGCGAACGCATCGAGCACCGCGTCGGGCGTGTTGTCCATCTCGCCGCGCAGCTCGTAGAGGTACTGGCGGAAGCCTTCGGCGTGCTCGTCGTCGGTCCACAGCACGCGGCCGGCGGAAAACGGGCTGTCGCCGTCGCCGAGCACCAGCGTGCCCTTCTCAAGCAGCAGCGCCTTGGCGCCGTTGCCCTCGGTGGCCACCGTTGCCGCAGCCGCCTGGCCGGCAAGGCCGCCGCCGACGATCAGCACGTCGGTCTCTTCGTCCCAGTCGATCTCGCCGATAGATTGCGCGAAGTTGTTCTTGTTGGGTTCCTTGCCCTTTGCCGTGCATCCGCCAAGTGCTGCGGCGGCCGTGCCCGCAAGCAGGGTTGCGCCCGCTGCCTTGATGAAGCTGCGACGCGATTGCGTCAGGTTCAGATCGGCCATCGAATCCATCTTCGTCCCTTTCCGTGAATTCTTGTTCCCACGTTCGTGGCTGATGCACACGTTACGCGGCTGCCGGCCGGGCATCTTCACCCGCAGCTGGGGCTTCCCATGCGCAAAAACGGGTGAAATCGCAGTACCCGAAGCGGGTGAGATGGGTGTTATCGCAGGTCAAGCGAATGCTTACCAAAGTGGTTTGCGCTTAAGCACATTTGCGAGGTTTTGGGGCGTTGTGGAAAAATATAGCGGTAAATTTGCGTATAGATTAGGAAAATAGTCACTGAATTGGGGGTTCGACCTCACTTCAGCATGCTATGATGCCGTCTAAAACAAGCAGGGAAGAGGGGAACGGCATGGCAAAAGAGAGCGTTCAAAGCGCAAAGGCATCGCGCGCGCGAACCGTGCAAGCCGACAAGTCGAAGGCTGGCCAGAAGAAGGCGGACGGCGCTGTCGCCAAGCCGGCCGCCAAGCCGCGCCTGGCTTCCATCGGCATCTGCTGCACGCTGGCGTGGGCGTTTCTTATCAACGCCGCCGGCGGCGAGGCGCCCACCGGCCAGCTTTCGTGGCAGGTTTCCTACTTCGCGTTGGCTATTGCTATGGTGGCGTTCGGCTTCATCGCGCGCAGCAAACCCGCGTTCGTTGAGTCGCCGGCGGCAGGCTACGTTGCCGCGGTGGCCGGCGCATTCGGCGCCGCCGCGCTGCTGTTCTCTAGCGTCACGCCCGCGCTTGACGCGCTTGAGTACCCCGCCACCATCGTATGCTCGTGCGTGCTGGGCTGGTTGTACCTGCAATGGGGCGCTTTCTACACGGGCGTGAACCTGCGCATGGCTATCGGCTGCCTGTTCATTGGCAACACTGCTGCGTCGGCGCTGAAGTGCGCGGCGCACTTCAGCCCCTTCCCGCTAATGTGCGCTATCACTATGGCGCTGCCCGTGGCTTCAGTGCTGCTGTGCCGCATGGCGCTCATTGACGCGCCTGCCGGCGGGCGGGCCGATGTGCGATTTGAGTCCCACAACCTACGCGGTCTGTGGAAGGTGGCGGTTGCGGCGGCGGTGCTCAGCTACGTTACCGCGTTTTTGGTGGGCACATCGTTTGGCAACCAAAGCGCAGCGGCGCCCGATGTGTTTCTGCTGGGCCGAGCGTTCGAGGTGCTCATCTCGGGCGTGGTGTTGGCAGTGGTGATTGGTGCGAACCGCGCGTTCAACTTCGCTCAGCTGTGGCGCATCGTACTGGCGGTGCTGGCGCTCGATGTGCTAAGCCAGGCGCTGTTGCCGCAGATCACCGTCATTCGTTGCGTGGAAAGCAGCGCATGGGACTTGCTGGTGCTGTTCACCTGGCTGACCGTTATCGACATTGCTCGCCACGCGAAGGCTGACCGTAACATGGTCATCGGCATGGGCTGGGCGGTGTACGCTGCTTCATTTGCGGCGGGCTCGGTGCATTCCAGCTGGTTTTCGTCGGGCAGTTTTGGAATCGCGTTCACCACGCTGCTGATGTTTGCGCTGGCCATGGTGGGTACGTTTTTCCTGGAGGTGCGCGACCAGGATACGAAGTGGATTTTCGCCGAGCTGTCCGGCGAACGCGTGAGCGCGCCGCAAGATCACCGCAGCATCGACGAGCGCTGCGACGCCATCGGCGCCGAACGCACCCTGACGCCGCGAGAGCTCGAGGTCATGAAGATGCTGTGCAAGGGCCGCACGAAGTCCTACATCGCAGAAACGCTGTACCTAACGGAAAACACCGTGCGCAGCCACACGAAGCACATCTACACGAAACTCGACGTTCACAGCAAGCAAGAACTGATGGACCTGGTGGGCGCGTAAAGGGGCCTTGGCAAGGGAGGGAGACTTCGTGCGACAGCTCAATTCCATAACGTTTCGGCGGTTTGACACCGTGTGTTCGGTGGCTGCCGATGTTGATGATGGCGCGTTGGCCGAAGTCAAGGCGTTGTGCGAACGCTATGAGCTGTTGTTGAGCCGTTTCGATCCCAACAGCAAGCTTTTCGCGCTCAACGCGGCAGCGGGTGAATGGGTCGAGGTGGGCGAGGAGCTTACTGGCATCCTGCGCGTGGCGCTTTGGTATTGCGAACGTACAGGCGGCTTGTTCGATGTCACCATGGGGAGCGTGTGCCGTTTGTGGGACTTCAAGCGCGAAATCGTGCCCGATGCGGATATGGTTGCCGAAGCGCTTGCGCACGTCAACTGGCGAAACGTTCGGGTGGACGGGGCGCGGGCGCGCATTGCCGATCAGCAAGCAAGTATCGACCTTGGCGGCATAGCGAAAGGCGTTATCGCCGACGGCGTTGCCGAGCTTCTGCGCGGTTGCGGGGCAACCGCGGGCGTGATCAACCTGGGCGGCAACGTGTTGACGCTTGGCGGCAAACTCGATGGCAGCCCCTGGCGCGTGGGTTTGCGCGCGCCCGTTCCCTCGGGCGGAAAGCTTGAGGCCGCATCGTTTGCCAGCGTTGCCGTGCGCGGAAAGTCGGTGGTCACCAGCGGCGTGTACGAGCGCGCCTTCGTGCGCGATGGTCGCGTGTTGCATCACATCCTGGACCCGCGCACGGGTCTGCCCGCCGTAACCGACGTGCTGTCGGCCACCGTGGTGTCTGGCGCCTCGATCGATGGTGATGGCTTCACCACTGCGTTGGTGGTCATGGGTGCCGCGCGCGCCCTCGCTTTCGCCGAGCAAACGCCTGGCATTGAGGCGATTATCTTGACCATCCAAGGTCAGCTGCTGCACACCGGCGGCGTTGAGGGCGAAGCTGGGCGATTCTCGGTAAGCGCATAACCATTGGCGAAGAGCGAGCTCAACCAAGCAATAAGGTGGCGCGCCCTTTGGGCGCTATCTATGAGGTGCGGAGCTTTCGCTCCGCGCTACGGGAGCGTTCGCAAACCCAAGTTCATTCGCAGGTCAACCCCGTAGCCTCGACCGAAAGGTCGACACCTCATAGAAAGCGCCGCAGGCGCGCCACCAACTTCTCAAGGCGCCCGCAAAACGCGGCGCCCGCTTCCTAAAACGCCCTCGGCACACGTTTGCTCAACGCGGGGCGAGCGCATCATGACCAGTCGTCGCAACTTTTTCAAATTGGGGTCCAATCACGCAGATGCGGGAAAGCGATTCAGGATACTATGGTTCCAACGCCTCGAGAAAGGACCCATCTATGATCCTGCTGTCTATTATCTTCCTGCTTGTTGTGTTGGCTGTTGTTTCTGCCGTTATGGGCTCGCCCATGTTCTTCGTGGTGCGGCAACAGGAGTCGTCCATCATCGAGCGGCTTGGCAAGTTCAACCGCATCGTCACGCCTGGCTTTCACGTGATGATTCCGTTCATCGAGCGTCGCGCTGCCAATGTGAACCTGCGCACGCAGGAAGCGCGCTATTCGCTGAACGGCAAAACGAAGGACAACGTCACTATCGGCACGGCCGTGTCCGTGCAGTTCCGCGTCGAGCAGAATCAGGCACCGGTGGTCGAGCAGTCTGGCGTTTACCGCAGTTACTACATTTTGAGCAATCCTATCAACCAGATGGAAAGTTACATTGCTGATGCGCTGCGTTCGGCCATTCCCGGCTATACGCTCGACGAAGTGTTCGACAACAAAGACCTCATCGCGCAAAACGTCAAAGATTCCGTCACCGAGCTGATGGCGGGCTACGGCTACGAGATCATCACCACGCTTATCACCGACATCGAGCTGCCGAAGGACGTTGAGCGCTCCATGAACGCCATCAACTCTGCGCAACGCGACCAGGAAGCCGCTAAAGCGCTGGCCGAGGCGGAGCGCACGAAAACCGTGGTGGCAGCAAAAGCCCAGGCCGAGGCCATGGAGCAAACGGGCATCGGCATTGCCAACCAGCGCAAGGCCATCGCCGACGGCATCGCAGCGTCGCTTGATACCATCAAGTCATCGGGCGTCACCGCTCAAGAGGCAAACGAGCTGTTCCTGTATACCCAGTGGGTGGAAATGATGAATTCGTTCGCCGAATCCGGAAAAGCGTCAACGGTGGTACTGCCCAGCTCCTTCGACAGCAAGTCCTCGATTCTGCCCGATATGCTTGCGGCTCAGCAAACAGAGAAGGGCTCGGGGGAATAGCGGACGCTTAACCCGCCAACTTACGGAGCAGTTCGATCTCTGCGGCGTAACCGGGCAGTTCGTTGGGGGTTTCCAGAATGAACGGCAAATCGCGCAGCTGCGGGTGCGTGACGATGCGCTCGAATGCTTCCAGGCCGATGTAGCCTTCGCCGATGCGTTCGTGGCGGTCTTTATGGGCGCCACAGGGGTTCTTCGAATCGTTCAAGTGCACGGCGCGCAACCGCTCGATGCCGATGACTCGATCGAATTCGTCAAGCACGCCGTCAAGGTTGTTCACGATATCGTACCCACCGTCGTGCACGTGGCACGTGTCCAGGCACACGCCCATGTGGTCTGAAAGCTCCACGCGCTCGATGATGGCCGCCAGCTCCTCGAACGTGCGGCCGACCTCGGTGCCTTTGCCTGCCATGGTTTCCAGCAGAACCGTGGTGGTCTGCTGGGGGCGCAACACCTCGTTCAGCAGGCCTGCAATCAGATCGATGCCCACATCGGCGCCCTGCTTCACGTGGCTTCCCGGATGGAAGTTGTAGTAACTGCCCGGCACGGCCTCCATGCGCACCAGGTCGTCGGCCATACACTCGCGGGCAAACTCGCGCGCATGCGGCTTGTCCGAGCATGGGTTCAACGTATAGGGCGCATGCGCCACCAACGTGCCGAAGTTGTTAGCGGTTAGCAATTCGCGCAAGGCCGCGGCGTCAGCGGGATCGATTGCCTTCGCCGAACCGCCGCGCGGATTGCGCGTAAAGAAGGCGAACGTGTTGGCGCCGATGCCCAGCGCGGTCTTTCCCATGGCAAGATAGCCCTTTGATGTGGATAAATGACATCCGATGGTCAGCATAGTCAATTCCTTCCTGCGACTGAGCAACAAAGCCCACCGACGGCTCATTGCGAATGACGGCAAGGCGAAGTGCTGCAGCCGCGTTTCGTAGTTTTAATCGAAAGTGCCATAGGCGCACCACGTAATTCTTAACAAAAACCCGCCCGCCGGCGAGCAACCACCCTTGACGCTCCAGCCTTGTTCGTAGCTGAGCACCCATCGTTTCGCGAACAGCGCACTTAACCAATACAACTATCGCAATTGTTCAAGTTGCCTGCGCTGTCGTTTACCACAATCCCAAAAAGTGCTGCACGCCTAAGCTGGTGCAGGCGATAGCGACCCAGCATGCGGCGCCGAGGACGATGGGTTTCGCGCCCGACTTCACCAAGCCAACCACATCGGTGTTCAAGCCGATGGCCGCCATGGCAACCACGATGAAGAACTTACTGAGCGTTTTCAGCGGATCGAACACGGCGCCGCTTACGCCCGCCGCCGCAGCGACGGTGGCCACCAGCGATGCGCACACGAACAGGATGATGAACGTCGGTAACGCCCGCTTCAAGCTGAAGCCCGATGCCGCATTCGCCTTGGCCTCGGTACCGTTTGCACTGGTCGCCGTCTTGCGCTCGCGCGCCGAAACCCACATCCCCAGCACGAACGTGATGGGGATGATGGCCAGCGTGCGCGTCAGCTTCACGATGGTGGCGTAATCCAGCGAGTTTGCGCCGGGGTGCATGCCGTCCCACACCGCCGCGGCAGCGGTTACCGACGACGTATCGTTTACCGCTGTGCCTGCGAACAGACCGAACCCGTCGTTCGTCATGCCGATAGCGTCGCCAAGCGTGGGGAAGATGAGCGCGGCTAGCACGTTGAACAGGAACACCACCGAAATGGCGTGCGCCACTTCCTGGTCGTCGGCCTTGATAACTGGAGCCGTCGCCGCAATAGCCGATCCGCCGCAAATCGACGAGCCCACGCCGATGAGCGTAGCCGTGCGTCCGGGAATGTGCAGCACGCGGCATAGCACAGCCGCCGTGATAAGCGATGCGGAAATGGTGGCCAGGATAACCGGCAGCGACAAGGCACCCACCTGCGCCAACTGCGTCAGCGGCAAGCCGAACCCCAGCAGCACCACCGCGGTTTGCAAGATTTTCTTCGAGGCGAACTTGATACCGGGGCCCGCCGCGCCTTTGTTCTTCCACACCGTTGCGATCACCATGCCCAGCAAGATTGCGAACACGGCGCCACCGACCAGCGGCACAGCCTGGCCAAGAAACCAGCAGATGACGGCGATGGCGGCGGATACGGCAACGCCGGGAGCTAAGGTGCGGATGCGGGACATGGAACTCTTTCTAGCTAGGGTGAGCGCAGGCGGCGAAAGCCGCTCGCGATTGCGAACCTCAACACTATAGCCCAGTTCAAGCACTGCGGTCTCAAAGCCATTGCAACCCCATGCGTGTTCCTGAGGTGACGGGTTCCCTTGCGGAATGCGAAGGCGAGTGATGAGCACGGTACTGGCGTAGCGGAAGCTGACGAGGGGAGCGCAAAGTTCTCTAGGCGAAGCATCAGGGGTGAACCCTTCGCGCGCACTTTCCTAACCCGGGTATGCGCGAACCGGCGAATCGACCTTGCCGGTTTCGCCCTGATTGTTGCGGTTCGGCGGCGCGCAATGCAACCAATGGTTTCTTGGAATTCGCTGTCCACCTCGGTAAAGTGAGGGCATCGGATAACGAACGCAGGGCACGCAAAGCACGGCTCGGCGAAGGGAAGGGAAATGCCATGTCATTCGGGAAAACGCTTATCAACCTGCGGAAAAGCCGCAACCTCACGCAAGAGGAGCTAGCGGCGAAGCTGTACGTTACGCGCCAGGCGATTTCGCGATGGGAACGCGATGAGGTGGTGCCAGGCATCGACATGCTCAAACTTATCGCGGTGACGCTCGACGAGCCGATCGTGCACCTGCTGGACATGCCCGAGCACCTTTGCGAAAGCTGTGGCATGATTTTGACGCCCGACGACTACGGCACCAACGCTGCGGGACGTGAAGATGAGCACTTCTGCAAATGGTGCTATGAGCAGGGAGCATACACGTACGAAACCACCATGGAGGCCATGATCGAAGACTGCGCGCCGCGCCTGGCCGAAAACACGGGCATCACGCGAGACGAAGCGGTATCGCTGATGGGCGCGGTCTTGCCGCACCTCAAACGCTGGAGCGCCGTGCACGCCAATGAGCAGCGATACGGCGCCGAGGCGCGCGAACGCTACAGCAGCGAAGCAGTGGACGCCGCAAACGAAAGGCTTCTGTCCATGGATGACGAAACGTGGGAGAGCAAAGAGCAGCTTGAGCGAGCCATCATCGAGCAGCTGAAAATCGCCTTGCCCACGGGCGATACCGCCAGCAGCGCCGCAGCGAAGCTGGCGCACATGCACGCCGAATGGATTGCCATGCAATGGGGCGAGGGCGCGTACTCGCCGGCAGCGCACGTTTCGCTCGCGCAAAGCTACCTTACCGACAGCCGCTTCACCAGCTATTACGACAACAAAGCCGGCAAAGGCGCCGCGCAATTCCTAGCAAACGCAATCGAGGTGGCCGGCGTTTAGGGACGAAAGAACGCACAATTGGGCAATAATGAGGGGTGCTTAAGCGGTAAGCCACGCAAAAAGGGAAGGAGCCCCGAGAGGCTCCTTCTTGTCTGAGCTGCGCTTTCCATGCGCGGCTCGCTTTTGCGCGGTTGAACTTGCGGTCGCCGTGCGCGCCGTGGCCGCACGCAAATCCGTTGTAACGCGGGTTTTGCGCCAACGTTGCCTCGTCGGCCGACTGCCGCCACACCGCACCCGTCTTAGCCGGTCGGGCGGTCCGCTTCTTGCGTTTTCCAGACATGCGCCTCACCTCCTTCGTTAACCGCTGTTTCAAGCTGGCACCAGTATATCTAGCAGTTGCTTAGCGGCAAAGTATTGCCATGCAGACGTAACAACCGAAATCTTTAGCAGCGATCAATCATACTTAGTGAAAATAGCGAAAAACTGGTTATCGGGGCAAGCGGGCATCAAAAGAGAGAGTCGTGCTGCGTTTCCTGCCACAGCTGCGCCCGCCAGCCGATTTCGTGCGGGCGGGTCGGGTGCGCTCCTCTACAATGCAAACGTTTGCACCCAAACCGAAAGGTCCCTCATGAGCGAAAACGCGCCTTCCCGCACCGCCCCCGAAACCCCGCCCGCCGTCTACGACGCCACCACACTTGGCAAGCCCCGCATGTTCGTGCTGGGCATCCAGCACATGTTCGCCATGTTTGGCGCCACCATCCTGGTGCCTGTGCTCACGGGCCTGTCGGTCAGCGATACGCTGCTGTTCGCCGGACTGGGCACGCTGCTGTTCCACTTCCTGGCGAAAGGGAAGGTGCCAGCGTTTTTGGGCTCGTCGTTCGCGTTCATCGCTGGGTACGCGGCCATCGCACCGAACGGCGAGGCGGATCTGCTTCCCTACGCGTGTCTGGGCGTTGCGTGCGCCGGCTTGCTGTACCTGGTGCTTTCCGCGCTGTTTCGCCTGTTCGGACCCGCGCGCGTCATGCGCTTCTTCCCGCCGGTAGTCACCGGCCCCATCGTCATCTGCATTGGGTTGATTCTGGCCAGCTCCGCCATTGCGAATTGCTCGACGAACTGGCTGGTGGCCATCATCGCCATCGCAGCCATTATCGTGTGCAATATCTGGGGACGCGGCATGGTGAAGATCGTGCCCATCCTTATCGGTGTGGTGGTCAGCTACGTGACAGCGGCGGCGCTTGGCGAAGTCAACTTCTCCGGCGTGGCGCAAGCTGCATGGATTGGCTTGCCGTTTACCTGGGACAACACCGTGTTCTCGCTGTTCGGCGAACACTTCGACGCTGGCCTTGCCATCACCGCCATCATCACCATCATGCCGTTGGCGTTCGCCACCATGATCGAGCACATCGGAGACATCTCCGCTATCAGCTCCACGTGCGAGCGCAACTTCATCGCGAACCCCGGTTTGCACCGCACGCTGCTCGGCGACGGCCTGGCCACCATCCTGGCCAGCCTGTTCGGCGCGCCCGCGAACACCACGTACGGCGAGAACACCGGCGTGCTGGCGCTGACCCGCGTGTTCGATCCGCGCGTCGTGCGCATTGCCGCGTGCTGCGCCATTGCGCTGTCGTTCTGCCCGAAGTTCGCGGCCGTCATCGGTGCTATGCCCGCTAGCGTCATCGGCGGCGTGTCGCTGGTGCTGTACGGCATGATCAGCGCCGTGGGCGTGCGCAACCTGGTGGAGAACCACGTCGATTTCCAGAAAAGCCGCAACGTGCTAGTGGCGGCCATCGTGCTGGTGCTTTCCATCGGCATTGCGTACAGCACTGCCGGTGCGGTGACGTTCGACGTTGCGGGCGTGACCATCTCGCTGTCGGGCCTGGCCATCGGCTCGCTTGCCGGCATCATCCTGAATGCCGTGCTGCCGTACAAAGACTACGAGTTCGACATGGGCGAGCTTGGCGAAGGGGAGTAAAGGCATCGCGCAGAAATGCTTGGAGGTGCGCGAAGCGGCGGTGAATTCGCTCGCCGACGAACGGCAATCGCAGTTGCTGCCGCTAAGTGGCAACGTGGAGAAAGAGCCGAAGGCCCAGCTTCCGCGGGCCTTGTCGACGGGAAGTTGAGCGTGTTCGCTCGAGGGCTTCGCCGTTCGCTGCGGGACCCTGCACGCCTTGACGCGCAAAGCTGCGTATGGTCTGCTCGAGGGTTTCGTCGAGTGTCGCAGGATTAACCTTCACGCGCCGAGGTGATACTGTTCGGTTTTATTTGGTTTTCGCCTGCATTCGCTCCGTTTGGTGACCGTTAGCTTTATATCGTTGAGGAAGTATGCAAGAAACCAGGAAAGAAATGGACAGGAAGCGAACAGTATGACGCACGAAGCAAATAACATTTCCGCTGATGAAGCCCTTATGCGCTTGCGCGAAGGCAATGCGCGCTACCTGCAAGCCGCCAACGCTGCGGGGGATGTGTCCCCCGCGCTGCGCCGCGCTACGTTCGAGCACGGCCAGCATCCCTATGCCATCGTGCTGGCATGCTCGGACTCTCGCGTTATTCCCGAGGCTATTTTCTCGGCGGGCATCGGCGAGCTGTTCGTCATTCGCGTGGCCGGTAACGTGGTGGACAACCACCAGCTTGGCAGCATCGAATACGCTGAGGACCACCTGGGGTGCAACTTGGTGGTGGTGCTCGGGCACACTGCGTGCGGCGCGGTGGACGCCGCTCTGCACCATGAGCCCTACGGCACGGTGAAGTTCATCACCGACGAAATCGCCGATGCCATTGGCGACGAGCAGGACGAGGCCGCAGCGTGTCTGGCCAACGTTGCGCATAGCGTGCGTCGCGTCGAGGAAAGCCGCAAAGTGCGCGCTGACGAGGCCGAACACGGTTTGTGCGTTGTTGGCGCGCTCTACCACACGGACACCGGCGAAGTTGAGTTTTTAGACTAGGCTAGTATCTGCTTCAGCAGTAGCTACTTCCCGTACTTTTCGACGAACTTTGCAAGTTTCGCCGCGTTCGCGCCGTTCAGCACTTCACCGGCGGTAAAATCGGCGGTGGGCGCGCTCGGCTTCAGCGCGGCAACGGTTTTGCCCATCCCCGAACCGCCGGATGTGGCAAACGGCACCACGCGCTTGCCGGCGAAATCGCCGCTCTCCAAGAACGTGTTCACGATGGTGGGCGCCACGTACCACCAGATGGGGAAGCCCATATACACCGTGTCGTAAGCCGCCAGGTCCGGGCATGCGTGCGCGATAGCGGGACGGCTGTTCGGATCGTTCATCTCAAGGGTGGAGCGGCTGTTCTTGCTCGTCCAATCCAGGTCGGCAGCGGTATAAGGCTGCTCGGGCTCGATTTCGAACAAATCCGCGTTTGCGGCTTTCGCCAGTTCCTTGGCCAGCGTGCGCGTTGCGCCCGATGCGCTGAAGTATGCAACCAATGCCTTGCTCATAGCTGTTCCTTTCGGTTCGTTTCGATGTAACGAACCGATTGTCGACCCTAAAGTTAACTTCAAGTCAAGGGGAAAAAACCTTCAGGCCGTAGCCTCACTCTAAAAATCGCTCATGTATGTGATTTAATGGATTCGCGAGAACTGAATCTTCGCACATCGTTACGTTTTCCCAGGTCACAAGCGTGTCAAATGTGCGTATATTCCGGCCAAGATCAGCAAATCACATACATGAGCGATTTTTGATTTTGCGGCAGGCGTGTAGCGGCAAAACTGGCGGATTGGGGAAGCGCGAAGAGCTCGTCCATGGTTTGAGCTTCGAACGCCCTTGCCTCTGTTTGAACGGGAGCTCATGTGCCTTGTTACTATGCGAGCGACCGGTTGTGCGCTAGCTTTCTCAGGCAAGCGGCCTCTCTGTCGCGCGCTTCGGATGCGCACGCCTGCGCGAATGGTTCGTTTTGCGGGTCAAGGCACTGCTCAATAGGCACGCTGACCGGGTGAAACAGCACTTCGACGTTTTGTGCGCGGTCGCGAGCGATGCTGTCGAACGCTTCGACAAGCGGCCACGACACCTTATCCATGGCACCCGAAAGCACCACGCCGCAGAACAGTGAGCTGGCGCAACCCGCCGGCACCTTGCCCCGGTTGCTGCGCCACAACCACGTAATCAGCGCGTCTTTGGCCAAGTTAATGGGGGGCATGTGGTTGCCGACCGCGCGATGGGGACGCAGCGGCTCCACGGGACAGCGCAGGTGCACCAACGTGCAACCCTGCTCGCGCACCGTCGCCATAGCCGCGTCGAACACGGCGGGCACCGCGTGCGTGTGCTGGTGGCTATCCAGGCGCAACACGTCTTTCATCTGCGGAAACGCCTGCAAGTAACGCGTGATCTGCGCTTCGCATTCACGTTGAAGCTGCCGGCGGAACTCCCAGCGCTGCGGCCCGTGCGACAGCTTCAGCAGCCCCACGAAGTCGTTGCAAAACGTCCCGCGCGCATTCACCAGAAGCGGAACCTCGGCCGTGCTTGCGCAAGGGCGGCCTTCCACCAGGTTCAAGTGCAGCGCCATTCTGAGTGCGCCTGATTCAACATACGGTCGCGCCAGGTCAGCAGCGATTTCAAACGCCGGGCTGTTCACGAAGATGCTGACCGACGACAGCGCTCCGTCGCCGCCGCATGCGCTTGAAAGCGCAAGGATATCCCGGGCTTGCTGCTCGGTGATTCCGTAATCGTCGGCGTGAAACGCAACGCCCATGTTCGCCCCTTCGTCTTGCTGAACCGGTTCTCAAGCCGCGCCGCATAAAAGCGCAACCGCCCTGGCAACCCCCGGGTGCCGAAAGCAGTACCCATAATCCTACGCTATTGTGTCAAACGTTTGGATGTCGCCCACGCGCCCTCATTGCGGAACCACCTGCAACCACCTGCGAAAACGCGTACCTTTCGCGCAGGTTCCTGCGTTCCGGTACATTGCAGAAATCGGCCGCTGACCAGCCAATATGTAAACAATTAGAGTGAGATGCAGGTTTTTCTGCGCAGCTTATCCTTGCCTGCGGATACGATGCTAGACTACAGTGCGCACAACGACGAGATTTCAAGCGAAGGCAAACCACCATGAAGTTCTCATCTCGCGCGCAAAGGGGATGCGCATGAGCGAAAGCACCACCAATAGCGCTACCGCAAGTCATACCGAGCCCGACGCCGGGCACTCGAACGCCGGCGCATTCGCGCGCCTGCGCGCCGTGCTGGCCAACCCGCGCTTCCATGTCGTTCTGCTGGTGGCGGGCAGCCTGTTTCTGCTGACGGACGCCTTCCACGGCAACATCTGGTTCGACGAAAGCTATTCCGTGGGGATTGCAAACCACAGCTTCGCCGATATCTGGTACTACAGCTCCGGCGACGTGCACCCCGTGCTTATTTACTGGGCGTTGCACGTGCTCAACCTGGTGTTCGGGCAGAACATCACGGTATACCGCCTCTTCACGGTGGCGGGGGCCATTGCGCTGGCAACGTTGGGGTACACGCACGTTCGGCGCGACAGCGGCTGGAAGGTTGGCGTGCTGTTCAGCTTCTTCGCCCTGTTCACGCCTTATATCTCGTTGATGTCCGTTGAGATTCGCATGTATTCGTGGGCTACGTTCGCCGTCATGCTGTGCTTCATCTACGCCATGCGCATTATCGACACGCAGTTGTCCGTCATACCGCCGGCCATCGCGCAGGCTGCGAAGGGGAAGAAGTGCTGGGCCGGCACGCCGCGAAGCTGGTGGCTTACGTGCTTCATTGCCAGCTTGGCGTGCGCTTACCTGCATTATTTCGGCGCAATGTCTGCATTCATGATCAACCTGGTGCTGCTGGTGGCGCTTTGCGTGCGCGCCTGGCAGCGCCGCCGCGGCGGCCCGGCTCCTCTGCCTGATGGCAAGCGCGCAAGCGCCCCGCTTATCGTATTGATTATCGGCTGCGTGGCGCAGGTGGCGCTGTACGTGCCCTGGATTCTTACGGCGGTGACCAGCCAGATGGGCGTGGTCGGCGGCACGTACTGGGCGAACATCGTGCTCCCAACCACGTACATCGAGCTGGCAACGTACCCGTTTCTTACCAGCCCCTTGTCGTTCGCCGCGCGCGGCAGCTATGGCACAGGCATGCAAGTTGCCGTGAAGGTCATTGGATACGCCGCTATCGTGGTACTTGCGTTTTTGATCGCCTGGTCGGCGCGCTGGGCCACTTGGCGCGCTGGCCTGCATCGCCAGCAGCGCCGCGAGCTGCTGGCCCGCGCAGGCGCTGCCAGCGCCGCGCCTGTGAAGCACCTGCGCGCGAGGCACTTCTACGCATGGCTGGTTTCCAAGCCTATCGCGCCCGTCGTTGCCGCGCTGGCGGTGTACTTCGGGGTGTTCGCCATTTCTTGGACCGCTTCAATGGTCATGAACTCCATGATCTTGTACTACCGCTATCTGTTCGTGGCCATTGGGCCGCTGCTGTTCGCCGCGGCGGCGGTGTTGTCCCATGTGCACACGAAACCTCTGGTAGCGGGTGTAATTGCGGTTACGCTTTGCGCCTCGGTGGCCAACCAAGCGCTGCTTTTGCGTGACGATTACGACCCCGCCAACAACGTGCCGATCGAGAAGTTCCGCGAAACCGTCGACAGCGTTTCCGAGCAAATTGGCGGGCAGATGCCGCTGGTGGTGTCCACCGACATCGGCTACATGGGCGTCACCGCGTGCATGTGCGAAGACGTGCCGCAAACGTACATGGACTGGCAAAAGGGCAACTGGGACCGCGCGTACATGGCCTATTCGCCCACGCTGGTCAGCAAGAAATCGTGGGAGATCATCTTCGACAACTTCCACGGCACCTTTATTTGCACTGGTCAGGCGCAAAACGACAGCCTGCCGCGCGACATCTCCGACCTGTCGCAAAAAGACGGCTTCACGCTGCTGGAATATCATACGTATTACCGCCCGTATGAACGCACGTGGATGACCATCGCCGTTATGACGAAACAGTAGAAGAGGCAGCAAGGTTACCTGCACGCCAGACACATTGCGGGAAAGACGAGACCTTGCAGCTGTTGGCCGCGCAGCACCGGGAGCTTGACCGTTATTGGTGGGTGCAGACCATCCACAACCGCATGACTGATGGCAATTTGAAAACCATCGTTTGAACTGGTCTCATATCGAGTTTCCGCAGTTCAAAGGATTAACGGGAAACATATCGTTCTGGGTGGTTTCGTGCGCGTGGAATCGTGCTGGGCAGCTTTTGCTATCATGGTGTGCGCAAAATAACACGGGCTGCGCTTGCAGCCCTGTTCAGGATAGAGGTTTCACATGGCGTTTATGCTCGGCTGCGAAAAGGTGGCGGTGGAGTTCCCCACGAAAACGGTGTTCGAAAGCGTGTCGCTCGGCGTTGACGAAGGTGACCGCATCGGCATCGTCGGTCGCAACGGCGACGGCAAGTCCACGCTGCTTTCCGTGCTGGCCGGCGTGCTGCCGCCCGACGAAGGCCGCGTGCTGCGCAACGGCGCGGTGCGCGTGGGCGTGTTGGGGCAGTCCGACAACCTGAACGACGAAGACACCGTCGAGCGCGCCGTGGTGGGCGACATCCCCGCATACGAATGGGCCGGCGATGCGCGCATCCGCGACATCATCGCAGGTCTAGCGTCCGATATCCCGTGGGATGCCCAGGTGGGCACGCTTTCGGGCGGCCAGCGCCGCCGCGTGGACCTGGTGCGCCTGCTTATCGGCGACTGGGACATCCTGGCCCTTGACGAGCCCACAAACCACTTGGACGTGCGCGCCATCACGTGGCTGGCGAACCACCTGAAAACCCGCTGGCGCGCGGGGCAGGGCGCGCTTCTGGTGGTCACGCACGACCGCTGGTTTTTGGACGAGGTGTGCACGCGCATGTGGGAAGTGCACGATCGCATGGTCGAGCCGTTCGAAGGCGGCTTTTCCGCTTACATCCTGCAGCGCGTAGAGCGCGACCGTTTAGCGGCCCTTGCCGAGGAAAAGCGCCAGAATGCGCTGCGCCGCGAACTGGCATGGCTGGCGCGCGGGCCCAAAGCGCGCGGCACGAAGCCGAAATTCCGCGTCGACGCAGCTCACGAGCTTATCGCCGACGTGCCGCCGCTGCGCAACGAACTGGAGCTCAAGCGCATGGCCATGGCGCGCCTGGGCAAGCAGGTGGTGGAGCTGAAAAACGTTACCGTCGGCTTCGACGGCAAGCCCGCGCCCGTGCTTGACCACGTCGACTGGATCATCGGGCCCGGCGACCGCTACGGCATCGTCGGCGCCAACGGCGTAGGGAAAACTACGCTGCTGAAGGTCATCCAGGGCAAAATAAAGCCGCAGACCGGCTTCGTGAAAATCGGCAAAACGGTGAAGTTCGCCGTGCTTTCGCAGCATCTCGACAACCTTACGCGCTTCGGCAACGACCGTGTGCGCCAGGTCATCAGCAACTACACGCGCCGCATGATGCTTGACGGCAAGGAAATGACGCCGGCTCAGCTGTTGGAGAAGCTGGGATTTTCGCGCGCTGACCTCAACGAGCCGGTGTGCGACCTGTCGGGCGGCCAGAAGCGTCGCCTTGCGCTCATGCTCATTTTGCTGGATGAGCCGAACGTGCTGATCCTTGACGAGCCAGGCAACGACATGGACACTGACATGCTTGCCGCCATTGAAGAGTTGCTTGACGCGTGGCCGGGCACGTTGCTGCTGGTCACGCATGACCGCTTCCTGATGGAGCGCGTGACCGATCACCAGTTCGCGCTTATCGATGGGCATGTTCGCCACCTGCCGCGCGGCGTGGACGAGTACCTGGAGATAACGGCGCACGCCGCTGCGCCCGCAGGCCGCGCTAAGGCGCCGCAGGGTAGCGCCGCGGCTTCGGCCGAAAGCACCGCCGAAAGCAAAAGCACGGCGGCAGGTCCGCAGCTTTCCGGTGGCGAGATTCGCGAGCTGAAAAAGCGCATGCGCAGCTGCGAGAACAAGTCGAACACGCTGCGCGGCAAGATCGAGCAAGCGCAGGCCGACATGGCCGCCGCCGATCCGTCCGATTTTGAGGCGCTTGGCAAATTCCAGCAGCAAATCAACGACTTCCAAGCGCAAATCGACGCGCTCGACGAGCAATGGCTCGAAGCCGCCGAAGTGTTGGGGGAGTAGCGACGCTCAAACGCGCGAGCGCCTCGGACCGCAGATGCCCGAGGCGCTCGCTTTTTCCAGCCGGCCAGATCCGGATAGAAACCCAAGGTAGGTAGTGGGTAGAGTAGTTGTTTACGGACGCAGGCCCATGCCGCCTTCAAGCGTGATGGTCTCGCCGCTCATGAACTTGAAATCAGGCCCGCACAGCTGCACCACAGCACGGCCGATTTCGGTCTCGACGTTGCCGTAATGGCCCATCGGGGGCATGTGCACGTTGGCCTCGTACGCCTCGGGGTACTGCTCCTTGAAGTTCTCAAGCGCCGCCGTCCATGCAAGCGGGCACACCACGTTGGCGTTGATACCATCCGGGCCCCATTCGGTGGCCGCCACGCGCGTCAAGCCGCGAATGCCTTCCTTGGCCGCCGCGTAGGCGCACTGGCCATAGTTGCCGAACAAGCCCGCGCCGCTGGCAAAGTTCACAACGGAACCCTTCGTCTCCTTCAGGTGCGGGTAGCACGCCTGCATGTAGTAAAACGCCGCGTATAGGCCCGAGTACAGCGCCAGGTCAAATTGCTCGGTGGTGTGGTCGGCAATGGTGACGCCGGATGCGGAAGCCTGTGCGTTGTTCACCAACGCGTCGATGCGACCGAACTCGGCCATGACCTGGTCGACGGCGCTTTGCACCACGGCCTTGTTGTCGGCACCGGCATTCACATCGGCCTGGATGGGCAGCACGCGGATGCCGTACTCGCCTTCAAGACGCTCTTTTGCCGCCTCAAGCTTTTTGACGTTGCGCCCGGTGATGGCCAGATTCGCGCCTTCTTTTGCGAACGCGGTGGCAATGCCGAAGCCGATGGAACCTGCAGAGCCGTCCTTAAGCGCGGCGAAACCCGCGCCGGTGATGATAATGGTTTTCCCCGTAAAGTAACCCATGGTCGTCTCCCGTCTAAAGTGGCCGCCCACCTGGGCAGGCGGCCGTCTGAGCTGCTGGCATGCAAGGGGTCGCCGCACGCTCGTCTGTAGGGCGAGATATAGTGTAGAAAAGGTTTGGTTCTATCAAAAGAACCAAACTCGTGATACTTTTACAAACCAGATGAACCAGTTGCACCGCCATGCGCGACGCCGTTTGGGCGCGGTTTTGCGCCGTAGCCCGCGAGATTTGCGCCTTTCGCGAAAGGATGTCCCGATGTCAGACAATCGCTCCGTGTTTCTGCTCACGTACGATTTGCGCGCAAGGGGCACCAGTTCGCTGTACGAATTCCTATACCAGTCCATTCGCGAGGATATCGCGCGCGGCGTTATCGCGTGCGGGACGAAGCTGCCGTCGAAGCGCGTGCTGGCGCGGCACCTGAACATCGGTGTGGCAACGGTCACGGCAGCCTACGATCAGCTGATAACGGAAGGGTTTATACGCTCCGAGCAGCGGCGCGGGTACTTTGTGGAAGACGTGTCGAATTACCGGTTGAAACCGGTAACCGGAAGGGGAAGCGGGCTAGCGGGAGCGCAGCGTAAGGTGAAAAGCCTTGCGAGCGTTTCGGACAGCAACGTGGGGAAGCGCAATAGCGCCCCTGATCAAGCCGCGTTGCCCGTCGCAGACCCTTTGACCGCCGCTGGTGCAACCGCAAGCGACTCTCGGCACGCCAGCATCGCCGACGAGGATCGGCCCCTAGCATGCTCGCCTTCTTCCGTTAGTGCCACCCCGCATGCCGCCGACGTCATCAGCCAGGCGCACGATCCCGAATTCTTCGTCGACCTGAAGGCGAACCGTACCAGCGTGTCGTTGTTCCCCACGTCGGTGTGGGGCCGCTACATGCGCGAGGCGCTATCGCTTCCCACCGACAGCTTGCTGCGCTCGGTGCCGTTCAACGGCCTGCCCGAACTGCGGCGCGCCATCGCATCGTATCTGCATCGCACCCGCGGCATGGACGTATCGCCCGATTGCATCATCGTCGGCGCCGGCAGCGAATACCTGTACGGCCGCTTGTTGCAGATGCTGGGACCCACCACGACGTTTGCCATGGAGAACCCTGGCTACAAGAAGTTCGCCTCCATTTCCCGCGCATTCGGCAACCCGTGGCGGCCGGTGCCCATCGATGAATCGGGCCTGCTCATCGACGAGCTTGAAGAATCCGGCGCCGACGTGGTGCACGTGTCGCCTGCCAACCATTTCCCCACAGGTATCGTCATGCCTATCAAGCGGCGGCTGGAGCTGTTCGAGTGGGCCAACCGCGCGCGCAAGCGCTACATCATCGAAGACGATTACGACAGCGAATTTCGCTACAACGGCCGCCTTATCATGCCGCTGTTCGCCGACGATGCCTCTGACAAGGTGATTTACCTCAACGCGTTCTCGAAAACCATGGTGCCGAGCTTGCGCATCAGCTACATGGTGCTACCGCCGAAGCTGCTTGCCCGCTACGTCGACACCATGAGCTTCTACTCGTGCACCGTCTCCAGCTTCGAGCAATACGCGCTGGCACGCTTTATCGACGAGGGGCACTTCGAGCGGCACATCAACCGTACGCGCAACTTTTTCCGCCATCAACGCGCCACGGTGCTGCGCGCCATCGCCGAATCGCCGCTTGCCGCCATCTCGCACGTGGAAGAGCGCAACGCCGGCACGCACTTCCTGCTGTACGTGCGCACGAAGCTCAGCCTCGATGAGATTCGCAGCCGCGGTGCTGAGCTGGGGTTGAACATCTCGCTGTTCAACGACTACCTGCTCAGCGACGGCGGACCGAACCGTACGACGAAGCGCTTCGAGGAATACTCGCACGGGGAGGCCGCCATCGTGGTGAATTACGCGGGCATCGAGCCCGACCGCGTGGACGAGACCATCCGCCGTCTTGCCCAGGTGTTTCCGGAATACGCATGACGGGAGGACGTCAATGTGCCGCCTTTTCCGGTTCATGAAGACGCACGTTAGTTGATCGCGCCGTTTTTACGACAGACCCCACACCGATAAGGTGCGCTTTGCGTTCAAAGCTGGAGGGTAATCGGAAAACCCCAAAGTAATCACGTATGCAACTGTTTTTGTGCACACAGTCGCTTACGCTGAACTTGCGACAGAAGCTTTTCCGAACAAGATACCGGCTGCGATAAGAGCTTGAGGAGAAATTGCACGGTCTGCGATGCACAACCATCGTACGATCCCGCATCAGTCCTTGCTGGTTGATTTTGTCCGCAGTTAACCAGCCGTCAACGGCGCGTCAACGATTAGTCAGCTTCCTGCGCAGGTTTCGTGGCGCAGGCCCGCTTTCCTGCAAGCCGAAATACAATGGCGGCAAGTTCAGGATGTGAGAAATCGCCGGGCGGACCGGCAGCGATGCCGTGGGGGCATCGCAAGACCTGTGAGGAGGCCGCATATGATCAAACTCATTGCCAGCGATATGGACGGAACGCTTCTTGACGGCGACGGAAACGTGCCGCCTGAAACTTACGACCTTATCCGCAGGCTGAACGCCGTCGGCATCAGCTTCGTTGCCTCGTCGGGCAGGCGCTTCGATACGCTTCAGGAAATGTTCGCACTCGTAATGAACCAGATGGATTTTGTTGCTTCGAACGGAGCGCAGGTTGTGGTAGCGGGCAAGCTGGTTGACCGCGAGGTGTTCAGCCATGCAGCCCTGCGTCGCCTCAAGTCGATCGTCGACCTGTTCGATAACCTGCACCTGGCCATTTTCGACCGCAAAATAACCTATCTGCTTGACGACGAGGCGCGTTTCGAACGCGAGCTCGATAAGAATCTGCCGAACCCGGTCCGTGCGCTTGAGCTGCCCAACCCTGACACCAGCATCATCAAGGCATCCATTTACTGCGATGACGCCGTTATGGACATGGCTTATATTTTGGAGCGCGAGCTTGGCGAAGACTTCGTGTTCGCACCTTCCGGCCGCAAGTGGATCGACATCATGCAGCGCGGCGTCAGCAAGGCAACCGGCATCAGCCAAGTCATGGCTGCACACAACGTCAAGCCCGCAGAGGTTATGGCGTTCGGCGACGCTATGAACGATTACGAAATCTTGCGCATGGTCGGAACCAGCATCGCCATGGGCAACGGTCGATCGGCCATCAAGCAGATTTCCACAAAGGTAATCGGCACGAACGCCGAGCACGCCGTCCAACGCGAAATCGCCGCTTTGCTTGCAATAATGGGGAAGTAATCACCATGGTGTCAATCCTTCATTTTTTCCAAAGCCTCTTGAAATATCGAACCTTTGTTTGTATTATACCTATCATACATTTGTTCGCAAGAGGTTTTTCGAAAATGAATTGAGGTCGTATGGATGGGCAAAAGGCGGTAACGCAAGCAACTGGTTCATCGGTTATCGATGCATCGCGTAGTCCAACTACGGCTTGCTTCGAGTACGGGGAAACGGAAACGACCTATCTCGCTCAAAAAGACGCGCGCTTCGCCGAGGTCATCCAAACAATAGGACACGTCAGTCGTGCGTTAGACCCTGATTTGTTCTCAGCAACGGCTCATCACATTATTGGGCAGCAAGTTTCGCTTGAAGCGCAGCGGACGGTCTGGAACCGTATGCAACAGCTGCTTGGACAAGTAAGCCCTGAAACGGTAGCAGCGGCTTCTGTTGATGACTTGCAAGCATGCGGAACAACATTCCGGAAAGCCGAGTACATTCATGAGTTCGCGCAAAAGGTTGTATCAGGGGAATTTGACCTTAATGGAGTTCGCGAAATGGACAATGAAGCTGCCATTGCGTCTCTGTCCAGCTTGCGCGGTATTGGAACTTGGACGGCAGAGATGATTTTGCTGTTCTGCCTTGGACGCAAGAACATTTTCGCGTACGACGATTTGGCGATTCAACGGGGTTTGCGTATGGTGTATCACCATAGAGCTATCACCAGGCCGCTCTTCGAAAAGTATCGCCGTAGGTTTAGTCCTTACTGCAGCGTAGCAAGTCTTTATCTGTGGGAAGTTTCGAAAGGCGCAATCCTCGGAATGCGCGACTACGCGCCGAAGAAACGTTAATGGCTGAAGGAGGATTTATGTATGTTACCGAATACGATACCGGCATTGCAGGAAAGCTAACGCTCGGAGCAGACGAAAAGGGCCTTTGCGGAAGCTGGTTCAATAACGATAGATATTACCTCACGGGAATAGATGAGCCGTTAGAAAGAAACGACCAACTGGCCATATTCCAAAAGACCTCTGAGTGGCTTGATCGTTATCTGGCGGGTGAGAGACCTGACCCGCATGAGCTTGCGTTGCATCCGCGGGGTACTGAGTTTCAGAAGCGCGTTTGGAGCGAGTTGTCGAACATTCCGTATGGGGTGGTAGTGACCTACGGGGATATCGCCCGGGGCGTTGAACGGGCAACGGGCAAACGAACTTCCGCAAGGGCTGTCGGTGGTGCCGTGGGCAGGAACCCCCTCTGTCTCATAGTTCCATGTCATCGCGTAATCGGAGCATCAGGTAGCCTCACAGGGTTCGGTGGAGGTATACCTCTGAAAATTGCGTTACTGAAGCATGAAGGCGTCGATGTGCAGCAATTCAAGATTCCCACGAAAGGGACAGCGCTCGAAGGAAAAAGAAATGCGCCCCCTTGGGAATGACGGGAATGACCAGAAGAGGATATTCGTTCTCTGCGTTACGCTATTCGAGCGCATACAGCAAGCCGCCCCGCGCAATGGCGGGGAGGCTTGAAGAGCGTCAGTTGAGGCAAGCGCGCCTTAGCAGATTAGCGAAGCTGCAAAATCGAATGGATCACGGAATGAACGGAATAGGATACCTTGCGTTGCGTTAGTCGCCTTGGGTTATGCAGCCTTCGCGGCCTTGCGTGCTTCCTTGCGCTTCTCGAGGTGATCAACGCACACGGCGCAAGACTGGTCGCCCGTGATATTGACGACGGTGCGCATCATGTCGAGCACGCGGTCAACGCCGGCAACCAAAGCGATGCCCTCGACCGGCAGGCCGACCGACTGCAGCACCATGGCCAGCATGATCATGCCCGAACCCGGCACGCCGGCAGTACCGATGGAGGACAGCACGGCGGTCATCACGATGACGCACTGCTGGCCGATAGTCAGGTCGATGCCGAACACCTGAGCGATGAAGATTGCGCAAACACCCTGGTAGATGGCGGTACCGTCCATATTAATGGTGGCGCCAAGCGGCAACACGAAGCTGGTGATCTCGCGGCGAACGCCAAGCTTTTCAGAACATTCCATGTTCACCGGAAGCGTGCCCACCGAAGAAGCGGAAGCGAAGGCAAACGCCATGGCGCGGAACTGGCCTTTGAAGAACGTAATGGGACCCATCTTCGCGATGGCTTTGACCAGGCCGGAGTAGACGATAACCATATGCAGAATCATGGCTAGGTAGGCAACCAGGATCAGCTTCAATAGCGGCAGCAAGATATCGGGGCCGTTCGTAGCAACAACAGGCGCGATCAGGCCGAACACGCCGAACGGCGCGATGGAGATAATCATGTGCATAATCTTGATGCACACTTCCGACATGCCGTTGACGAAGTCGGCAACAGGCTGAGCCTTCTTGCCAGCTGCAAGGATGCCGAAGCCGAAGAACAGCGCAATGACGATAATCTGCAACATGCTGGCGTCAGACATCGGCTGCACAAAGTTCGACGGGAAGATATTCACAATGGTGTCGATGAACGACGGGGCTTGCTTTGCCTCGTAGCTCAGTTCGTCGGTTGTGAGCGTGTAACCGCCACCAACGTTGAAAACATTGGCGATAACCAGGCCAATTACGATGGCGCACGCCGTGGTGCACAGGTAATACACGATGGTTTTGCCACCGATGGCGCCAACCTTCTTGATATCGGACAGGCTGATGACGCCGGCAATCATCGAGAAAATGACTAGTGGCACCACGATCATCTTAATCAGGTTCAAGAAAATGGTGCCAAGCGGCTTGATGTACGTGGTGGCAATGTCGGGCGTGCCTTGCAAAGCCAAGCCGGCAATAACGCCAAGCGCCAACGCGATAAAAATCCACGTGGTTAGCGACAACTTCTTGAAGCAAGGCTTGTTCGCGTGCTCGGCGGAATTCGCGTTTGCAGCCGCTTTGATATCGGCCTTGGCCTCGTGTTCGAAATCGGATAATTCGGACATGAAAATCCTCTCTTCAAGTACCGTCATCATGCCGAGATGACTTCCAAACGAATCGCTTGCAATTCATCTCGAAATGCACATAAATGCATACGAATTGTACCCGATACCGTTGAACTGTCTACGCAGCAATGTTAGGTTTTCGACGTTTGAAACCTAAAGCTTGGTAAGCGCGTAGTTAGATATTATCGATAATATATCTTATGTTAATCTAGCTATTTCTTAGCTATTTTCCCGATCGGTTGGTTGATTGCAATCTCTTAGGTAAACGTTTGTGCAGTTCAGGGGGCCGTTTACCTCGACCTGTTCAAAAGCCAGCTCGCGCATTGGAATTCTTTACCTGCGAGAATTCAATCGACCTTGGCCTGCCGTTTTTCGGTTTTTGGGACCTTTGGCCATTTTGGGTTCCGCTCCCTCGATCGTCACGTCCTCGGCATAGACCCACCAGCGATCAGTTTCGGGTGCTCCTATGGCCGGCGAGCCTTCGCGCCGTTCCTGGAACAAGTCCGTTTCGTGACGACCGAACCGCACGTGATAACGCGTTGTCTTCGCACCTTTCTGCATTTGTCCGGGTTGGCCGCGATACAAGACCTCGTCAATGCGAAAGGTTCGTCCGTCGGGCCAGCAAACAACCAGCGGGTCAACTCGCCCCTCGTCGGTTACATGCACAACAACGCCAACGTACATTTTATGCACGCGCGTTCTTCGTCCCTCTTTCACCTTGTAGTCCATGCAATCTATTATCGAACAATCGTTCGTTGAAAACTAGCGAACAGACTGTGGAGAGCGCATGACGTTACCGACATACGCTTACACCCCGGGTAACGGCGAAACGCGGTCATTGCATAAAACTTCGCATATAAATCTCGAACATATGTTTGTATTTTATATGCTTGCATGATATACTTGTTTTGCCACTCCGGAATGCGGCATAAAGCTATTGGTCTTTCGTTCGCGAAGGGCCTCCGGTGGCCGGGGGTTTCCCCCGGCATTTTTTTCTTCAGGGAGGCTCCATGAGCAAAGATCTTTCTATTTTTGTCGATGAATCGGGAGATCCAGGGAGCGAATCTAAATGCCACGCAATCACGCGCTATCGTTTTTCTCAAGTTGCGGACTACATCTGCACGCTTGAGCTCGAAGCGCTTAAATACCGCGAAGGGACCGAAGGTCGAACGAGCACGCTCTTCTTCGGAACGAAGCGCCAATTCGAGCGAAACTATCTCAAGAAGATCCGCAAGAAACGGTTGGGATAGCGGATGGAGTCGAAACATGCTGTAGCTGGATGCGTTATGTGCATCGATTTGAAGTCGTTTTATGCCAGCGTGGAGTGCGCCGATCGCGGCCTGGACCCGTTCGTCACCAATCTGGTGGTAGCCGACCCCGACCGTTCGGCCAACACCATCTGCTTGGCCATTACCCCGGCCATGAAAGCGCTGGGCGTGAGAAACCGTTGCCGGGTGCGCGATATCCCCGAAGGCATCGACTACATGGTGGCGGTACCGCGTATGCGTCGCTACATGGAGGCAAGCGGGCAGATTGTGGCCGCCTACCTAAAGCTGGTAAGCGCCGAGGACGTGCATGTGTATTCCATCGACGAATGTTTCATCGATGCGGCGCCCTACCTGCGCTTATACCGTACCGACGCGCGCACATTCGCGCGCAAGCTCATGGATGCCGCCTTCAGGGTCACGGGCGTCACGGCCACGGCAGGCATCGGCGAGAACATGTTTCAGGCGAAGGTGGCGCTTGATATTTGCGCCAAGCACGCGCCCGACGGCATCGGGCAGCTTGACGCCGAATCATTCAAGCGAGAGGTGTGGTTTCACCGCCCCATCACCGACATCTGGGGCATTGGGCCGGGCGTTGCGCGGCGTTTGGCGAAGCACGGCGCATACGACCTGGCCGGCGTATGCGCCACCAATCCCAAGGTGCTGCACCGCGAATTCGGCAAAAACGCCGAATATCTCATCGATCACGCTTGGGGTTTGGAGGCGTGCACGGTGTCGCAGGCGCGCATGTATCGCCCGCGCGGGCATTCGCTCTCGAACGGGCAGGTGCTCATGCGCGACTATGCGCCGGCTGAGGCCGAAACGCTGTTGCGAGAAATGGTGCTGTCTTCGGCGCTTGAACTGGTGGAAAAGGGTTTGTGCGCGCAGGTGGTGTCCGTGTGGGCAGGGTATTCGGCTAGCAACTTTCCTCACCAATCGTGGGAAAAGTTCGGGCCTTGCGGCGGGGCGGCGGCCGGTGCAGGCGGGTCGGCAAAGCTGCCGAAACCCACCAACGACGTCGGCGTACTCACCGATGCGGTGCTGTCCATGTTCCGAGCGCGCGTTGCGCCTGGCATCGCCATCAGGCGGCTCACCGTGGCATTTGGCGACCTGGTAGGCACAAACGAGGTGCAGCCGACGCTGTTCGACGACGATCGAGCCGAACAGAAGGCCGCCGCCGTGTCGCGCGCGATGGTGGACGTGCGACGCCGCTTCGGCGCGAATGCGCTTATGAAGGCAACCAGTTTGAAGGAAGAGGCCAACGGCATGGAACGAAACAACCAGGTAGGAGGCCACCGTGCTTAGCGAAGACGAAGCCTGGGCTGCGGTCAGGCTGCCCACGGCCGACACGTGGCCGGGGCTTTCCGCAGACGAACGGGAATATCGAGCGCAAGTGCTCGACGCCATCGCTCGGCGCATAGCAGCTGACGGCATACGGGTTTCGGTCCCCTCGCCCGACCGCGGAAGCCAGTTCATGGCGTTCGCCGCGCTCAAAGGCTACGACGACGTTATTGCCGAGGTCGAGGAATCAGCGGCTTCGGCTTGCCGCCAAGAGTGACCAGCGCCAGCATGCCCAGCATCAGCACAAGGCCCGCCCAGTCGAAGCCGGAAAACGCCGTGCCCAAAAACACCCAGGCGCACACGCTGGCGCTGACCGGCTCGATGGCGCCAAGCAAGCTGCCCGTCACCGACCCCACGGCGGCAACGCCGCGCAGGTACAGCCCGAACGACACGAACGTGCCAAGCACCGTCAACCCGCCAAGAAGCACCAGCCAGCCGAATGCGTCCATGCCCGCCACGGACTCGGGGGCGCCTGCGCCGCCAGCCAGCTGCACCGCATAAGCTACGCCCGCGCACGCGCACGTCACCAGCATGCCCACGCCTGTTGCGGCGAAGCTGCCAAAGCGGTCGAACAACCCGCAGTTGCGCGGAACCATCACGTACAGCGCAACGGAAAGCGCGTTGAGCAGGCCCCAGAACAGCCCCGCGGCCGGTAGCACCAACGTCCCCAGGTCGCCTTGCGTGGCAATAAGCACCGTGGCCACGAACGCGCATACCAGGCCCGCAAACTCGCTTGCTTTCGGCAGATGGCGCCCAAGCACGCACGTGAACAGCATCACGAACACGGTGCCAAGCATCTGCAGTACGGTGGCGGTGCCTGCGTTGGTATGCGCAATGGTCATGGAGTAAGCGAACTGATCGACGAACAGCGCCACGCCGAACGCAAGGAACGCCAGCTTCGTGCGCGCTTCGCTTCCCCACATCAGCTGCAAAAGGTAACGGCGACGGAAGAACAGAACGCCGAAGAAGATGAGCGAGGCAACCAAGGAGCGAACCGCCGTAGCGAACATCGGCGTGATGCCGTAGTGCGAAAACAGGTACTGCGCGCACGCGCCGGAAACGCCCCACAGCCCCGCGCCCACCAGCGCGCACGCAACGCCGACCCAGAACGTGCGGCGTGGCGCAGTCGCGTACGCGCGCTCAGCTTTGCAAGCTTTGTCGGGATTCGCCATGGTGAACGACGCCTTTCTTCCTGGTGAGGGCTGCATACGATAGAATAACGGAGGCGATTGTATAGCAACGCGCGACGCAAAAAGGGGCGGCGCGCGATATCGAACCGAAGGATACGCACATGAGCATTAAAGAACTGGTGCACGACGAAGCGCTGCTGTCCACGCCGTGCGAAAAGGCAACGGCCGCTGACGCCGAGGTGGCGCAGGACCTGTTAGACACCATGGCATCGCTTGACGACGCCGCCTGCCTGCACGCCAACCAGATCGGCGTGACGCACAACCTGTTCGCATACGTCGACGAGAAAGATAAGCCGCACGTCATGCTCAACCCCGTCATCAAGCTGGGGTTGGCGGCAAGCAAGCAGGTCGAAGGCTGCTTCACCCACGAAGAGCCCGTCACCGTCACGCGCTACGACCGCATCAAGGTTGCGTACGAAGAGCTGCTCGATGGCAAGCTGGTCGCACGCAAGGGCGATTTCCGCGGCTGGGTGGCGCAGCTTATCCAGCACATGGCCGACCACGGCAAAGGCAAGTTCATCTAAGCAGCAAACGAGCTCGAAGGCGCAACGCTTTCGAGCTCGTTTCATTTAACGCGCAGTTCGTCTCATCTTGAAGCGACGGCACGGAAGGGCGCCCGAGCAAGGAATATCATCAGGCAAGCTGCTGCACAGCCGTCAACGCACAGGAAACCACCCGCCCGTCGCTCAGCTAGAAGCGAAACGCACCACGCCCGCCCTCCCCGCTAAGGCCCTCGAAGAACGGAGCAGCCATGACCAGCACCCTTTCCCGTCGAAGTTTTCTTGCAGGCACCGCTGCATTTGCCGCCAGCGTTGCCGCCCTTGGTCTGCCGCGTCGCGCTTATGCGGATGACGCGCAAGCCGCCGAGGGCGCCGTGGTCATCTTGCACACCAATGACGTGCACTGCGCAGTCGGCGAAACCGATGCCGCAGGAGCTATCCCGCTGGGCTATTCGGCGCTTGCAAGCTACGTTGCCGACCGCCGCAGCGTTTTCGGCGCCGAAAACGTCACGCTGGTAGACGCGGGCGACGCCGTGCAGGGAAAAGTGATGGGTACGATCACGCAAGGTCAGGCGCTCATCGACATCATGAACGAATGCGGCTACGGCATCGCCATCCCAGGCAACCACGAGTTGAACTACGGCATGACGCAGTTCAACCACCTGATTGGAAGCGCGAACGCGAAATACCTCAGCTGCAACTTCACCGACAACCGCACCGGCACGCCCACGCTTATGTTCGACCCGTACACCATAAAAGAGTATCCGCTCCCAGCAGGCGGGACGGTGCGCGTGGCGTTCGTGGGCGTCACCACGCCCGCCACGCTTACGGCATCGTCGCCGCGCTCGTTCTGGCGCAGCGACGACGACCACACCTGCGTGTACGGGTTCTGCGAAGACGAAACGGGCAGCAAGCTGGCACAAGCGGTGCAAGGCGCCGTCGACGAAGCTCGAGCAGCGGGCGCAGAGTTCGTGGTGCTGCTGGCGCACCTGGGACAAACCGGTCAGCCCAGCCAGTGGCGCAGCGATACGCTGGTTTCGCGCTGCGAGGGCATCAACGTGGTGATCGACGGACATTCGCACGAGGAGTACGTGCAAATCGTGCAGGATCGCAACGGCGACGATGTCGTTATCGCGCAAACAGGCACGCAATTCTCTAGCGTGGGGCAGGTCGTCATCATCCCGGAAACGGGAACCATACACGCCAGCACGTACAGCTACGAGGCCTCGCTTCTGCGTGAGACGCGCAAGCCTGATGACCCTAGTTACGTGAAGGAGGTCGCTTTCGGCCGCGATGCGCAAACGCAAGCGGTGGTCGACGAAAAAGCTGCCGAAGTCGAAGCGCAAACGGGAACGGTGGTCGGCCGCAGCGAGGTAGACCTGTTCGCCTATGAAGCCGACGGCTACACCTGGGCGGTGCGCGCACACGAGACGAACCTGGGCGACTTCGTTGCCGACGCTTACTTGTATTACGCCTCGAACAACGGCGTGATGCCGGACGTGGCCTTCGTCAACGGCGGCGGCGTGCGCACGAACTTGCTTGCAGGAGACGTTACACGCGCGGACCTCATCAACGTAAATCCCTTCAACAACCAGCTGTGTTATACCCAAGTAACCGGCCAAGATTTGCTGGATGCGCTGGAGCTGTCGGCCCGCGCATACCCCGAGCTGCTCGGCGACTTCCTGCAGGTATCCGAGGGCCTGACATTCACCATTCGCACCGACATCGACTCGCCCGTCGTCCTAAACGGAAACGAGTTCGCGGGCTTCAAAGACGGCGCCGAACGCCGTGTACGGCGCGTCACGCTGCACGGCAAAGCCATGGACCCGGCGGCCACCTACACGCTGGTGTGCCATTCATATTATCTCGTGGACGGCGGCGGGTCGTACAGCATGCTCACGAAGAACCCCGTCACGCTTCTGGGCCTGGACAACGATGCGCTGATGGAATACGTGCAACTGAACCTGCACGGCGTCATCGGGCAGGAATACGATGGCGCTGCAGGTCTCGGCCGCATGGCCACGCAAGTCGGCCCCGACAAAGAGGAAAAGCACGAAAAGGAGCAAGAGGAAACCCCGGACCCCGCACCCGCTCCAGAGGACAACGCCCCAGCTCTCGAATCCAACCCCAAACCACTAGCCGCAACCGGCGATGCTGCGGCAACGGTAGCAGCGGCTGCAGCCGCTTTCGGCGTCGCAGTAGCCGCAGGAGCAGCCGCGGTAGCGGCCGAAGCCGAACGGCAGTAAACGCGGCATCGAAGCTATAAACTCGAAAAGAGCAGCTTGACTGCAGCGAGAAAGTTAGGACCCTGATGGGAAAGCCCCATCAGGGTCCTAACGATTCCTTAAGTCAAACAACGCGCTTCGCTAGTCATCAACTATGAATTGCTCCAGGTCGACGCCGAGTTCTTCGGCTTTCTCGCACAGTTCGTAGCCATCGGCGTCATCCATGTCCGCCAAGTCGAGCATGGCTGCATCGAAACCCTCTGCGGCCGCCGTGCCGCAATAGTCTTCCACATAGTCGCGCAATTCATCCACATCGATTTCCGCCATAATGTCCTCCATCGCCATGTTTAATCGGCACCTTAGTTGATGCGTGGCATCATCTTAGCAATGGCCCCATGAAACGTTTTTCCGCTAAAGCAGTTGCCAGCTTAAAACTAGCGGTTGTTCCTATCGCACTGCCAACAATAACTTTTCGCACATGCGGCGGTAAAGACGCAGTGGGTTACGCCGAAGACAGGCCACCACAACCGGGGCTTCAACATGGCGGGACGCGCCCCCAGCCCTCGGTCCCCCTGCATGCGCCTCTCACCATCGTCCCAACGCAAAGTGAGCCAGCGCCTGGGGATGGCGCTGGCTCATGCTGAGGGATGGCCACTTGGGTCATCGTTGGGATATGCGGGTTTGTCTTCCCTGTTCGCAGGCTTAATGGAACATGGGGATCATCAGCCACAGGGCGAACAGCACGATGGCCACGCAAGCGGTGAAGCACACCACCGACACCACGCGGTGCAGCAGGTGCGGGGTGCCTTGCGCGTCCACATCGCCGGCGGCCCACAAGCGCAGGCCCGATGCGTACAGCACGCTGATGGCGCAGGCCACGCCCACAGCCACGGCCAATACGGTTGCGAAGTTGATGAGTTCGGAAGCAATCATGGTTCGGGGCCCTCCTTAAGCCGCCTGGGGCTGGTTATTCGCGGTAGTGGCAGCGGCGGAAACCGCAACCGAGGGGTTCAGCTTCACTTCGTGGCTGTCGTTTACGTTACCGCTGTTCACGGGGTTGCGCTTCGACAGACGGAAGATGATCAGCGCCACGCACACGGCAATGGCCACGGTGGCAACGGTGCCCCACACGCCGGTCTTCGCCAGCGCGCATGCCAGCGCGCCCACCACGCCGGCCGCCGGGAACGTGACCAGCCATGCCACCAACATCTTGCCGGCAACGCCCCAGTTCACGGGGTTGCCCTTCTTGCCCAGGCCCGTGCCGATGATGGAGCCGGAGCACACCTGCGTGGTGGACAGCGCGAAGCCCAGATGCGAGGACACCAGGATGGTGGTGGCCGACGCGGCTTCAGCGGCGAAGCCCTGCGGCGTGCTGATTTCGGTCAGGCCCTTGCCCAGCGTGCGGATGACGCGCCAACCGCCCATGTACGTGCCGGCGGCAATGGTCAGGCCGCAGATGGCAACAACCCACAACTCGGGGCCGGAACCGGAAGGCTGCAGACCCACGGCAATCAACGTCAGCGTGATAATGCCCATGGTCTTCTGCGCATCGTTCGTGCCGTGCGACAGCGCCACCAGGCACGCCGTGACCGTCTGACCATGGCGGAAACCGGATTCCACCTGATCAGCGCGCATGCGTTTCACCACGGCGTAAATCAGCTTCACCGCGCAGAACGCGGCCAGGCCAGCCACAACCGGCGACACCAGCGCTGGGATGAGAATCTTCGTGAGCACGGCGGCGAAGTTCACGCCTTCAACGCCCGCGCCCACGATGACGGCGCCCACCAGGCCGCCGAACAGCGCATGGCTACTCGAGGACGGCAGGCCCACCAGCCACGTCAGCAGGTTCCACGTGATGGCGCCGATCAAGCCCGCCAAAATGAACTCGGGGGCGATGGTGACCACTTGCTCGTTGATGAGGCCGCCGGAGATGGTCTTGGCCACCTCGACGGAAAGGAAAGCGCCGACCAGGTTCAAAGAGCCCGCGGCGATGACGGCGGTTTTGGGCTTGAGCGCGCCCGTTGCGATTGAAGTCGCCATGGCGTTGGCGGTGTCGTGAAAGCCGTTCGTGAAATCGAACGTCAAGGCGGTGACGATCACCAGGCCAACGATAACCAGCGTTGCCGGATCCATGTGCTTGTGTTCTCCCTTCGAGAGTAAGGTGCGACCTGCGTCTCGTCTTCAGCGCCGCAAGCGCGCAGCATGCCCCATCGCATGCAGAAGAAAAGTCTACGGGCGCTGTGTAAAGCGAATGTAAAGCCGCATTCAGGCGCGGGTAATGCTTTTGCGGAATCGCGTTCACAACTACATTGAGCGTCGCGACTTCGTCGCTCTTTTGGATAGCCCTCGCTCAAGCCTACGAGTTTCGGAATGTTCAAGCCGTTGACTCTCGCGCTTGTTAGTTGAGTTTCTTGCTCAACCAATGAGATTGAACATTGCTGTTTACGTGTTCAATTTGACAACTACGCAAACTTTGCTGAAATTGAACATCGATGGTGCTACACTCTCATGAAATTGAACACAGAATTGAACATTCGCTCTGTATTGAACAAGGAAGAAGCCATGGATCAAAACACCTTTGCCGCTCGATTAGCCGCCGCAATGGACTCGGCCGGACTCAAGCAAGCCGACTTGGTCCATGCCGCCGAGCAACGCGGCGAAAAGCTGGGAAGAAGCCAGATCAGCCAGTACGTTGCGGGCAAGTCGACGCCACGACGCGAAGTGCTTGAGCTGCTTGCAAGCTTGCTTGCCGTCGAACCTGATTGGCTTGAAGGCGAGCCCGGGCAGGCGGAGCCTTCGGCAACCACCTCCCCTGCCCAAAGCCAACCCGCATTCGTCCAGCAGCAAGATAGCAACCCACTCGATTCCTCCAACCCCACCGACAATCAAGGGAGCAAGCCCATGCGTCAGTTCAAGAAATCCTCCAAGCTCGACAACGTGCTGTACGACGTCCGCGGTCCCGTTGTTGACGAAGCTGCACGCCTGGAGTCCCAAGGCATGCGCATCCTGAAGCTCAACATCGGCAACCCCGCCCCGTTCGGCTTCCGCACACCCGACGAGGTGGTGCATGACATGCGTCACCAGCTGCCGGATTGCGAAGGCTACAGCGACTCGAAGGGCCTGTTCAGCGCCCGAAAGGCCATCATGCAGTACTCGCAGATCAAAGGTCTTCCCAACGTAGACATGGACAGCATCTACACCGGCAACGGCGTCAGCGAGCTTATCAACCTGTGCATGCAAGCGCTGCTCGACACTGGCGACGAGATTCTCATCCCCTCGCCCGATTACCCGCTGTGGACGGCATGCGCCACGCTTGCCGGCGGCACGCCCGTACACTATGTGTGCGATGAGCAGGCCGAATGGTACCCCGACATCGACGACATCGAGCGCAAAATCACGCCGCGCACGAAGGCCATCGTCATCATCAACCCAAACAACCCCACCGGCGCGCTCTACCCGCGCGAGGTGCTGCAGCAGATCGTGGACGTGGCGCGCAAGCATCAGCTCATGATCTTCTCGGACGAAATCTACGACCGTTTGGTCATGGACGACCTTGAGCACGTGTCCATCGCATCCATGGCGCCCGACCTGTTCTGCATCACGTTCTCAGGGCTGTCGAAATCGCACATGATCGCCGGCTACCGCATCGGCTGGATGGTGCTTTCCGGCAACAAGCACTGTGCCGAGGACTTCATCCTGGGATTGAACATGCTGTCGAACATGCGCCTGTGCTCGAACGTGCCGGCGCAGTCCATCGTGCAGACGGCGCTGTGGGGTCACCAAAGCGTGCGCAACTACGTGGTGCCGGGCGGCCGCGTGTACGAGCAGCGCGAGTACGTGTACAAGGCGCTCAACGACATCCCCGGCATCACCGCCGTAAAGCCGAAGGCGGCGTTCTACATCTTCCCGAAGATTGACGTGAAGAAGTTCAACATCACGAACGACGAGCAATTCGCGCTTGACCTTTTGCATGAGAAGAAGATCCTGCTGGTGCCCGGCAAGGGCTTCAACTGGGACAAGCCCGACCACTTCCGCGTGGTGTACCTGCCGCGCATCGAGGTGCTCAGCGAAGCCATGGGACAACTCGGCGACTTCCTGTCGCATTATCGCCAGGCGTAACGCCTGCCGCGCAGTCGCTTAAGGTGCGCGGAACCTTACAATAACAACGCCTTGGCACCGCAGTGGTGCCAAGGTGTTTTGCATTTCGTGCAGCAAGAAGGCCGCTTTTAAGATGCGAGGTGCTGGAGGCACGTTACTTTCCGAGTCGCGCAACATCATTCGGCTTCGAAGGCCCTAGCCTCGCAAACGCTTCGAAGGAAACGGGGCTCGCAGCTCCTACTCTCGCGAAAGGCTGCCGGCCGTCATTTCCACCCACGAATACTGCGACATGTACTCGCCGCGATACAGGTTCACCGCGTCTGGATCGCCGTCAAGGAAGCGGTAATAGTCGCAGTCGACGCTTTCGGGCACGATGGCAATCTCGTCGCGCCCACGCACGATAACGTCCTCGGCGCCTGCGTCCTTCAAGGCGTTGCGCAGGTCGCTGATAAGGTTGCGCACCTGCGTGCGGCGCGACGGCGAGTGCGCGTCGTCTCCCCACAGCACGCTGACCAGCTCGCCGATAGTGCAACGAGAACCGCGGCGGTCGATTAAATACGCTAGCATCTCCTTGCTTTTCGTGCGCTTGAAACGCAGCGGCTGGTCGTTCATGAACACATCGAAGTTCCCGAAGCAGCGCACCTGTAGCTTGTCCGTCTTCTCAAGCTGCACCGGATGACGCAGGTTCTCAAGCGCGGCGCGCACGTCCTCTTCCTTCACGGGCTTAAGCAGGTACCCGCTCGCATAAAGCTTGTGCGCCTCGAAAGCGTATTCCTCATAGGCGGTCACGAAGATGATGTTGACGTTCGGGCGCACATCCTTGATGCGTTTCGCCAGTTCAAGGCCCGTCATCTGCGGCATTTCAACATCAAGGAACGCCACGTCGACGGCATGCGTGCGCACATACTCCAGCGCGGCATCAGCCGTACGCACGCCTTCGCACGTTCCCTCGGGATCCAGGGTGATCACTATGCGAACAACCGCGTTGACCGCAAGCTGCTTATCGTCGACTACCAGCGAGTTCATATCTCAAGACCTTCTTTTTGGAATCGTTATGGTCGCTTTCGTGCCCTCAGGCGAACTTACCACAGAAAGCGTGCCTTCACATAAAAGTGCCAGTCGAGAACGCACATTCTGCAACGCAATGCCAACATGCTTGCCCGTGGTGGGCAAATCACCGAACCCGCGCCCGTTGTCGGCCACGCAGATATAGTACGCGGAAGAATCTTCCCACGAGCTGACTTTGATCACGCCGCCTTCGATACCGGAAATACCATGTCGCACGGCGTTTTCCACCAGCGGCTGCACGCACAGCGGCGGCAGGTCGAAATCCTTCGCCAGCAAATCCCACTTCACGGAAAACTCGCTTGACGGGTCGATCTGCTCAACGGCCAGGTAAGCCTTCACGTGCTTCACCTCTTCGGCAAGCGTGACCGTACCGCCGGCGTTGACCACTTGCAAGTTGCCGCGCAGGTAATCCGAGAAGTTGTCGATGGCCTTGCACGCGCGCTGCGGGTCAACAACGCACAGCTCGCGCACCGACTGCAGCGCGTTGAACACGAAGTGCGACGTGATTTGGCCGGAAAGCGCCTTCGCCTGGCTTTCCGTCAGCTCAAGGTTGCGCAGCACCAGCTGTTGCTCTTGGCGGTGCTGAAACTCCATATAGGCCATCAGCAGCGATAGCGAAAGTGCCGGATATACCAGCATCAAATCGCGAAACGCCAGCTCAAGCGATGCAGCCAGCACCGGAATGCCCAGCAGCAGCACCCAGGAGCCGAACGCGCGCAAGACGTTGCGTTCATCCTCGCGCAGCGCCACGAATGCCACGATGAGGTTCTGCGCCAGCACGGTAACGGCGAGCAAGCTAGCCCACGGGCCCCACGAGAACACGTTATAGGCATTGGTGGAATACAGTACGCCCGTGGAGAAGTTCATGAGCAAGCAAACCAGGTTGAGTGCGCCGATGAAAA
This sequence comes from Senegalimassilia faecalis, assembly GCF_004135645.1. Classification (NCBI taxonomy): domain Bacteria; kingdom Bacillati; phylum Actinomycetota; class Coriobacteriia; order Coriobacteriales; family Coriobacteriaceae; genus Senegalimassilia; species Senegalimassilia faecalis. The sequence continues at coordinate 1,968,407 of NZ_SDPW01000001.1, forward strand.
TGATGACGCTTGCCACAACGCGCTCGGACGGAGCCGAAAGTTCCTTTCTCCCCGTGATCCACGCGCACACGTACAGCGCGAACGCCGTATACACGAACGGGCCGAAAAAGTACGTGATGCCGTTTCCCATGCTGGTGAGCGCGTACGCAAGCGGCGTGTCCGCTGCATCGAACACCCATGCCAGCAGGTCGCCGGCCGTGTTCACCGCATGCACCACCACGATGGCGAACAAAAACGGCTCGAAGCCCATGGAGCGCCGGCGCAGCAGCATCACCGTGCCAAGCGCGCCTAGAAAGATGATAGAGATGACCTCCATCGTGATGTTGATGTACTGAAACAGTATCAAGGTAAGTCTCTTTCGCAAAACCGCGGCACCGGACGCGCCGACCTCTTGCCCGATTATACGTGCTATCAGGCGATTCCACCATTCTGGATGACTGTACAGATACTGCGGCGTTCATGCATTCGGCTCGCGCGAGGGCGTGCATGCTCGGAAGAAAGGCGCTGTTCTTTTTGATGCAACGCCTCGTTTCTGCTCTAACTATGGCAGCAATGCTACGATTCCAGTTCCTTGATGTGGACCTTTTTCGAGGTGAGCAGGTAAGCCCACAACAAGGCGACGATTACCATGCTTGCAAGCAGCAATGCGCCAAGGCCAAAAGCATAGTCCTGCACGCTGAACAGAGATACAAGCCCCATGCCCACCACACCGAAAATGTTCACGGAGAAGTTGATGAGCGCGCTGGCGCTTCCGGCATCGCGGTCGTTCTGCGCAAGCAGGATGTTAGTGGTATACAAGCCTACCAGCTGCACAACCTGTAACACGTGGCGCTCCAAAACGGCTTGACCACGTTCACGAGCATGCAGTGCCGCTACAATCTGCTGTATCGCGAAGACGAGCGCGAAATGATTCCCGTGTGCCGCCAGTTCGATATGGCGCTGACGCCATACAGCCCGCTTGCGTCGGGGCATCTGTGCCGACCGACCTGGGACAGCGAATCGAAGCGCTCCACAACCGACACCGCTATGCGCAACAAATACGACCGAGACCGCGAAATCGACATGCCGGTCATCGAGCGCGTGGCAAAGGTTGCCGCAGACCACCATGCGCCCATGGCGCAAGTTGCCTTGGCGTGGCATTGGGCGCGCGGGGTGGAATCCCCCATTGTTGGCTGCTCGAAGCCCGAACGCGTTGATGACGCAATTGCCGCGCTTGATGTGAAGCTGACGGCCGAGGAAGTCGACTTCATGGAACAGCCTTACGTAGCGCACGGCCTTGTTGGGCCGAAATCGCGTCCAGGCGAAAAGTCCCTGGCCGGCACCACGAACGTAAAGCTTGAGAAGTGAAGCTCGACGAGCGCAAGTTCTCGAAACGCCTCCTGCAAGCCAGCATTTGCTTGCAGGAGGCCGCAACGCAACAAAGCAGCAACAAACTACGAAGCAGAAATAGCGTGCTCTCTGCCCCAAGCGCGAATCTGAGCAATACCCTCGTTCGCCTCGGAAATAGACACCACCGAGTCGAAGTGCGTTGCCAAGGTACTTGCATCGGGAGCCGGAGCATGCCCAAACGCAACGCGCTCGGCATAGTCTTTGATGGACTGCTCGATGTCCGAATACGAAAAGCCCTTCGTTGACGTGACAAGCACTTCAATATCCTGCGGCGAGAACTCCTGGTGCAGCGACGTTTTACAGTAATGCCGCAGCGCCTCGGCGCGCTCAGCACGGTTCGGCAAATCAACGAAGAACACCTCGGAGAAGCGGCCTTTGCGGAACAGCTCGGGCGGCAGCTTCGAAACGTCATTGGCGGTTGCTACCAAAAACACTTTCGCCGGCGACTCCTGCAACCAGAACAGGAACTGCCCAAGCACGCGCTTTCCCACATCGCTTTCATCCGAGCTAGACGCCAAAGCCTTCTCGATTTCATCGACCCACAACACGCAGGGCGCCACGTTGCCGATATAGTCGAGCGCCTCCTGCATGCGTCGCTCCGTCTCGCCAACGTATTTCGCGTAAACCGAACCCATATCGAAACGCAGCAACGGCAATTCCCAGCGAGAGGCAACCATTTTTGCGGAGAACGACTTGCCGCAGCCGGGAACGCCAACCAGCAGCACACCCTTTGGCGTATGCAGCTCGTATTGCTCAAGCAAATCGGACGGAGCGAAAAACACCTCGCGCTTGCGGTCGAGCCATTCCTTGAACGTGTTCAAGCCCGCAACCTCAAGCCCAGGCTTGCACGCCACCGGGTCGACGTTAGGAACCGCTGCGAATAGCAGCTCTTTCTGCGACGCGACGGAGAACACGTCCGAGGACCCCAACGTGCCCTGGGCAACCAAAGACGCTTCCAGCAGGTTCACAACCTGCGCTTCCGCCAAACCGCGCACGAGCGTTGCCATGCGTTCACAATCGTGGTCGCTCCATGACACGTTTCCGGGGTGGCGCGCGCAGAAGTCGTCCACAAGCGCACGACGTTCGCGATGGTCGGGCAAATCAAGGTGCAGGCACAACCCGAAGCGCGACAAGCGCTGCCACACCGGTTCAGCGGCAACGGTGACGATGGTATTTCCCGTTTCCTTGGCCAGATACACGGCCGACAACAGCTCTCGCGTATATGCCCCGTCCACGTCGATCTTATGCGTGTCCCCCAGCACGAAAATGCAGTTCTGGGATTTCTGGAACAAGTCGTTGAGATACGGCAGCGGATCGGAGTGGACGTCCACGGGCATGCGCGTCTCGGGGCCAAGATGAACCACCTGACGCGCATCGGTGTACAGGAACATGTCGAAACCGTTTTCCTGCGCAATTTCGCGCACCATGCGCTCGGGGCGATGACGATCAACAGATTGCACGGTCACAAACGGAATGCCCGCGACGATGTAGTCGCGCAGAGCCTTTTTCGTTTCTTGATAGTTCATTTCTTCCTGCAACGCCTTTCCTGCAAACAGTTGAGGTAATACGCTGCATCGTCAGACGCTGCAGCGGGAACGGTAGCACGAACATGGCCAAGGGCGCCTGACATGTTGCGCAAGATGTCTTCTTCAAGCGCGTTTTTCCAGTCCACGGGGATGCCGTTAACATCCCGGAAAAACAGCAGGTTGTCGCACGCATCGCAAAAACGCGAGCAAACAAGAAACACCCCGTAAGCATCCTGCACGTCAAGCGATTTCAAGCGCGCGAACAGCGCATCGTCGAGCGCATCAAGGCAACTGACGCAGTACTCGCAGATAAGCTGGTAGACACGCCCGACAGCAGGCGGCTCGAACGTACCGGCAGCGAAGGTGGCGGCAATGCTTTTCGAGCAGCGCCCATCTACGGCATCCGCAAACGCTACCCAGTCTTGATATGTTGCCAGTTGCTCATCCATGAGTTATCCAGTGTATCCCATCTTGCATAAGAGCCAGTCACAAGACGACACTTGACCAGCGCTTTTACATACAAACGTGCACAAATTCCAACGACAACCCTTATCGAAAGCCGCAGCCACTACGCAAGGACTGCACGCAATACGCTACTGCACCTCGTTGCGATATGCCGCAATCTCATCCATGAACGTCTTGCCATACTTCTCAAGCTTTTTAAGGCCCACGCCGCTCACGTCCAAGAACTCGTCATCGGTTTGCGGCAAGCGAGCGCACATATCGCGCAGCGTGGCATCCCCGAACACCATATACGGCGCAAGTCCCTCTTCGATTGCCAGCTGCTTGCGCAGTTTTCTCAGGCGCTCGAACAAGTCCTGATCGTACGCCGCATCGGGACCGTTTGCCGTACCAGAGCCGCCAAACGAGTGCCCGCCCAAGCGGTTTCCGCCAGACTGACGTGCCGGCTGGCGAACCACCTGCTTCATGTTCATGCGGAATTCCGGCATGGCAGCCTCGCGGAAACGCGGTCCATACCCAACAAGCGGATACTGCCCTTCGGTGATTTCCAGATACTCCCCCGCCGCAAGCAATTCCACAACTTCCTTCAGCTGCGCTTGCGACATGCTGACCGTGTTAAAACATTGCGCGTGTGTTAGCCCAAGCTGCTCAAGCTTCTCGACATTCGTTCCGCGCAGCACGTCAACCACCACGCCTTTGCCGAAGCGACCGCGAAGTTCTTTCACGCAGCGCATGACCGCCCGCGCCTCGGCCGTTACATCGACCGGCGTGAACCCGCCCTCGCAATTCAAGCAATTGTGGCACGTAAATACCGGAGAGCCCGAACTGCCCGTCGATTCAGACGCGGAGACAGACGAACCTGCAGTTGAGCCCACGACAGAAGTGGCACCAAGAGCATTTTCGCTGGCGGCAGGTGCTTTTACCGCCTGATCGCCGAAGTAGCGCAGCATGTAGCCACGCAGGCAGTCGCACGTCAGGCAATACCCCTCCATAGCCGCAAGCATACGACGGCGCGCAGCTCGAGCCATGCTTGCCTCTTCCTCGGTCATGCTTTCGTTCCCACTGTCCTGCTCCAGGAAAAAGCGGCACGTTGACAGGTCCCCGTCGCTCCAATACAGCATGCATTCGCTTGGCAGCCCGTCTCGACCGGCACGCCCCGCTTCTTGATAGTAAGCCTCGATGCTGCCGGGCATGTTGTAATGGATGACATAGCGCACGTTCGGCTTATCGATGCCCATGCCGAACGCGTTTGTGGCAACCACCACCGATGCGTCATCATTGATCCAAGCCCGTTGGTTTTGGGTACGCTCCTGATTCGACAAGCCGGCATGGTAGCGCACCGCGCGCACGCCCGCTTGGACAAGCGCTTCGTGCACTTTCTCGACGTTTTTGCGCGTGTTGCAATACACCACGCCCGAATCATCGGGGTGCGCCTTGGCATGCACCATGATGCGCGCAAGCTTTTTGCTAGGCTCAAGCCGCTCGACGCTGAAATGCAGGTTTGGACGATCGAACCCTGTGACAATCTGATAGGGGTTCTGAAGGCCCAGCAAGCGCACGATATCGGCGCGCACGCGTTCAGTTGCCGTAGCGGTAAAAGCCGCCACGGCAGGGCGTTTGGGAAGCTGCTTGATGAACTGCCCGATGCGTAGATACGAGGGTCGGAAATCCTGGCCCCACTGCGACACGCAATGAGCCTCGTCCACCGCAATCAACGGAATGCAGGCGCGCGATGCAAACTCCAAAAACCGCTGGTCATCCAAGCGTTCAGGCGCGACGTACAGCAAGTCAACCTCGCCGGAAAGCGCCCGCTCCATCACGCGAGCTTGCTCGGAGGCGGACAGCGTGGAGTTCAAAAACGCCGCCTGCACATCAGCTTCCCGCAAACTACGAACCTGGTCGCCCATAAGCGACACAAGCGGGCTTATAACAAGCGCCACGCCGCTTATAACCACTCCGGGCACTTGGTAGCATATTGATTTTCCCGCACCGGTGGGCATAACGGCCAGCGTGTCTTTGCCGCCAAGCAGCGCCTTGACCACACCAAGCTGACCAGGCCGAAAATCCTGATAGCCGAAGTGCATTTCAAGCGCCAAACGCGCCTGCTCGATAGGTACCGACATTTAAATCACGATCCCGTTGCAATGGTCGATTTCGTGCTGGATGATCTGCGCGGTAAAGCCCGAGAAGCTTCGCTCGTGCCGCACAAACGAAGCATCCTGGTACGTAACGTGAATCTTCCGAAACCGCTCGCAGGGGCGTACGCCAACAAGTGACAAGCACCCTTCTTCTGTTTTGAACCGATTCGATGCATGCATGATCTCGGGATTGAACATAAGCTCGGGCGTGCCATTATTATCGAACACGATGATGCGCTTCCTTACGCCAATCATGTTCGCGGCCATACCCACGCAGGAATCTGCATGTGCTGCCAGGGTATCGAGCAAGTCTTGCCCGATGGGAACATCCTGCTCAGTAGCAGGTTCGGACGGCATGCCAAGCAACAACTCATTGCGCATTATCGGTTTGATCATGATTGCCTCCATATCCTCACGCTTTTCAACTGGTAACCACCTCAACCGAACGTCGCGAGACAAGGCACGCAATCCGAAAGCAAGGCAGGATAAGCCGCACCGCCGATCATCTGCCACGCCCTGAAAACGGAAAAGGGATTTCGCATGGCGTAACTGTACCATGTGAAATCCCTTGATTCAATAAAAATCGAACAACTGTGCGGTTTTGCACGATTATCGACTTTGACACTAGGAAATACCCGCGCGCTCCAGTGTGCGAAAAGCTGCTAGCGGGGAAGGAATTTGTCCAGCTCAGCGTCGAGTTCGGGCAAATGCTTCACCTGCAAGCTATCAGCGAACCTACCGCGCACCATGACGCGGCGCACGTTACGCAGCGCCTCCAAATCGTCAAGCGGGTTGGCGTCAAGCACGATCAGATCGGCCGATTTCCCCACCTCGACGGAACCGGTCTCGTTGCCCAAGCCAATGATGCGCGCGTTGCCCAGCGTGGCCGTGTGCAACGCAAGCTGACGGCTAGCGCCAACGATGCGCTCGAAATACACCAGCTCGCGCCACATGTCGTACTGCGTGACATAAGGGCACGCGGAGTCCGTTCCCAGGCCAACGGGGATGCCGGCTGCCAGCGCCTTCTTCGCGGCATCCACGATGCCCTCGTAAACGATGCGCCCGTTCGTCACCTGCACGTCGGTTGAATGCGTCATCTCGGGCGGCAGCTTGATAAACGGCAGCGCGGGCGAGATAGTGCACGTCAGCGCGCTGGCGCGCCCGACGCCGTTTTCGCGGAACGCCGCAAGCAGCTCGTCGTCGAGCACGCCGCCGTGCTCGATAGTGTCGACACCTGCCTGCAGGCCCACGCGCACGCCTTCACTGCTTTCGATGTGCGCTGCGGTATGCATGCCCAGCTTATGCGCCTCGTCGACAGCCGCCGCGGCAATCTCGGGCGACATGCGCAGCACGCCCGGCTCCCCTTCTTTTTCGGCATCGAAAACGCCGCCCGTGATGAACAGCTTCACCAGATCGCACTTATGAGCAAAGCATTCGCGCACGATTTCACGAGCTTCATCAGGCGTTTTCGCAATATGAGCGAACAGACCGGCACCGTGGCCGCCCGGCACCGTCACGCCAACGCCCGACGTGACCAGGCGAGGCCCCACATATTTGCCCGCATTGATGGCATCGCGCACCCACACGTCGGCAAAACCCGGATCGCCCACGCTGCGCACCGTGGTAACGCCGCTGGCAAGCTGCTGTTGGGCGTGCTTGCGCAGCGTGCGGTGCAGATACCAGCGCCCGATGGGGTTGCCGACCACCTTGTCGATAAGGTCGCCCGCCGCGCCCGCACTGGTGGGCTTGCCGCTACCGCACAGGTGAACATGCAGGTTGACCAGGCCCGGCATAAGGTACGCGCCTTTAAGGTCAACCTCTTGCGCGCCTGCCGGCCCAACCGTCGAGCCGGCAGGGCCCACCGCGCTGATACGACCCGCCTCGTCAACGGCAACGATCATATTCGGTTGCGGCTGCATATCGCGCGTGCCGTCAAGCAGCGTAGCGTGCGTGAAAACGTAGGACATGGCTTCCCCTTTTCGCCAAGCCGCCGCATGCGCGCTGCACACGACGGCGAATGTACTGTGCAGCGAGCGTATCAATAACCCGCGCGAACGTCCAGCGTTACACCCCATTTGAGGAAAAACACGCTCGACGAGCATGCGCGGCAAAACGCGAAATCGCACTGCAAAACGGCCGAGTCACCAGGAGAAACGATAGCCAAACATCAGCACAGCATGCGAAACGCCACTTCTAGCGCGTATCCGAAAATGCCGCAAGCAACCAATAATGCTGCACGGCCGCAACCATCCACGAAGCAATCCTGCAAGGTTTCGCGTGCTTTTCGCGCATATATCGGCAAAAGGTGCGCAAGGTTTGCCTGCCATACTTGAGAACGTGGCGACAACGCAAAGCAGCACGCGGGCCGTGGAACGGGAGACGCCCCGGCCGCTTTTGCTCATCTCCCCCGTGCGCCGCACAGATAACGAAACGGGCGGGCTCCTTCGCAAACTCGAAGCTCGCCCGCCACGTTCCCCGGCGACATAAAAGAGAGCCTATGACGGACTTTGAATACGACCCCCGCAAAAGCGAGTCAAACAAAATGAAGCACGGAGTGGATTTCGAAAAGGCAAAAGCACTTTGGAACGACCCGAAAGCAATACTGGTACCTGCTCGCAGCGATGATGAAATACGCTATCTAGTCATCGGGAAAATGCAAGGAAAACATTGGACGGCCGTAGCTACCAACAGAGGCGCAAACGTGCGTATAATATCAGTAAGAAGATCAAGGCAAGAAGAGGAGGCCCTGTATGACGAAAACAATTAGCGCCTCGGAACTCGATAGGCTTTTTGACGAGGGGAAAGAAAACATCTTACCGTATTTCGATCTCTCAGCCATCGCAAGAATCAATGACCCAGCATCACACATCGCGAATTGCCGCTTAAACGCAAGCAAAGATGACACAACGCACAAGGCCGATTGCGCCGCGTTTTCCAACCCGTTAATCGCGTAGAGCGCCCGGCGAACATCATCTCGTAAGCATATATACGTCCAGCAGAAAGCGGGCCCGATTCGATTGAAATCGGGCCCGCTTTATCATTAACCATCAGCACGAACTACCGCGAAACGCTAACCGCGAGCTGCCTGGTATTCTGCGACGAGCTTCTTCGTGACATCGGCAGGCGCGGGGTCGTAGCCTTCCAGCTGGATGAAGTACGAGCCCGAGCCGCGCGTCATGGCGCGCAAATCCTTCGTGTAGCTGACCACCTCGGCATACGGCACGCGCACCATGATGACCGTCTCGCCTTCATCGGTGGAATCGGTGCCCACGATACGGCCGCGACGCGTAGAGATGTCGCCCATAACGGTGCCGGCGTATTCCTCGGTTACCACGATGTCCATGTTCGCCATGGGCTCAAGCAGAATGGGCTCGGCCTTCTCGCATGCCGCACGGAAGCCGATGCGCGCAGCCGTTTTGAACGCCATCTCGTTCGAATCGACCGAATGATACGAGCCGTCGAACACGGCGCACTTGATGTCCACCATGGGGTATCCCGCCAAGAACCCTTCGGCCATAGCCTCCTGCACGCCCTTGTCAACGGCGGGAATAAGGCCGCCGGGGATGGCGCCGCCTTTGATCTCGTCCACGAATTCGTAACCCGCGCCCGGGTTCGGGCTGATGCGCAGCCAGCAATCACCGAACTGCCCGGCGCCGCCCGTCTGCTTCTTGTGACGCCCCTGCGCTTCGGCGGTTTTGCGGATGGTCTCGCGGTACGGGATGCGCACCGGCACAAGCCGCGCCTCAACCTTGGCCTGTTCCTTCATGCGCGCCAGCAGCGTTTCCACCGCCGCCTCGCCCATGGCAGTGACGATAGTCTGGTGCGTTTCCTCGTTGCGGCTGATGCGCAGCGTGGGGTCGTTCTCGGCGGCGCGCGCCAAAAACGCGCCCACCTTGTCCTCTTCCTTCTTGTTCGCAGCCTCGATGGCAACGGGATACTGCGGCACGGGAAGCGGCAGCGGGTCGATGGCGGTGCTGCCAAGCAGCGACAGCGTGTCGGACGCGCGCGTGTCGGCAAGCTTCGGCACCACGATGATATCGCCGGCCTTCGCCGATTTCACGTCCGTGGCCTCTTTGCCCATCATGACGTACAGGTGCCCCAGGCGCTCTTTCTTGCCCGTGCGCGAGTTGATAAGCTCCATGCCCGGCGTAAGCGTACCGCTGAAGATTTTCAGGTAGCTCAAGCGTCCCACAAACGGGTCGGCAACGGTTTTGAACACGAAAGCGGCCGGCTCGCCGTTTGCGTCCACGAACGTCTCGTTGCCGTCTGCCAGGCGGAACGCCCCGTGATGGCGCGGGTGCGGGAAATACGTGCAGATGTCCTTCATCACGCAGCGAATGCCCTGTTCGATGATAGTGGAGCCGACGTACACCGGAATGAACAGCTCCTGCGCGATGGCCTGGTCAAGCAGCCGCTCAAGCTCTTCCTGCGTCAGCTGCTCTGAGCCGTCCAAGTACTTCATCATCAGCTCGTCGTCGGCCTCGGCCACCAGGTCGCACAGCTTGTCGCGGGCGATCTGCGCTTCTTCCTCGTACTCGGGCGGAATGTCCTCGATGCGGTCGTCGGTGGTGCCGTCCTGGTCGAAATAGCGCGCCTTCATGCGCAGCACGTCGATAACGCCCTTGAAGTTCTCCGCCACGCCGATGGGAATGGTGACCGGCCCCAAGCGGCTGCCGAAACGCGCGTGCAGCTGCGCCATGATGGTGTCGAAGTTGGCGTGCTCGCGGTCGATGTGGTTGATGAACACGGCGCGCGACAGGCGCATGCCCTCAGCCTCGCGCCACAGTTTCGTGGTCATGACTTGTGGACCTGCCACGGCGTCAACCACGAACAGCGCCATTTCGGCAGCCTGCATGGTAGCAAGCGTGTCGCCGATGAAATCGGGGTGGCCCGACGTGTCAAGCAGGTTGATTTTGTAGTCGTGGTACGGGATAGGCGCAATGGACGTGCCGATAGTGAACTTGCGGCGAATCTCCTCTTCATCGTAATCCAGATACGATTTGCCGTCGTGCGTGGTACCCATGCGCGGCGTGCGGCCCGAAACGTGCAGCATGGCTTCGGCCAGCGACGTTTTACCGGCGCCATCTTGGCCCACCAGCACGATATTGCGAACATGTTCGGTAGCAGGAGCTGCCATAAGATCACCTTCCCCTAATAAGGCGACCGCGCCAAATCCCCAAAAGGCGCGAGCGCAAACGAACCGCAGTGTTGCAGCGCGCCGATTGCTTCAGAAGAGCCCCGAAGCTAGACCAAGCGGAAGCACCGCCCCATCGACGCGAGAATGCGTTGGCTACAGTGTAGCGCAATTTGGTCGCCGAACAGGGAAAACGTTACTGTATGGACACGCCCCGGGGCGTGTCGCCGAGCCCGCATCAAGAAGACGGGGAATGCCACAGCGGGCAGGTGGCTGTTCAAAGCGTGTTGCACTTTCGCATACACCGCACATGAGCAGGTAAAGAAGAGTTGCGCGCTCGCGATATCACGCGCGAAGCACGCGGTGCAGGCGCCAATGCATCAGCGTCTGCCAGGCCGCCGGCAGCCGCAAAGCCCATCAAGACGATATGGGCAACGCGTTACGCGTTGGTGACGGTTCGCCACGCAGCTGACAGGCCGGGCACGCGGCGCGGTATGGTACCGAAAGCGGAACGAGGCTGCTATGCCCGTCCCGCACAACAAACTCTCGCGCGGGGTACAGCCCCGCGTCACCGCGAAGCACGGCAACGGAAGAAGGCAGCACATGGCGTTTCCCCGGCACCCCATCATCGACGTCACCCCCATCGACGCGGCGCGCGGAGCAGCGCAAACCGCAGGGGCGACCGCGCACACCGCCGCGGAAGCCTTCACGCCGCCAACATTCGGCAAGCAGAAGCAGGCCGTTGATAACGAGCCGTTGCACACCACGTTCGTCGACGGCTTCGGCAACCCCGTTAGCGAAAAAGGCGGCGGTCGTATAAGCGGCGCGGTGCAAACCGTTGCGGGTGTGGCGGTCATGGCCGTTGGCGTGCCCATGCTTATTCTGCCCGGGCCCGGCGTGCTGGCCATCGGGGCCGGCGCCGCTATCGCAGCCGGCGGTGTAAAGAAAATGCGCAACGGGAAATAAGCCCGTCGCTCGTATCGTCAAGCTCCTCAAAGCGCTGTTTGCATCTACACAACAAGAATAGGGTTGTCGGTGACCGATTTATACCGACAACCCTATTCCTTGCTCTGCGACAATGGCGCTCCCATGCAGCCAAACACGTTACTTCCCGTAAACCACAGCGCAACGACACCGTAACGATTTCGAGCAACACGCACGCTGCGCATTCTCGGTGCCGTACCATGCAATCCAACAAGCAAGAGCGAACGCGCTGGGGCCAAAAGCAAGCGCGGCGCCTAAGAGCGCAAGCACAACAATTTCAACCCTCCCCTTCGCCTTCAAGCAGAAAGGAAGCACCCATGTGCACAGCCATTCGATTCACCGACCCTGACGGCAACCTGTATTTCGGCCGCAACCTTGACTGGGCGTACGGCTACGGCGAAACCATCACGTTCACGCCGCGCAACCACCCCGCCAACACCGGACACCGCGCTATTATGGGTATGGCCATTACCTCCGACGACTTCCCGTTGTACTTCGACTGCGCCAACGAGGACGGCCTGGCCATCGCCGGTCTAAACTTCCCCGGCTACGCGCATTTCCCCGAAACGGCGCGCCCGGGCACCACCGCCGTGGCGCCGTACGAGTTCCCGCTGTGGGTGTGCTCGAACTTCGCAAGCGTTGACGATGTGGAGCGCGCGCTGGCCGACGTTACGCTGGTGAACAAGGGGTTCGGCAGCTTCCCCGTTTCTCTGCTGCACTGGATTATCGCCGACGCCACGGGCTGCATTGTGGTGGAGTCTACCGCCGAGGACCTGCAGGTCATGCGCGACCCGGCCGATGTGCTGGCAAACCAGCCCGGGTTGGCGTGGCATCTGGAGAACCTGCGCAGCTATCTGAACGTCACGCCCGAAGCACCCGCTTCCGCGAACTGGGGGAACGCCAAGCTCACACCGTACGGCGCCGGTGCGGGCATGCGCGGGCTGCCCGGCGACGTGTACTCGCCGTCGCGTTTCGTGCGTGCTGCGTACCTCAATGCTCACCATGCGCCGAAAACCGGCGAGCAGGCCAACGTGGCACGCGTGTTCCGCACGCTTGGCGGCGTGGCCATGGTGGAAGGATGCGCCGAGATGAACGACGGCGCCAACGAGCTGACCATTTTCACCAGCGCCTTCTCGGCGCGCGAGGGCCGCTACTATTACAACACCTACGAGCAGCCCGCCTACGTCAGCGCGGCGTTCACCGACTTCGACCTCGATGGCACCCACGTGCAGCAGGTGGCAAAGTAGGCGGAATTTCCGAAAGCGGCCTTTTTATAGGCTTGAAAGGTTCCAAACGAAACGCAAAGCACTTGCCGGGTTGCGGTGCCCCACCAGCTTCAGCCAGTGGGGCACTCAAATGTTGGCGCTATTTCCCGCTGTAGGCGTATGTGGGCAGGTGCTTGCCGCAGTGGCCGATGACCAGCAGCTTCTTGTCGTGGTCGGGATAGAAGTGCACGCGCAGGGGTGATTGGCCCTCGATCGAGCGGCCTTTGACGTGGGCGGACATGTCCACCACGCGCCCGTCGTAATCAAGCTTGCGCAGGCGCATGAGGGCGGGGTCCTTCGCGGTCATGGGACCTTCCGACAGCGCCAAGCGCAGCGTCGAACGCTCCTCGAAACGCGCCGGGATGTCCACCGATTCGTCGCCGAACACCAGCGGGTACAGCACAACAGCCATGTCGCGCAGGGCCGCCCATGTTTCGCGCATGTCGCCCATTGCGAACTCGCGCGCCGCTTTCTCGGCATTCGGGTGCACGTACAGCCGATCGGGAAACGCGCGTTTGGCCAGCAGCAAGGCGCCCAGCGGCGTTTGCGGAAACTCCAGCGTGTTGAACAGATCGGCGCGCGCCTGCACGGCGGCGGCCTGCTCTTGCGCGCGGCGGGCCGTTTCCTCGGCAAGCCGCAGGTTGTGCTGCAGCGTGGCCGTTTTCGACACCATGGTGCCGATCATGTTCTGCTCTTTTGCCAGCTGCGCACCCTGCGCGTTGTAGGCCGCCGTCAGGTCTTTTTGCTCCTGAACCATGGCTTCCATGCGCGTTTTCATAGCGCGACAGCGCGCTTCGGCCTGGATGGCGGCTTCTTTGATGGCATCGATGTTCTTGATGTCGCGTTCGCGCTGCTCGGCCTCTTGACGCGAGCGCTCAGCCTCGCGTTCGGCCTGCTTGCGTTCGCGTTCGGCCTGCTCAGCCGCGCGGCGAGCCTCGGCCTCGCGGGCGGCTTGCTCCTCGGCGGCGCGCTGGCGCTCTTCGGCGGCCTTGCGGGCGCGCTCCTGCTCGTCGCGGCGCTCAAGCTCGCCTTCCTCGAACGCCACGAACGTGGTGCGCCGTGCGCCTTCGATTTCCCGAACGTCCAGGCCGTCGGTCAAAAACAACGCCAGCAGCTTGTCGAGCACCGGCGCCGTTTCCAGCCATGCGCGCTCGTTGATCCAGCCATACGCGCCGGGCTCGGGCGGGTCGTTTAGCGGCGTGGCCGCCAGCACCTCGCGCCGCTTGCGCTGCCCCGCTTCAATGGAACCCACCGCGTAATACAGCGGCACGCTGACCATGTCGAAGCGGTCGCCTTTTTCCATAAGGATGTTGTACAGCACCACCAGGTATTTCGACATGGTGGTCAGATGCAGCACGGCGCCGACAACGGGAAGCTCTTCGGAAGGCGAAGGGATGTCGGCTTGCCGCAGGTCAACGCACACGCAATGCCCCGTGATCACGCCGATGACCGTATCGAGCGAAAGCGACGTGGGCAGCTCGGCGCCGCGCGCGAAACGCGCGGCGTCGGCCGTGATGCGCACCGTCACGGGCTTTTCAGCCCACAGAGCCAGCGCCGACGGGCCGCCCAGATAGCGCGACGGCTTGATGCGGCGCGCCTTGCCCTTCACGAACGAGTCGCGAATCTCGCGGTCGCCTTCGATGGACGTGCCCGCAGGAAACAGCGTCTGCACGGCCACGCTGAACTTGATTCCTGCATCGATTGCACCCGTGAGCAGGCCCGTTGTCTCGGCAAGCGTGGGGCGCGCCTCGTATTCCATAGGGTGCGAAAGCCGGTAGCGCGCAACCGTGTCCGCCCAATCGACGTCGCGCTGGCCGGTGGTCTTCCACTCGTAGCACTCCATCAAGTGCGCGCAGAAGTCCTCGTCGGGCTCATCGTACGTGAACACGCGCTCCTCGTCCGCGCAGGCGGCGGCGTCGGAGGTCGTTTCAAGATCAGCGTTCACGGGCACATCGATTCTCTTCTGGTTGCTATAACCTATGTATAGTAGCATGCACCCGCACGCACGGCGGCACCAGTCGGCCGCTGCATGCAAATGCCACGCAAGCGGTGCTATTTTCCTCGCGCGAGCACGCGTTGTGCTATCATGCCGCAAAGGACGAGTGACGCGCCCGGCATTCCGCGGCGCTATATGAGAAAGAAGGAACCAATGGCAGAAGAATGCTCGCACGAGTGCGGCAGCTGCGGCGTTTCCGGGTGCGGCGAGCGCACTTCCGGCGGCCCGACGAAGCTTGAAACGAACAAGCGTAGCAACGTCAAGCACGTCATCGGCGTGGTATCCGGCAAGGGCGGCGTGGGCAAATCCCTGGTCACCAGCCTGCTTGCCAGCGAAATGAACAAGCGCGGCAACAAGGTCGGCATCCTGGACGCCGACATCACCGGCCCGTCCATCCCGAAGACGTTCGGCGTCACCAACCCGCTGACGGCCGACGCCGACGGCATCCTGCCCGGTCAGACGCAAACGGGCATCAAGATCATGTCCACGAACCTCATGCTTCCGAAGGGCGACCTGCCGGTGGCATGGCGCGGCCCGGTGGTGTCTAACGCCATCCGCCAGTTCTGGAGCGAAACGAACTGGGGCGACATCGACTACCTGTTCGTCGACATGCCTCCGGGAACCTCCGACGTGCTGCTGACCGTGTTCCAGTCGCTGCCCGTCGACGGCATCGTCACCGTGTCGGCTCCGCAGGAGCTGGTGGCCATGATCGTGGGCAAGGCCGTGAACCTAGCGCACGACATGGACGTTGAGGTGCTGGGCCTTGTGGAGAACATGGCGTACTTCAAGTGCGACGAATGCGGCAAGGCGCACCACATCTTCGGCGAGCCGCAGGGCAAGGAAGTGGCCGAGCGCTACAACATCCCCGCATACACCACGCTGCCCATCGACCCGAACTTCGCGCGCCTGTGCGACGAGGGCAAGGTCGAGGATTACGACGTGGAAGGCAAGCTCGACATCATCATCGACAAGATCGTCGAAGCCGCCAACAAGTCCGAAGAAGCTGCTGAATAGCTTCTGAGCTGGGCGTAACAAAATAGCCCGCACCTCACGAAGGTGCGGGCTATTTTGTTGTCGAATGTAAAACGGTGACGCGCCTGGAGCGTCATCGTTTTGCGCGGCGATACGCTCGCCCGTGCCACCCGGAAGGCGCCAAACGAATAGCCGCGTACCGCCGGATGAAGCAGGGCACGAACCGCACCGATCGGCGAGCGAGCTTGGCAAGAAGCCAAGAAGCAGCAGGTCGGAAGCGGAAACATACCGCTAGCGCATGCCTATCGCCGCAGCGCAGAGTCGGCCCTTCCCCATCCGGCCCGAACACCGAAGGAGGTGCTGCACATGTTCCCCACGCTCGATAAGGTGCGCGCGTATGCAGCCGAGGGCCGCTACCGCCGCGTGCCGGTGTGCATGGAGCTGCTTGCCGACCGCTTCACGCCAACCGAGGCGCTGCGGTGCCTGCGCTCGGTTTCGAACCACGTGGTCCTGCTGGAAAACGCGGAAGCCGACGGCACGCAGGGGCGCTACTCGTTTTTGGGATTCAACCCCACGCTGGAACTTTCGTGCACGAACGGGCTGTTGCGCATTCGCGAAGGCGGCACTGACGACGGCGAGGTTATGGCCGTCGAAGACGCCGCCGCGCGCACGTTCGGCGTGCAATTTCATCCCGAAAGCGTCATGACGCCCGATGGAGCCGCCATCATCGCGAACTTCCTAGCGCTGGTCTAGAAAGGAACCCTCATGATCACCGAAGCCATCCATAAACTGGTCGACAAGCAAGACCTTGCATATCAGGAAGCCTACGACACCATCTGCGAGATTATGTCGGGCGCCACCACGCCCGTGCAGACCGCCGCGTTTTTGGCCGCGCTGTCCACGAAGCCAACGAAAGCCGAGACCATCGACGAAATTGCCGGCTGCGCCACCGCCATGCGCACGTTCGCCACGCCGGTGGATTACCCCGAGCCCACGCTCGAAATCGTAGGCACCGGCGGTGACAAGGCGCACAGCTTCAACATCTCCACCACCGCCTCGCTGATTATCGCGGCCGGCGGCGTGAAGGTGGCCAAGCACGGAAACCGCGCTGCATCGTCAAGCTCGGGCGCCGCGGATTGCCTGGAGGCGCTGGGCGTCAACATAGAGCAGAGCCCCGAGCTGTGCTGCAAACTGCTTGATGACGTGGGGATTTGCTTCCTGTTCGCGCAAAAGTACCACGCGGCCATGAAGTACGTCGGCCCTATCCGCAAGGAACTGGGCACCCGCACCGTGTTCAACATCTTGGGGCCGCTCACCAACCCGGCCAGCCCCAAGAACATGATCCTGGGCGTGTACGACGGCGCGCTGGTGGAGCCGCTGGCGCGCGTGCTGGTAAGCCTGGGCGTGCAGCGCGGCATGGTGGTGTACGGCGAATGCGTGCTCGACGAGCTTTCGTGCGCCGGCCCCACGAAGGTGTGCGAGTTCGGCGGCGGCGACTTCCACGCGCCGGCGTTTCGCACCTACGAGCTGACGCCCGAGCAGTTCGGCATGGCCCGCTGCACGCGCGACGATCTGCGCGGCGGCTCGCCCGAAGAAAACGCGCAGATCACGCGCGATATCCTGTCGGGAGCCGAGCGCGGATGCCGCCGCGACACCGTCGTACTCAACGCCGCAGCCGGCCTGTACATCGCCGACGCGGTGCCATCGCTACGCGACGGCGTGGCCCGGGCCAGCGAGCTCATCGACACCGGCGCCGCAACCGTGAAGCTCAACGCCTACATCCAAGCCAGCAACGCGCAATAGCGCCGCCGAAAACCAAAAAAGTGCTCATGTATGTGATTTAATCGACTACCTTACGATATCCACGAATACAGCAAAGCTTTGACCAGGGAAAACGCAACTATTATTTCGAGCTTGCCCTGGCAAAGCCAAGCAAATCACATACATCGGCAATTTTCACGCAGGGTTGGCTGAAATCGCCGACAAATGGCAATGCGCCGCCCACGAAAGGAGCGCAAGTCCCGAACTCGCTCGAGTTTGGGACAGATAGCTTGCAGCAACGTCGTTCAACGTTGCTGCAATGAGCCAAGCAGAAAGGACGACGTTGAACATTCTTAATCAGATAGCTGAGCGCACGCGGGAGCGCGTTGCCGAGCAGAAGCGCGTGCGGTCGCTTGCGAGCATGCAGCAGGCAGCCGATGAAGCGTTGACGCGCGATTGCGAGCGATGCGCTGCCGAAAAGCCCGGCCCCGACGGGCTGCCGCTGTCCGGCGAGGCGTTCGCGACGGCCCACGCCGCGGCGCCGTGCAGCTTCCCGTTCGAAGGCGCAATCGAGCGCCCCGGCGTGCAGTTCATCGCCGAGGTGAAGCGGGCAAGCCCCTCGAAAGGCCTCATCGCGGCGGATTTCCCATACCTGCAGATAGCACGTGATTACGAAACCGCAGGTGCGGCGGCCATTTCATGCCCGACCGAGCCGTACTGGTTCCAAGGCCGCAACGAGTACCTGACCGAAATCGCCGAGGCGGTAAGCATCCCGGTTCTGCGCAAAGACTTCGTGGTGGACGAGTACATGGTCTACGAGGCGAAGGCGCTTGGCGCGCAGGCGGTGCTGCTGATATGCGCCATCCTTGACGATGCGCAGCTTACCGCCTACCGCCAGCTGTGCGACCAACTTCGCCTGTCTACCCTGGTGGAAGCTCATACCGCCAAGGAGATTGAGCGCGCCGTCGCCTGCGGGGCACGCGTGATCGGCGTGAACAACCGCGACTTGAAAACGTTCGATGTGGACATGAACGCCGCCCGCGCGCTGCGCGACTTGGTGCCGCCGCACACGCTGTTCGTGTCCGAAAGCGGCATCGCAACGCCGGCCGACGTCGAGGCGGCGCGCACCATGCGCGCTGACGCCGTGCTGGTGGGCGAAGCGCTTATGCGCGCCGACGACAAGCGCGCCAAGCTCGCCGAGCTGCGAGGAGACGGGCAGCCAAGGTAGCCAGCCGAAGCGTTCGCCAAACATAGCCGCCCGGCGGGTGGCCCAAGGGAAGGTCCTCGCGCAGGCCTAAGCCCTAACGGGAAACAACAGCGAAACGAAGGAAAGGACGAACACGCCATGGAGCACCTGATGGTAAAACTTTGCGGCTTGCGAACCGAAGCCGATGTTGCAGCCGTCAATGCAGCGCTGCCCGACTTCGCCGGGTTCGTCATCGAGGTGCCGGGCAAGCGCCGCAGCGTGGCGCTTGAGGCAGCTATCGCGCTTGCGAAGCGGCTCGATAAGCGCATCCGCCCTGTCGGCGTGTTCGTGAACGCGCCGGTTGAAACCGTCAATCGGTTCCTTGCGGAGGCCCCAAACGCCGCAGCTCAACTGCATGGCGAAGAAGACGCCGCGTACATCGCAAGCCTTCGCCAAGCAGCAGGCCTCACCATCCCGCAATCGCCAACCATCGGGCAGAACGCAGACGGCGAAGCACCATCGGCTACCGAAACGAACGACGCGCACAAGACTTCGCGCCCGAGCGCGCGAAATGCCCGTATCATCCAGGCATTTCGCATCCGCAACGGCACCGACACGCTGAAAGCCGCCGCAAGTGCCGCCGACTTGGTGCTGCTCGACAGCGGCGCGGGAACGGGGCAAACCTTCGACTGGCGATTGCTCACCGGGTTTCCTCGCCCATTTCTACTGGCAGGCGGCTTAGGCCCCGAAAACCTTGCGCAAGCCATCGAACAAGCAGGCGCAGCTGCAGGCAAGCGGTTCCTTGGCGTTGACATGAGCTCTAACTTGGAAACGAACGGCACGAAAGACCCCGCGAAAATGCTCGCCGCCGTACAAGCGGCTCGCGAAAGGCGCCGATGGCGCTGAGCGTTGAGTGAAAGCTCAACCCATCCAAAAGAGCGCGCAGCGCGACACCAACTTCAAGAGCACACCAACGACAGTGTTCTCGTGGTCGGGCCACACCCTTACCGCCGCGCAGCACCTCAACGACATCGTAGACGCCGACTTCTTCCGCATCGAACCGGCCGAGCCCTACACCACGAACTACAACGAGGTGGTCGACGTCGCTCAGGCCGAGCAGAACGCCAACGCCCGCCCCGCGCTGGCGCAAACCGTTGAGGATTGGGATAGCTACAGCACCATCTACCTGGGCTTTCCCGTGTGGTGGTACGATGCACCGCAAATCGTCAAGACGTTCATGGACGCCCACGAATGCACCGGTAAAAACGTCGCCGTGTTCAGCACTTCGGGCGGCAGCAGCACCGAAAGCTGCCTGGGCAGCCTGCGCGCCATCGCGCCGGGCGCCACGTTCACGCGCAGCGTCACGATTGACGGCGATGCCGCGTCCTCGCAGCTTACCCAGCTTGACACCTGGCAAGCGGGGCTGGGGCTGTAATGGCCAAACGCATCACCATCCCCGCCGAAGGGCGCGGGCGGCGACGGTATGGCTTGCGGCCGCTGGCGCAGGGGCGTTCGTTGACCTGAATATCGCCAGCTACCTGTTCTTGCAGGTCAAGTTCGTATTCGCTGACTTAACGATCCCATTCTGGCTGACCACGGCGAAATACACCTTGGTTGCAGCCCTGTTCGCTGTAGCGGGCAACGTCGTGGATACCGCCCTGCGAACAAAGCGCTAAACGAAGCAGCAACGCACTAACAAGTTCGCATGGTCGACAGCCGCCCTTTTGCTCCGACAGGCCATTTTCTGCGCCTTTTTCGAAATAGAGGGGCACCGCCTCAGGCCTGCATGGTTATCGGATCCAGATCTCGTCATCGTTTCACCTGATGACGGTTACCCATATGATACTTATTAGATCCACAAGACCTCGAATTCCGGCAATTCGAGGTCTTGTGCCGCGTCAATCGCCCCTCTTCTTCGAATTCTTTGCACAAAAACGCCAATCCGACGCAAAATGCAATCCTTCCGAGGCCGTTCCACATCAGCGTTTAACTTGCAGCCACAGAACAACCGCGTTACGCGAACATCTTCGCGAAGATGTGCTTCACGATGTCGGTGCGACGCACCACGCCCACGAGCGCGCCTTCGTCGTTGACCACCGGCAGCTTCTTGAACTTTTTCTTCGACAGCATGGCCGCCACGCGCGCGATAGACTGCTCGGGCTTCGCGCACACCACCTTGCGCACGGCGAAATCCATGACGCAACGCTCTTTGAGCTGGTCAACGCGCTCTTCGAAGCTCATGTCATCGAAGTACAGCATAGACGCGTCGCCGCCGGTGAACAGCGTGTGCGCGCGATGCTGGGCCACCGCGCCCATGATGTCGCCGTCGCTGATGAAGCCCACCACGAAGCCGTCCTCGTCCACCACGGGCAGGCTGCTGACGCCGCGCTCGGTCATGATGCGAACCACGTCAGCAATGGTGGCGCTGGCCAGGCACGTGAACGGATCGGCAATCATCACCGCCGACACCGGCGTGCCGGCGGTTTCAAGCGGAATGCTCTCGGGAACAATCTCGGACATTAGCGGTTCTCCTTTACGGAAGCGGAAGCGGATGCAGTTGCGGATGCGGAAGGCGAAGGGACAGACGGCGTGTCAGCTCCAACGGGCGAAGCAGCGTGCTCCAAGGCAGACGACGTGTCGGCATCGGCAGGCGAAGCAGCGTGCTCCAAGGCAGAAGCCGAAGCAACGCCATCGGAACCAGAAGGCGAAGTCGCCGCAGATGAAGCAGCCGAAGAGCCCTTTGCGGCGCTGTTCGCAGCAGCCGGCGAAGAGACAGCTTTGCGCTTCGCGGGGCGCACGGCAACGATGCAGTACACGAGAGACACCAGGCCGATGGCGGCGCACACCTTGTAGGCCACGCCCGCACCGGTGGCGGTTGCCGCCTGGAGCGTTGCGCCGGCCGCAGTGCCACCAGCGGTCACCGACGTCATAACCGTGACGATAAGCGCCGTGCACAAGCCGCCGGCAACCTGACGACCCGTGTTCGCGATGGCGTTGCCGTGCGCAATCATCTCGTTGCGCAGGGCGTTGACGCCCCATGTGTTCACGGGCATGTTCGCCAGCGCCTGACCCGCCGCCTGCAGCATGCAGAACAGAGCCACCACCAAAATGGGCGTAGCGGTAGACGACAGCGACAGGGCGAACAGCGCGCCCGTCATCAGGGCCAAGCCCACCACGGAGATGACGCGCGGGCCAAATTTGTCGAACACCACACCAGAAATGGGGCTGATGATGATGCCCACGGCCGCCGCGGGAAGCATGGCCATACCCGTCTCGAACGCCGAAGCGCCCAGCGCGGTCTGCAGCAGAAGCGGCAGCAACGTGTTCGTAACCAGGCACGCTGCGTTGATAAGCGTCACGATGATAGCCGCCACGCGGAACTCGCGGGTGCGCAGGCAACCCAGATCAAGCAGCGGTTGCTCAAGCTTGCCCTGACGGCGCGCAAACAGCACGAGGCACACCACGCCGGCAGCCACCGAGCCCAGCACCACAGGGCTGGTCCAGCCAAGCGATGAAGCGGTAGAGAAGCCGTACAGCAGACCGCCGAACGCCACGGTGGACAGCGCCACGGAAGCGAAGTCAAGCTTGGGGTTCTTCAGCTCGCCGACGTTCTTCAGCATGAATACTCCCATGACCAGCACAATCAACGAAAGCGGCACGATGGCGCCCACCATGGCGCGCCAACCGAATGCGTCGATGACCGCGCCGCCGGCAACGGGGCCCACGGCGGGGCCTGCGCTCATGACGATGCCGGCCATGCCCATGGCCGTGCCGCGCTTCTCCACGGGAAACACCAGCATGGGCACAACGGCAACCAGCGGCATCAGCACGCCGGATCCGGCCGCTTGCAGTACGCGGCCCACGATCAGCCACAAGAAGTCGGGCGCCACAGCGCACAGCAGCGTGCCCGCGGCAAACGCCACCAGCGCGCCAAAGAACAGCTTGCGCGTAGAGAACTTGTCGATCAAATAGGCGGAAACCGGCACCATGATGCCGCTGACCAGCGGATAGATGGACATGATCCACTGCGCGGTAGACGCATCGATGCCGAAGTCGGCCATGATGACCGGCAGCGCCGGCGACATGACGGTTTGGTTCAGCAGCGCCAAAAACGCGCCGAGCACCACCACGGCTACAATGCGCACCTGCACGCCGGTGATTTTCCCGCTAGCGGGGATTGAAGAAGTTGAAGACATAGGCACTCCCATCGTGAGACCTTAGCGCTGCGCAGCAGCAATGGCGCAGCAACCAAGGGCAATGCGCAAGCGCTTGAACAGGCAGCCATTTCGCGAACGATTCAAGTCGGCAAATCGAGCTAGCGCGAAACAACCGATCGATAACGGTTCGCCGTCGGCACACGCGCCGCCCATCGACAGACGGGTCTGGCGCAGCGCCAGCGCACAGCACATTGCAAAATATTCGATTAGTTACTGAAAATTTCAGAAAGAGACGACCCGGCGCTTACGAGCGCAGCCCATAAGCGGTCGTCGCGCGCGGCGGCCAATCGCGCCCGCGCCCGCAATCAGATACGGCACGTAGAAAGCGGCTGGTTCAGGCAAACCTGAGCGCACGCCGAAACGCCAGCCCACACCAGCGGGCGGCGCAAAGAAGCATATGTCATACTGAGATTGTTCATAGCGGAGAGGTACCTTACCCCAACGACGCCGCACCGGTGCGCACCCAACCGCCATCTTCACCGTTTCCGCATCGACTGGGACAAAGGGACAGTCCCCTTGTCCCAGTTTCCGTTGCTGAAGCGTTACGAGACGACAACAAGGCCGCGCAAGAGGCCAAAAATCCTGTCAAACGCCCTGTCCCCTTGTCAGAAGCTGACATGGGGACAGGGCGTTTGACATATGGTTAATGGGGAAATGGCGGGATACGACCACCGTTTCCCCAGGTCAAAACTACAGGCCGTAGAACTCCGTGGTCAGGGGGCGGGCGAACAGGTCGCGGGCGGCTACGTTGGGGTCGGCGCCTTCCCACACCACGCCGCGCACCACCTCGGTGATGGGCAACTCAACGCCGTAGGCCTCGGACAGTGTCTGCAGCGTTTTGCACGCCAGCGCGCCCTCCACCACCATGTGCGTGCGCTCGCGGTACTCGTCAAGCGTACCGCCGCGCGCCAGCTCAACGCCAAACGAGCGGTTGCGCGAGTGCTCAGACGTGCACGTGGCAATCAGGTCGCCCGCACCGGCCAGACCCATGCACGTGATGGCCTGCCCGCCGCACTTCACCACCAAACGGCTCATCTCAGCCAGGCCGCGCGTCATGAGCATGGCCGCCGTGTTGTCGCCATAGCCCAACCCGTACGCCACACCCACAGCGATGGCGATGACGTTCTTGAACGCCGCACACAGCTCCACGCCCGTCACGTCGTCGCTGGTGTACGCGCGGAACGTCGGCGAGGCGAACAGGTCGCGGAACAGCACCGCCGTCTCCTCGCCCGACGACGCGATAACGGTGCCGGCCGGCTTGCCCTTGATGACCTCCTCGGCGTGGTTCGGCCCGGACAGCACGGCCAGGCGGTCGCGGTTGCCCAGCTCGGACTCGAACACGCCCACGGGCAGGTAGCCGCTGTCGGCCTCGACGCCCTTCGAGCAGATGATGATGGGGAGATCGTCGTCCACCACGTCCCCGATGGCGCGCGCCACGCCGCGCAGCAGGTTCGACGGCGTCACGATGACGGCTGCCTTCGCGCGCAGCAGCGCGTCGCGATACGACGTGGTGGCCACGATGTTGCCGGACAGCACGGTGTCGGACAGGTAGCGCGGGTTGACGTGCTCGTGGTTGATGCCGTGCACCACCGAGTCCTTGCGCGCCCACAAGCCAACGTTTTGCCCGTTCAGCGCCAGCGTCTGCGCCAGCGCGGTTCCCCACGAGCCGGCGCCGATGACTGCAACCTTCATGTCGTCGTCCACTTCCCCTTACGCCTTCTTCTTATCGCCGATGCGGCGCTCGCACCCATGGCGCAAACGGTCGATGTTCTCGCGGTGCGCCCACACCACCGTCAGCGCGGCAACCGTGGTGCACAACCAGGCCAGCGGCGCGAACGTGGCGAACAGGAAATAGTACGCCGCGAAAAATGGGCAGGCTACCGCCGCCGCAACTGAGCCCAAAGACACGTACCGGGTGGCAATGACCAGCACGGCAAAGATGAGCAGCTCAAGGCACGCGCCCTGCCAGCCGAACGTCACGAACAGGCAGCCCACGGCCACGGCAATGCCCTTGCCGCCCTTAAAGCCCAGCCACGGGCTGAAGATGTGACCCCACGTGCAGCCCAAAAACGCCACGGTAACGAAGTCGTCGTAGCCGATGACGTGACCCGACAGCGACATGCCGCCGCCGAACGCCGCCGCAGCGGCCGCCGCGATAAGCCCCGACACGATGCCCTTGCCAAAATCCAGCACGAACACCGCGCCGCCACCCACTTTGCCCATGGTGCGCAGCGCATTGGTGGTGCCGATGTTGCCCGACCCGTGCTCGCGAATGTCGGTGTGGAAAAACACCCTCGAGATGATGACGCCCCACGGGATGGACCCCAGCAGGAACGACGCAACGAAAACCCCTAATGCTCCCAGCAGTTCCACAACGAATCTTCCCTAGTCCTTTTTCTTGAACTTCAGCTTCACCGGCGTGCCCGTCAGGTCGAACGATTTGCGCAGGCGGTTCTCCAGGAAGCGCTCGTAGTTGTCGTTGACCAGGTCGGGGCGGTTCACGAAGAACGTGAACTGCGGCGGGCACGTGGCCGTTTGCGTGACGTACTTCATGCGCAGGATGGCCTTGCCCTTGCTGACGGTGTGACCGTTTTCGCGGATTTCGCCCAGCCACACGTTCAGCTGGTTCGTGGGGATGGTCTTGCAGAAGTTGTCGTAGGCCACGTTGACGGCGTCCCAGATGCGGTGCACCGACTTGCCGGTCAGCGCGCACGTGGCAACCACGGGCGCGTAGCCCACGAACGTCATGCGGTCCTCGATCTTCTGGCGCACCTCGGCCTTGGCCTCGGGGCCTTCCACCAGGTCCCACTTGTTCAGCACGATGACCATGGCGCACTGGCGGTCGGCGGCGAAGCCGGCCACGCGCTGGTCCTGGTCCGTCAGGCCGATTGAGCCGTCGATGACCAGAAGCGCCACGTCGGCGCGGTCGATGGCGCGCATGGCGCGCACGAAGCCGTAGTACTCCACGTCTTCGTCGATCTTGCTTTTCACACGAAGGCCGGCCGTGTCCACGATGGTGTAGCGCTGGCCTTCGTGCTCCACCACGGTGTCGATGGCGTCGCGCGTGGTGCCAGCCACGTCGGACACGATGGAGCGCTCGCCCGCCGTCAGGCGGTTCGTCAGCGACGACTTGCCCGCGTTCGGGCGGCCGATGATGGCGATGCTGATGCCCGGATCGGCGTCGTCCTCGGCGGTGACCTCGACTTTCTTCAGCTCCTCCACGATGGCGTCCAAAAGGTCGCCCGTGCCGTTGCCGTGCACCGACGAGATGGCCCACGGGTCGCCCAGGCCCAGCTGGTAGAACTCCCACACCTGGTCCATGGTGTCGGGGTTGTCCATCTTGTTCACGCACAAAAACACGGGCTTGGACGTTTTGCGCAGAATGCGCGCCACTTCCTCGTCGTCGACGTTGATGCCGGTGCGGCCGTCCACGATGAACACGATGACGTCGGCCTCGTTCACGCCGGCGAACGCCTGCGTGCGGATGGAGCCCTGGAACGCGTCGTCGTCGCCCATCTCGATGCCGCCGGTGTCGATGAGCTTGAACTCGACGCCGTTCCAGTCGGCGATGTGGTACGAACGGTCGCGCGTCACGCCGCGCATCTCGTGCACGATGGCCTCGTCGGCCTGGGCAATGCGGTTCACGAAGGTGGACTTGCCGACGTTCGGCCGTCCAACAACCGCCACGATGGGCAGAGACATATCGAATCCTTTTCGGTTGGTGAAAACTACTTCGGACGCGCTAGCTGCGCGCCAGGTCGACGAGTTCCGGAAAGAACCCAGTCGCGTTACAGGATACCACGGTAACCGGGGCCCCGGCGGCCTTCTCCATATCCTCTAACGTTGCGTCGTCAAGCGTGACGCCGTTATCGTTGAAAATGACGGACGGCACCACATAGCGCCAACCCGGATGCGCGGCCGCATCGGCGCGAATGGCCGCCGCGATGTCGCAGCTGCACAGAAGGCCCGTGACGTCGACGTTGCCGCCGAAGAACTCGTTCTTCACGAACAGCGGCTGCAGCACGTCGGCGGCGGGGCTTTGCGCGAACAGCGGGCCGAAAAAGTGCTTCGTGGCGAAACCGGAGATGTAGCGCACGCGCATGCCGGCCGCGCGCAGCGCCTCGGCCGCTTCGACGTCCTGCCCCGCC
This sequence comes from Senegalimassilia faecalis, assembly GCF_004135645.1. NCBI lineage: Bacteria > Bacillati > Actinomycetota > Coriobacteriia > Coriobacteriales > Coriobacteriaceae > Senegalimassilia > Senegalimassilia faecalis. The sequence continues at coordinate 1,995,585 of NZ_SDPW01000001.1, forward strand.
TCGGCCGCAGCATCCCAGTCGTCCACGAACGAGCGGATGATGCCCACGCCGTCCTCGAACATGCCGAAGTCGCCGTAGTGCTCGCTAGGCGGCAGGTTCGCCAGCAGCTCGTCGCCGTAGGCGTTTGAGTAGAACTCGTCGGCCGCGAACGCCCACAGGTGCCCACGCTCGGCCAGAGCACGCTGCTGAGCAGGCACGATGGTGTCCATGGCAGCACGCGCGGCCACGGGGTCGTTGAAGCTTTTCGTGAAGCACGTCTGGTGCTTCGTGAACCCTAAGGGCACGATGCAGATGTCCAGGATGCCCGGGCGCGCGTAGGCCCACTCAAGCGTTTCGCGCAGCACGTCGCCGTCGTTCTCGTCGGGCATCAGCACGATCTGCGCGTGGAATTCGATGCCGGCGGCAAGCAGGCGGTCCATGACGTCGATGCCGTGCTGGGCGTGGCGGCCGATGATGCGGCGGCGCACCTCGGGGTTCGACGCGTGCAGCGACACGCGCAGCGGGCTGATGGCCTGGTCGATGATGCGCGCTTCGTCTTCGGCCGACAGGTTCGTGAACGTGACGAACGTGCCGGACAGAAAGCTCAGGCGGAAGTCGTCGTCGCGCAGCGTCAGCGACGGGCGCATGTCGTCGGGCAGCTGGCGCATGAAGCAGAAGATGCAGGCGTTGCGGCACTGCTTCACGCCGTCGAACACCACGCCGGAAAATTCGAAGCCCCAATCTTCACCTTCGCAGCGTTCAAGCTCCACTTCGCCAGCTTCGCCGTCGGTGTCGATGTAGCCGAGCGTGATGAAATCGTCGGCGGTAAGCCAGCGCCAGTCAATCATGTCGCGCACGGGCTGGCCGTCCACGCTGGTGATGATGCAGCCTGGCGTGAACCCGACGTCGTCGGCGGGGCTTTCAGGCAACACGTACTCGATGACGGCGCGCGGAGGCTCGGGCGCACGACGACCGCGACGCTTCTTCGCCGCCTCAACCGCCACGTCCTCGGGAGGATACACGCCCACGCTTCCACCGCCTTTCCATCCAAAAATGGGACAAAGGGACTGTCCCTTTGTCCCATTCGAAATTTGCTCAGCCGAACATAGTAGCGCAAGCCAACCAACGCACCCATCCCCTCCGCGGATTCTGCGCAAGAAGGATGCGAGGGCCGAACGTTGTCAAAGAGCCTTTGACAATTGAAGACACAATAAATAGTAAGCGGTTGCAGCAAACTGTGCCACAACCACTTACTAGCAAGTCGAAATGATGAGGAAGACGTGGAAAGCTGCTACTCTTGTCTGCCGGCGGCGGCTAGGGCGTCGCGGACGGCTCGGTATTGGCGTTGGCTTACCGGCACCTGCGCGCCTGTGGTCATGGTCAGCGCCTCGCGGCAGCCGCGGATAACGTGCTCCATGTTCGCCAGATAGCTTTTGTGGCAGCGGACGAAGCTGCCGGGCAGCTGTTTTTCCAGGTCGGATAGCGCCGCATACGCATAGAGCTCGCGGCCGTCCACGTACGATACCAGCACCTTGCGGCCCTGGCTTTGCACGAACTGCACCTCATGCGGGTTGATGACGTGGGTGGATCCGCCGGTGCGCAGCATCACGGGCGCGGCAACACGACCAATCATGCTAAGCACCTTGTCAAGCGCGGCGCGCACCTCAACAGGCGAAAACGGCGTGAGCAACAGATACTGATGACGCGTGGAATATACCGCCGACGTGTACGCTTCGCGCGTGCAGGTGTAGATGACCAGGGGCAACGCGTGATCGGCATCAAGCTTCCTCACCAAGTCGATGCCGCCCTCGTGCACGCCCCCGGCATTGATGGGCACCACCAGAATGTCAACGTGCGGCGCCCGCGACACGCGCTCTTCGGCAACCTGCGCACCACAGCACTCGAATTGCAACGTAGCCCACGCAGGATGGCCCGCGATGAGCGTCTGCAGGCGATCAATGTTCGCTTCGTCATCTTCGATTGCCAAAATCCTGCACATAGACGCACCCCGCTGCTTCCGTCATACAGGCGCACCACCAGGGAAAACGCCTGCGTTCACATTTCTTGCAGCTAGCGTATCGCGGCTTTTGCGGAATTTGTTGTACAACAAATTGCAACGCGGCAAGTTTTTGGCAACAGGCTTTGCATCGTCGAACAGCTCAACGCGCTTCGCGCGCGATGTGAAACCGATTGCAAGCGGCAGAATAATGATGTGGCGAGCTGCGCGCTTTCTATTTGGAGCTGAGCTCTCGCTCAGCCCAGCTAAAAGAACACGAAGCGCGACACACAGGTATTGCGAAACGCCCCGCAAACGGACACGCCCCTACATCGCCTCTAACGCGCGGACCACGGAGTCGATCTGGTTGTCGGGGGTGGAGGCGCCGGCGGTCACCCCCACGGTTTCGCAATCGGCGAACCAGGCGGGGTCCAGTTCGGCTGCCGATTCCACGTGGTGCGTGCGCGGGCATTCGGCGGCGCAGATCTCGGCCAGGTGCGTGGTGTTCGCGGAATTGCGCCCGCCGATGACCACGATGGCGTCCACTTCACCGGCAAGCTTGGCCGCCGCCTGCTGGCGCTGGCGCGTGGCCGTGCACACGGTATCCTTCACCTCAGCCTCAACGCCGCGCTCCTTAAGGCCGGCCAGCACGTCTTCCAGCGCGTCGCGCGTTTGCGTGGTCTGCACCACCACGCCCACGTGTTCGGGCAGGTCATTCGGCAAATCGGCGCCGCATTCCGCAACGCACACGCTGCCGCCGGCCTCCTGCGCGTAGGCCACCAGGCCCTCCACCTCGGGGTGGCCCGCTTCGCCAACCACCACCACGAAGCCGCATTCGCCGGCAAGCTTGGCGGCCGCCTTCTGCGCGCGCGACACGTGCGGGCACGTAGCGTCGATGACGGGCAGCCCCTGCGCCTCGCAGCTGCGACGCACTGCCGGCGTCACGCCGTGGCTTCGAATGATAATGGCCCCGTGCGTAGCCTCGTCCGGACGCTCCACGGCGCGCACGCCGCGCGCATCAAGTTCCGCAACCACCTGCGGGTTGTGGATAAGCGGCCCAAGCGTGAACGCGCTGCCATCGCCTTCGCTTGCCTTCAAGGCCAGGTCAAGCGCACGCTGCACGCCATAGCACGCACCAGCGTTCTTGCTACGGAAAACTTGCATGTCGCATCCTTCCTACGCGGCCTTCGGCTTCTTTGTGGGGCGCGTCAGTTCGATGGCCTCCTCGGGTGTGTGCTCGGGAATGGGGTGCTCGGCGAACACCGCGGTGAAATCGCGGCCGTCGGGGAACAGCACCACCATGTCCACCTGCTCGCGCGGCACCTGCTGGTGCAGGGCGAACACCTCGCGCATGGCGTACCATGTGCAGCCCTCAAGTCGGTCTTCCTTCGGCAGGAAGTCGAAATCGGACACCACGATGGGCTTGCCGTACTCCGCCGTGATCTTCGGGAAGCGCAGCCGCTCGCCCTTGCGCTTGACGTTCTCGGCGTTGCGCACGCACATGGGCACGATGGGCGCCTTGCCCATCTTCGCGATGAACGCGGCGCCGGAGTGAATCTCGGGCTTCTTGCTGCCCTTGTCGCGGCGCGTGCCCTCGGGCAAAATGCCCACCAGCTGGTTGCCTTTCAACATGTGAGCTGCGCGTTTGATGGCCGCGCGGTCGGCGGAATCGCGCTTGATGGGAAACGCCCCCACGCGCGAGAGGATCTGCCCCACCAGGCCGCCGGCGTTGTCGAACAGCGTGTCGCGACCCATGAGGCGCACGAACTGGCTGGGCCGCGCGCCCATGTACATCAGCACCACGTCCAGAAACGACGTGTGGTTCGACACCACCACCGCACCGCACTTGTCCTTGAACGCGCGCAGGTTCTCGCGCCCGTCGATGCGATAGCGGAAGCAGATTTTGAACACGAAGCCGATAAGCGCATACGCGAGATTGGCGAACCAGTGCGGAATCTGCTTCTCGTCGGTGGTGCCGCCCAGCGCTCGGTCCCACATGTCCTCGTACTTCAGAAACACGCTCATGCGCGGGCGCCCTTCTCTTTGGCCAGTTCGCAAATACGGTCGATGACCTGGTCGATCGTGCGACCCGTGGAGTCCATCTGCACGGCATCGGCCGCAGGCTTGAGCGGGCTGGCGTCGCGAGAAGAGTCGATCTCGTCGCGGCGCACGATGTCGGCAAGCACCACGTCGTAGTCGGTGGAGCCCACGCCGCGGCGCTCGTTTTGCGCCACGCGACGACGAGCACGCTCGGCCGCCGACGCGGTCAGGAACACCTTCAGCTCGGCCTCGGGAAACACCGCCGTGCCGATATCGCGGCCTTCCACCACGTAGTTGCCTGCGCGGCCAATGCGCTGCTGCTGGGCCACCAGCGCCGCGCGAACAGCGGGAACGGCGGCAACGGGGCTGACGGAGCGGTCGATTTCCGCCGTGCGAATGGCGTCGGTGACGTCGGCGCCGGCAATGGACACGCGCCGCGGCAGCGGGTCGCCCGCCTCGTGCGTGAACGCGATGTCGTTGTCGTGCGCAATCCGCGCAAGAGCCTCGGCATCGTCAAGCGACACGCCTTCGTCAAGCGCCTTCCACGCAACGCAGCGGTACATGGCGCCCGTGTCCAGGCACGAAAAGTCCAGGCGGCGCGCCACCGCCTTCGACACGGTGGATTTTCCCGCCCCCGAGGGGCCATCGATAGCGATGATCATTGAGCAAGCCTTTCAATGTCGGTCAGAAAGCCCGGGTAGCTGACGCCCACGGCTTCGAAATTCTTGATGGAAACGGGCACCTTGCCGGTAAGCCCCACCAGCGACCACGTCATGGCCAGGCGATGATCGCCCAGCGAATCGAACTGAAGCCCCTCGGGGACCGCCAGGTCGGGCTGGCCTTCGATGTACAGGTCGTCGCCTTCGCACCACGCGTCCACGCCCAGCTTGGCAAGCCCGTCGATAATGGCGGCCAAGCGGTCGGTTTCTTTCACGCGCAGTTCGTTGACCTGGCGAAACACCGTGACGCCATGGGCATGCGCCGCCACAAGCGCCAGCACGGGAATCTCATCGATGATGCCGGCGATCTTCTCGGCCGGAACCTCGCATCCGCGCAGGTGCGGCGTGTAGCACGCCTCGATGATGCCGTAGGGCTCCTTGCCCGCCGCGCCCGTGCGCGACATGCTGACCTCGGCGCCCATGCGCTCGAGCGTGCGCGTGAAGCCGATGCGCGCCGTGTTCAGGCTGACGTTTTCCACCTGGATGGTGCTACCCGGGCACATGACGGCCGCGCACACCAGGAAAGCCGCCGACGACGGGTCGCCCGGCACCAGCACCTCGCTGGCCTGGGGCTGCGCGGGGCCGGTGACGCTGGCCGTGCGCTCGCCAGCCGTGGTGGCCACGCCGTATTCGGGCAGCATAAGCTCGGTGTGGTTGCGGCTAGGCGCGGGCTCGTTCAGCGTGGTGGTGCCGTTGGCGTACATGCCGGCAAGCAGCACCGCGGTTTTGAGCTGGGCAGACGCCATGGGAGCGTCGTAGGTGATAGGGTGCAGGCCGCCGCCCACCACCGTGATGGGCAGATGCTCCTGGCCGGCCGGCTCGAAGTGCGCGCCCATCTTCATGAGCGGCGCGGTGATGCGGCGCATGGGGCGCTTCTGCAGCGAGGCGTCGCCCGTAAGCGTAGCGCGGATGGGCCACGGCGCCAGGATGCCCATGAGCAGCCGCACCGTGGTGCCGGAGTTGCCGCAGTCGATGGGGCCCTCCGGCTGCGAGGGGCCCGCCGCACCCCAGCCGGTGATGCCGCCGGCCAGGCTGCCGTCGGGCTGCTTTTCGAGGCTGACCTCGGCACCCAGCGCGCGCACGGCCCCGATGGAGCTGCGCACGTCGGCGGAATCGAGCACGCCGGACACGCGAGAGGTGCCTTCGGCCATGGCTGAGAACAGCACAGCGCGATGGCTGATCGACTTGTCGCCCGGCACGTGCGTGGAGCCGCGCATGGGCGTGCCAAGCGGGTTGATGACGGTGATGTCGCTAGCTGACATGAGCATGCTCCTTCGGGGAAAGCGGCGAGAACGAAACGGAGAACCCGGCGTTGATAAGGTTCATGGACAGCTTGCCGATGTCGCCCTCGTCGGTAAGCACCAGCGACAGCACGGCCGAGTCCTCGGTGACGTGGTCGATCTCGATGGACTGGATGTTGCAGCCCACCTTCGACGTGATGGTGGTCACCTCGGCAACAACGCCCGGGCGGTCTTCCATGGGAATGCGTACTTCCAGCAAACGCTCGGTGCACGGCACCCATGCGGCAGGCAGCGCGCGGCGAGCGTCGGCCGACTCGGCCAAAAGCTGCGTGAGCGTGGCCCGGTCGTTGGCCTCAAGCGCGTCGGCGAACTGGCCGATGATGCCCTGCATCTCGCGCAGGCCCGCGTCAAGCGCGTCCTTGTTGTCGAACGCGATGCCGCACCACAGCTCGGGCGAGCCGGCCGCGATGCGCGTTGAATCTTTGAAGCCGCCGGCAGCCAGGCGCATGAGCGCGTCTTGGCCTTTCGCGTGGCGCACGGCCAGCTGCACCAGCGAGCTTGCCATGAAGTGCGGAACGTGGCTGACCACGGCCACGGCAGCGTCGTGCTGCTCGCGCGGCAGGCTGATGACGCGCGCGCCGATGGACGTGACCAGCTCGTGCAGGCGCGCGAAGTGCTCGGCCGGCGTGTCGGCGTCGGGGCACAAAATCCAGTACGCGCCCTTGAACAGGTCGGCGCGGGCGCCCTTGATGCCGTTTTTCTCGGAGCCGGCCATGGGGTGGCCCGGCACGTAATTGTGCGGATACGGAAGCGTTTCGGCGGCCATGCCGATGATGCGGCTTTTCGTGGACGCCGTGTCGGTGATGATGCCGCGGTAGTCCCACGCGGCCAAGTCGCGCAGATAGCCCTCGACAACGCTGACGGGCGTGGCCAGAACCACCAGGTCGCAGCCATCTTCGATAAACGCGCGGAACTCGGGGGCGTCGGGGGCCGCCGTGGCGGTTGCCCAGCCGCGGCTGACAGCCTCGCTGCGCGTGGCCACGTCGGTATCCACGGCAAGCAGCTGCGCTTCAGGGCGCGCCTCGCGCAGCGCAGCGGCGAAGCTAGCGCCGATCAGCCCGAAGCCGATGACGGCAACCTTGTTAAAGCCCGCGCTTCGGTTGTTTTCAGTTTGTTGTGCCATGTGGCGAAAGAGACCTTCCAGATCCGATCTAGGGTAGGACGTTCGGGCACGCGCCGGCAGGCCCCGAAAACACGAATGGCCAGCCGGAAGCGCCCGGCTGACCATTGTAACGCAAACGCCGCCCGCTCGCCCAGCGCCCAGCACACCACCAGCATGGCAACACGATTGGCAAGCGTTACTTGATGGACGCGTGCAGGGCCGCTACTTCTTCGGGCGTCAGTTCGCGCCATTGGCCGCGGGGCAGATCGCCCAGCTCGATGGGGCCGAAGCTGTCGCGGTGCAGGGCTAAAACCCCGTGCTTGATAGCGGAAAGCATGCGTTTGACCTGGCGCTTTCGCCCTTCGCGCAGCACAACGCGCACCACGGCGCGCTCCTGCGAGCGCTTGCGCAGGATAGCGGCGCGCTGCGGGCTGGGCACGCTGCCGTTCGGCTCGTGCTCGGGCACGGCCGGCGGCACCTCAAGCATGGCCAGCGCCCGCTTGGCCTCGGCGCCTTCCACCAACGCCGCGCGCGCCGGCGCCGTCATGCCGTCGTCAAGCTGGATGCCGCGCTCAAGGCGTTCAAGCTGCTCAGGCGTGGGCTTGCCGTTCACCAGCGCCAGATAGCGCTTCTCCACATGGTGCCGCGGGTGCAAAAGGCCGTTGCCCAGCTCGCCGTCGGTGCTGAACAGCAAAAGCCCCGTGGTGTCGAAGTCCAGCCGCCCGATGGGGAACAGCCCCGGGAAGCGGTCAGTGGGCACCAGCTCGGCCACCGTGGGGCGGCCCTGCGGGTCGGACATGGTGGTGACGTAGCCGGCCGGCTTGTGCAGCATGATGGTGACGGGGCCTTGCGCCAGATGCACGGGCACGCCGTCAACGGCCACTTCGTCAACAAGCGGATCGACTTTGCTGCCCAGCTCGGTGACCACCTGGCCGTTCACCGTCACGCGACCGGCCGTCATGAGGTTTTCCGACCCGCGGCGGCTTGCCGCGCCGGCGCGCGCCAGGAACTTCTGCAGGCGCATAGGCACGATGCGCTCGTCAGGCTGCTGCTGATTGGGCTTCAACGGTTTGCTCATGATTGCACTCCCGCTATTCGTCATCTGTTTCAAAGGTTAGATTATCGAAGTCAATCTTATCGACCAACCCAAAGCTTGCAGCCATCGCATCTGCAAGCGTTTGTTGAGCGGCCTCGCCAGCAGGGCCAGTTTGCCCGCCGGAAAGCTGGCCGGCATCGCCTTCGTCATCGAAATCGAAGCGCACATCGGCAAACGGGTCGTCATCTTCGCCATCGGCCTGCGCGGCCGGCGCGACGTACACGTTTTCCGAACTGGCGCTCAGCCGCTCGCGGATAAGCTCGCGCGTGGCGTCGTCGGGCGCGTACTGGTCCAAATCGGGGAGGTCGCGCACCGAGCGCAGGCCGAACTTCTCCAGAAAGCCGCGCGTGGTGGCGTACAGCGTGGGGTTGCCCGGCGCATCGGCCTGGCCGGCTTCGCGCACCAAGCCTTTCTCCACCAGGGAGTTTATGGAACTGTCGGAATTCACGCCGCGCACGCTGGCCACGCCGGCGCGCGTGACGGGCTGCAGGTACGCCACGATGGCAAGCGTTTCCATGGCCGCCTGCGACAGCTTGCGCGTGTCCCACGACAGCACATAGCGCTCCACCAGCTCGTGATACGCCGGGTGCGTGTACAGCCGCCAGCCGCCCGCAACCTCGCGCAGCTGGATGCCGCGGCCTTCGCGCTCGAAGCGCTCGCGCAGGTCAACCAGCGTTTCCTCCACCAGCTTCGGGTCTACTTCCAGCATGTCGGCAAGCGTGATGACGCCCACCGGCTCATCGGTTACGAACAGCAGCGCCTCAACGGCACCGGCAAGCTGACTTTCGTCCAAACCTTGAAACATTGCGGCCTTCCCTATTCCTCGCCTACCGACGTGAGGGCGTCTTCGCCGTCGAGCAGAAGTTCGCCGGAGCCCTCGATGTAGTCGATGTCGATATCGCCGAACAGCTCGGACTGCTGAACGGTTACCATGGAGCGCTTGTACAGCTCCAGCACCGCCAAAAACGTGACCACCACCAGCGGTTTCGGCGTCTCAGGCGTCACCAGCTGCGAGAACCGCAGGTGCCCCAGGTTCTTGATGCGCTGGTGAATGGCGCGCACGTGCACCTCCACGGGGATGGGCTTCGCCGCGATGTGCTCGCTTTCCAGCAGGAATACCTCGCGGCGCGCCAGCGCCTGCGCGGCCAAAAGCGCCAGCGAGTCAAGCGACACGTCGCGCAAGAAGTCGGGCATAAGCTCAAGGAAGCTGGCGTCGGGCCCGAACGGGCGCGGGTGCATGCGGCCTTCCATCACGAACCGCTCGTGCAGCGCGGCGGCGGCGTTCTTGAACTGCTTGTACTCCAGAAGGCGATCCACCAGCAAATCGCGCGCTTCCGATGGCGCCAGCTCGGCGATGTCGTCGTCAAGCTGCATCTGTTCGCGCGGCAAAAGGCTGTCGGCCTTGATTTCCAGCAGCGTGCTGGCCACCAGCAGAAAGTCGCTGGCCACGTCCAGGTCAAGGTTTTGCAGGCGCGCCACCTCGGCCAGGTACTGGTCGGCAATTTCAGTGATGTTGATAGCCCCAATGTCAACCTTCTGGCGGCTGACCAGGTACAACAGCAGATCGAACGGCCCTTCGAAGCTGTCTGTGCGAACGCGATACGACACTCAAGCGCCCCGCTTTACGAAATGCGGAACGGGAACAGCAGATTGCCCACGTTGCCCGCCGTGACGTCCAAGTAGATGCCGAACGGGTTCACATGGATGATGTACGGCAGCAAAATGGCCACGATCATGAAGATGGGGAACGCGTACTGCTGCACCTGGTAGTACTTCGGCAGCCACTTCACGGGCATGAAGAACGCGAAGATGGAGCTGCCGTCAAGCGGCGGAATGGGCAACAGGTTAAAGAACATCAGGTACAAGTTGATGAGCGCGAACATGGGCAAGAACATCAAGTAGAAGTAGTGGAAAAACTCGCTTTCCACCACCCATTGCGCCACAGGGCAGAAGCCGTACAGCACCCACGCCACAACGCCGGCAAGCACGGCCAGCAGCAAGTTGGCGGCCGGGCCGGCCAAGCCGACGATGAGGTCGCCCTTGCGCGGGTCTTTGAAGTACGCCGGGTTGTACGGCACGGGTTTGGCGTAACCGAACACCGGCATGTTCATGGCCATCAGCAAAAACGGCATGATAACCGTGCCGAACGGGTCGATGTGCGCCAGCGGGTTGAACGACAGACGCCCCGCACGCTTCGCCGTGGGGTCGCCCAGTTTGTATGCCGCGAAACCGTGCGACATCTCGTGCAACACGATGGCGGGGATGAAGCTCAGGATAGAGCAGATGAGATAAGGAAGTGTAGTCATAATTTGTTCAGTATACCGTCATCTGCCGAAAGAAGAAACCGGGAAACGAAAGCTAACAAAACTGTAACCTGCGCAATGTAACCTGCGCGTACGAGCTGTGCGGCATTCGATCGCAAAACTAAACGGGAGCGAAGAGATTGCCCCCTTCGCTCCCGCATTCGCCAATGAGGATGACGTCGCGCGCCGAAACTCCTTACGCGTTTTCGCGCTCGAACTTGTCCATGAACTGCACGAGCGCCTCCACGCCCGCCTTCGGCATGGCGTTGTAGATGCTGGCGCGCATGCCGCCGACGCTGCGGTGGCCCTTGATGTTCTCGATGCCGGCGGCCTTGGCCTCGGCGATGAACTTCGCGTCCAGGTCGGGGCTGCCCGTGACGAACGGCACGTTCATAAGCGAGCGGAACTCCTTCTTCGCCGTGCCGCTGAACAGCTTCGACTGATCCAGATAGTCGTACAGGATGGCCGCCTTCTCCTGGTTCATGCGCTGCATAACCTCAAGGCCGCCAAGGCCCTTGAGCCACTGGAACACCTTGCCGCACATGTAGATGCCGTAGCACGGCGGGGTGTTCGACAGGCTGCCGGCGTCGGCCTGCGTCTTGTAGCGCATGATAGTGGGCGTGAACGGCAGCACGTCCTCGCGGATAAGGTCGTCGCGCACGATGACGATGACCACGCCGGCCGGGCCGACGTTTTTCTGCACGCCGCCGTAGATAAGGCCGTACTTCGTCACGTCCATGGGCTCGGAGAGGAACATGCTGGACACGTCGGACACGAGCGGGATGTTGCCGGTGTCGGGAAGCTTCGGGTAGCGCGTGCCGTACACCGTTTCGTTCTGGCAGATGTAGACGTAGTCGGCATCGGGGGAAAACGCCAGGCCGTCCACATCGGGCACGTACGTGAAGTTTTCGTCCTCGGAGCTGGCCACGCAGTTGGCCTGGCCGTACAGCTTCGCCTCCTTGAACGCCTTCTTCGACCAGTTGCCCGACACGATGTAGTCGGCAACCTTGTTCTGCATGAGGTTCATCGGGATGGCCGCGAACTGCTGCGTGGCGCCGCCCTGCAAAAACAGCACGCGGTAGTTGTCGGGGATGCCCATGAGGTCGCGGATGTCCTGCTCGGCCGTTTCGATGATGCCCTTGAACGCGGCGGAGCGGTGAGACATCTCCATGACCGACATGCCCGTGCCCTGGTAATCGAGCATTTCCGCAGCGGCAGAGGACAGCACCTCCTCGGGGAGCACTGCCGGACCGGCCGAGAAATTGTACACACGAGCCATGCTGAACCTCCTTGGGTTTGCGGTCAGGGATGCGGTGCGCGGTGCGCGGTGCCGCGTTGCGCAGGTTTGCGTTGTGCTCAGTATGACGCGCAAACATGTTGAACCTACCGGCGATGCGGGAATTGCCCGCAGACGGCGAAAGCGCGGCGCGGGCGGCGAAAGGTGGAGAAACCTTGAAACTTTACAGGTGACTTGTCAGCTGTAAAGTTTTGGTGCCATACTGCGGCGTCATATATAAGGTACGAACCCTCTGGAGCATCATCATGAGCGAAGCGAACGCCCCCCAACAGCGCGCCGATCAGGCCGCCGGCACCATCGAGGCGCTAACGAAACAAATCCAGCAACTAAAGGCGCAGCGCGACGCCGTGATTCTAGCGCACTACTACGTGCCGCCCGAGGTGCAGGACGTAGCCGACTATGTTGGCGACAGCTTCGCACTGGCGAAACTGGCCGTTGACCTGCCACAACAAACCATCGTGCTTTGCGGCGTGGAGTTCATGGGCGAATCGGCGAAGCTGCTGAACCCCGAAAAGCGCGTGCTTTTGCCCGAGCCGGGCGCCGACTGCCCCATGGCGCACATGGTGCGCAAAGCCGACATCGACCGCGTGCGCGCCGAGCACGACGACCTTGCCGTAGTGTGCTACGTCAACTCCACGGCCGAGGCGAAAACGTGGTCGGACGTGTGCGTGACCTCGTCAAACGCCGTGAAGATCTGCCACGCGCTGCCGCAGCGCAACATCCTGTTCATCCCTGACATGAACCTGGGCCGCTACGTGGCCGAGCAGCTGCCGGAAAAGCACGTCATCCTGAACAAGGGCTACTGCCCGCGTCACGTCACCATCAACCGGCAGCAGGTCATCGATCTTGAAGAGGCCTACCCCGAAGCCGTGGTGATGGCGCACCCCGAGTGCCCGGCCGACGTGCTTGACGAAGCCGACTTCATCGGGTCGACGAAAGGCATGATCGAGCACGCCACCGCCTCGGACGCGCGCGACTTCATCGTGTGCACCGTGGTGGGCATCCTGCGCGAACTCGAGCGCCGCAACGCGGGCACGAGCAAGCGCTTCCACTTCCCCGCCACCACGCCGCGTTGCGTGAACATGGACCAGGTGACGCTGCCGAAGGTAGCCGCGTGCCTGCGAAACCCCGCGCCATACGAAGTGCACGTCAGCGAAGAGCTGGCCCCCGCCGCCCGCGTGACGCTCGAACGCATGCTGGAATACGCCGCAAAGTAGATGAGAGCGAAATGAACGATTTACCTGCAGAAGCAGCGGATGCTAGCATGCACGGCAACCGATTTACACCGGTGGTTGACACAAGGGCCCAGGGTAGCAACGAACGAGCTTGCGGCCAAAACGAATCCCTGGCAACGCTTCGCCAAACCGAAGTCGCCAATGCAACCGGTAACCAGCTTCAACCGGTCGCAGAAACAACCGCCGCCGCCGAAGCACCCGCATCCCAAAACGCTTCCATAACTCCGGGCACCAGCCCGGAAGCAATCACCTGCGACGTGGTCATCGTGGGCTGCGGCGTGGCCGGCCTGTACTGCGCGCTTAACCTGCCGTGCCAGCTTTCCGTGGTGATGCTGGCGAAGACCACCGTCGACGAGTGCGACTCCATGCTGGCGCAAGGCGGCATCTGCGTGCAGCACGACGCTGACGACTACGCGCCGTTCTTCGAGGACACGCTGCGCGCCGGACATTTCGAAAACCGCTGCGAAAGCGTAGACCTGATGATTCGCGCCAGCCGCAGCGTCATCGACAGCCTGATTGGCTACGGCGTGCACTTCGAACGCGACGAGGCCGGCCAGCTGCGCTACACGCGCGAGGGCGCGCACAGCCGCGCGCGCATCTGCTTCCACGACGACACCACCGGCGCCGAGATCACCACGAAGCTGCTGGCCGCCGTGCGCAAGCTTGGCAACGTGCGCATCCTGGAAAACACGCGCATGAACGATATTCTCACCAGCGAAAACGGCGCGAGCAACCAACGTTGCAGCGGCATCGCGGCATTCGACGCCGCCGGACGCGCGCTGCGCATCAACGCGCAGGCAACGGTGTGGGCGTGCGGCGGCATCGGCGGCACGTACGAGCGCTCCACGAACTTCCCCAGCCTCACCGGCGACGCGCTGCACATCGCGCGCGCCCACGACATCGCGCTTGAGCACACCGACTACGTGCAGATTCACCCCACCTCGCTGTACACCACCGAGCCCGGCCGCGCGTTTTTGATCTCGGAATCGTGCCGCGGCGAAGGCGCGGTGCTGCTTGATGCGCACGGCAGGCGCTTCGTCGATGAGCTGCAACCACGCGACGTGGTAAGCGCCGCCATATACCGCCAGATGGAGCGCGAAGGGTCCGACCACGTGCGTCTTTCGTTCGCCAATGTGCCGAAAGACGAGATCACGGGACATTTCCAGCACATCTACGAGCACTGCCTGGCCGAAGGGTACGACATCACGCGCGAGCCGATTCCCGTGGTGCCCGCGCAGCACTACTTCATGGGCGGCGTGCACGTCGACCGCGCCAGCGCCACCAGCATGCCCGAGCTGTACGCCGCGGGCGAGACAAGCTGCAACGGTGTGCACGGCAAGAACCGCCTGGCCAGTAACTCGCTGCTTGAGTCGCTGGTGTTCGCACAGCGCGCCGCTTGGGATATCGCGCGCCGCCGTGGGCTTGCCGCGCCGCATCCGCAGACGTACGCCGAGCATCCTGCCGGCGCCGACGCGCAGGCATACGAGCGTCTCTGCGCGCTGGCAAGCGAAAAGCTGCAGGCCGCGAGCACGCGGGAAAGCGAAGAGACACGGTCGCACCTTGCGACGTGCGAAGCGGACGCACAAAACGACGACGCAACGCACGGCGACAAAGCTCACAATGCACATAGCGCCGTATCACGCCGCAACGACGGCGCGCACGTTGCGACATCAAGCTGCTACGACTCCTCCAACGGTGCATATGACGCCGCGTCCAGTCGCCCAGATTCAACGCACCCGACGCCCCGCGCCGCCAACCCCGCCCACACCACCGCCCGCCAGAAGGAGGCCGTTGTCGCATGAACTCCATCACGCTGACCACCGTTGCCGAGCCGCTCATCCGCCAAGCGCTGGCCGAGGACATCACGAACGAAGACGTGTCCACTGCCGCCATCATGCCCGACGCGCGCCCGGCTGCCGTTGACCTGATTGCGAAGGCCGACGGCGTGCTGTGCGGCCTGGACGTGTTCGAGCGCACGTTCGCCATCCTGGACCCTGCAAGCCGCGTGCAGCGCTTCGCACAGGAGGGATCGACCGTTTGCGCAGGTCAAGTGCTTGCCACTGTAACCGGCGACGCGCGCGCGCTGCTTTCCGGCGAACGCGTGGCGCTGAACTACCTGCAGCGCATGAGCGGCATCGCCACGTACACGCGCCGCGTGGCGCGCCTGCTTGAAGGCAGCGGCACCACGCTGGTGGACACGCGCAAGACCACGCCGAACATGCGCGTGTTCGAGAAGGAGGCCGTCCGCACGGGCGGCGGACGCAATCACCGCTACAACCTCTCCGACGGCGTCATGCTCAAGGACAACCACATCGCGGCCGCGGGCGGCGTGCGGCAGGCCGTGGCGGCGGCACGCGCCTACGCCCCGTTCGTGCTCAAGATCGAGGTGGAGTGCGAAACGCTCGACCAGGTGCGCGAGGCCGTGGAAGCCGGCGCCGACATCATCATGCTCGACAACATGGATCACGCCACCATGGCGCAGGCCGTTGCGTTCATCGACGGGCGCGCCGAGACGGAGTGCTCGGGCAACATCGATGCGGACAACGTGCGCGCCATCGCCGATCTGGGCGTCGATTACGTGTCCAGCGGCGCGCTGACCCATTCCGCACCCATCCTGGACGTGTCGCTCAAACACCTGCGCATGCTCGACGAAGCGGGTATAAATGGCGAAGGTGAAGCTTCCACCTGCGCAAACGCAGAATGCGACGAAGGCAAGCAAGCCGAGCAAGCTTCCCCGTCGTCCTTGTGCGACAATAGCTTCACGGCACATAAATGCCCCGAGCACCCAACCGTAAAGGCAAGGCGATAGCATGACGAAAGCGCAAACCCGCCGCAAGGCGCTTCTGCGGCTGCTGCGCGAATCCAGCGCACCGCTTGCCGGCGGCGCGCTGGCCGAACAGCTTGGCGTCAGCCGTCAGATCATCGTGCAGGACATAGCGCTTTTGCGCGAAGCGGGGGCGAATATCGTGGCCACCACGAAAGGTTACGTGCTGGCCGACGCGGCAAGCGCAGCGGAGCAGCCGGAAAGCACCGGTGCAGAAGGCGCCGCGCCAGCCGAGCCGTTCGAGCGCACGTTCAAGGTGCACCACGGCGTCGAGCAAACGAAACACGAGCTTGAGACCATCATTTCCGCAGGTGGACGCGTGAAAAACGTATCCATCAGCCATCGCGCCTACGGCCGCGTGACCGCGCCGCTGGACATTTCCACCCAGGCCGACATCGACCGCTTCATGCAAGATATCGAAAGCGGCAAGTCCTCGCCGCTGTGCACCGCCACCTCGGGCTACCACTACCACCTCATAGCAGCAGACAGCGAAGAGGCACTCGAAACCATCGGCCGAGCCCTAGCCGACGAAGGTTACCTTGCCCCCTTGCTGCCGCACGAACAGGGATAACCGCAGGAGTGAATCCCAACAGCCCCTACTCCCAGGTTTCGGGCATGCCTTCTATCAGCATGAACCTGGTGGCGCTGCCGAGCACCAGCTCGTCGCCGGCGTGAACCTCAACCGGCACCGCCGTGCGCGCACCGGCGCCGCGCGGGGCTTCCACGACCACTTCCGAGCCGTCTTCGCCGCTGATAAGCACGGTGCCGTTCGAGCTGCCCATGCCTTCCACGCACCACTTGCCCTGTTCGTTGCACCAAACGCGCAGGTGATGGCCCGAAACGTCCGGCTCCACGTCGGCGATATCGTTGGGCCCCAGCGCAAGCGCGCCTATCTCGATGCCATCGGACAGCGGTTGCACCCAATGCAGCGCGCCCGACACCATGCCGTTCACCACGCGCAACAATCCTAACGCCTGCGCCTGCGAACGCGGGTCGGCCGGCGCCGATGCGCACGGCCCCGCTTCCATAACAGCAGCCGGAACGGTTTCAAGCCGCCCGCCGTGCACGCTGCGCACGTAATCGAGCACGTAGGCGCACGAGCGCTTCACGTTCGCCGAACAGCCGGCCGCCACGAACAGCACACACGCCAGCTCCGCGCGCTCCTCTTCGCTATAGCCCGAGCCAGCCACCAGGCGCTCCTGCACGTTGTCGTACAAAGCCAAGTCCTGATGACAGCCGCGCAGGGCCTGGCGCATCATGTCGCCGCCCGGCCCGGTGATCACGTCAAGCACGCCGCGCGCCGAAAGCTTCTTGCCCTCGCTTGAGCGCAAACGAGCGCACACGCGCAGCGCCGCCACGCCCCAATCGCTGAAGTAGCGGTCCTGCAGCGAGCCAACGGGCGCGTGCACGATGAAGCGCGACACCCACGTGCGGTCGTCCGAGCGCGAAAGCGGGCTTTTCCCATCGGCAAGCGGGCGGCCGGACAGCACCAAGCGCGCCAAATCCTTATGGCTGATGCCGCCGTAGCGTTTCATCGTTTCGAACAAGGCGCCGCACGGCGTCAGTTCCACAGCCATCCCGTTACGCTCCTTCGCTTGCTTGCGCGCCGCCCGCACCGAGCTGCGCATCGTCGATCTCGTACTCCGGCTCAACATCGGCTTCCGCAGCATCCCGCGCCGCAGCCTCAAGCGCCGCCGCACGCGCAGCGGCAAGAGCGGCGCCATCAAGCGCCGGGCCGCCATCAGGAAGCGCGCGCAGCCGTTTGACCTGCGGTAACGCAACATTCAATGCATAATCGGCCACCAGGACGAACCATCCAGCCGCCATGGCGGCCACCAGCGCCGCCGCCAAGCCATCGGCTTTCTGCGCCAGCTGGAACTGCAGGCAGCCCAGCAGCTTGAACCCCGCTGCGCCCGCAACCGCAACACCGGCCGTACCGCGCAAAAACCCTGCGCGCGTGCGCGACCCGCCTGCCCGAAGCGCCAAGCCGGCAAGCGCAGGCACCGCCAACGCAGCCGTAACCGCCACTCCCGGAACCGCGCCTTCCCAGAAGGCGCCGCCCAGCGAAAACGAAGCTGCCGCGCCGTTCACCAACACGCCGGCGGAAATGGCCACCGCGGCAAGCGCAACCGCCGCCACGCACTTCGCCGTTATGCGCACAAGCGAAAGCGCGCCGTTCGGCGCATCGGGAAACCCGCCGATCAAGCCGCCGGGCACGCAAGGCACCAGGGGCTTTCCCGAAAGCGAGCGCTCGACGTTTTCGGCATAGTGCACGGAAAACGACGACAGCGCCTCGCGCACGGCCGCGGCCGCCGGACGGTCGGCCTGCTCGCGCGCCAGGCAGTCGGCAAGCACCTCGGCGAACATGCGGTCCACAAACGTGAGCGCATCGGCCGCCTCCGCAACACTTGCCGGCGCGGGCAGCTTGTCCTGCGCCTGCTGCACGGCCACCGCAACCTCGGGCTCGCGCGCCAACACGTCCACCAGCGCATCGGCGTCCTCGTGCGCCATGACCGCCGGCGGCGCAGCCGCAGCCATTTTCGCGCGATACGGCGAAAGCGGCCGTCCATCGTCCGACAGGCCATGCAACTCGTACGGCGCATGCCCGCTGGCCAGGCGATACACCACACTTGCTGCCGCATACACGTCGATAGCAGATGATTTCCGCAGCTCATCAAGGCCCGGAATGTCGTCGCTGAGCATCTCGGGCGGCGCATAGTCGGCCGTGGCCCCGCGGAACACCGCGTTTTCGCGCGTGAACGACGTGGCAACGTCCACATCGGCAGACGACCCGAAATCGATAAGATACAGGTCGAACACGCCTTCCTCAACCTGCTGCGCCAAACTCAGGCGCGACGTGCGCACCATGACGTTGCGCGGGCTGATATCGCGGTGCACGAACCCGCCTTCAACGAATCCCATGCGCGCCACCAGGTCGAACAGGTCGCGACCGATGTGCGCCGCCACCAGCGGCGACACCCGACCTGCCCCGTCCACGGCAAGCGTGCGGCGCACGCGATCAAGCGTGACGCCTTCGACCCACTCCATGACGATGCACGGCACGCCGGCAACCTGGCCGCGGCCGAACAGGCGCGGAAAGCCCTTCAAGCCCGAAAGCTTCGCGTGGCATTCATACTCGCGCTCAAACGCCGCCCGGGCAGCGCGGACGCGGCGCGCATGCTCCTCGTCGGATTCCGCACCATGACGCTGCGGGTCGGCCAAAAGCTTCAGCGCCACGTGCTCGCCCTGCGCGTTGCGCGCGTGCTCCACGCGCCCCGTGCCGCCGCTGTGGCCTTCGCCTTCCAGCACGAACAACGTGACGAAACGACGCCGATACGCCGCGCGATCGGCATCAGCCAGCACAAACGGCGCCTCGAAACCCTCAACGCGCGCGACGCGCATAGCCGGCGCGGCAGACGCAACCGCAAGCGACCCTGTTCGCGCATTGCGACCGCTCGCATTTCCACTCCACCCGCTCATAAGCTGATACTCGCAAGCACTTCGTTGAGCTGGGCGGCCGTTACGCTGTTACCATTTGCATCTTGGTCGTTCCAAATGGGCTCCATCCAACGGTTGTAACCATCGGCGGGGTTCGCATACGCCAGGTTGAGGTTCCACGCGTTGTAATACGGTGTAAGCGCCTGGTCAAGCGCAATATAGGCACGCTGCAAGTTGCCTTTCTGATCGGTCCAGCGCGACCCCTCGGGACAGTCGTAGTTGCGTAACATAAGGAAATCAGTAAGCGTTTGGCTATCGATAGCCGAGCACTCGTCGTAATCCGCCTGGCGCACGTCCAGCGAACCATGCAAGGCGTCGCTGCCGAACGAGCCGATGGCCGCGTTCAGGCGCGACACGTAGGTGTTCACGCGGTTCAAATGATCAACCAACAGCGCGTAGACCTGAGCTT
The DNA here is from genome assembly GCF_004135645.1 of Senegalimassilia faecalis. Classification (NCBI taxonomy): domain Bacteria; kingdom Bacillati; phylum Actinomycetota; class Coriobacteriia; order Coriobacteriales; family Coriobacteriaceae; genus Senegalimassilia; species Senegalimassilia faecalis. The sequence goes on from NZ_SDPW01000001.1 coordinate 2,015,384, forward strand.
CTTCTGCTTCAGAAGGACCCGAGGGCGTAGGCGTTTCCGACGACCCGCCGGACGCAGAGCCGCCTGAAGAGGAGCCGCCCGCCGTTGAATCGCCGCCAGTCGCGCCAGAACTCCCGCCGCCAGCCGCGCCCGCGCCCGACCCCGACCCGGACGAAGCGGAGCTGCTGGAATTCGATCCCGCATTCGAAGCGGCGCTGGACGAAGGGGTCTTCGAAGCCTCCACGGCCTTCGTAAACGACGCGTCAACCGCGCCGGACGGCGAACCCGCAGCAAGCGACCCCGCACCCAGCACGCCACCGAACGCGCCAAGCCCCAGCGCTGCCGAAACAGCGTTCTGTTCAGCAACCTCTTGTTGGTCAACGGGCCCAACATTGCGGGAAGGCCCATCGGACGAAACGACGCTGAGTTTCGCGGCATCGTCGGTCGACGCAAACGCAAGTCCCAAAGGTACAAGCGAAGGGACCGGAGGCTCGTACAGCAGGCCGGGGATGGTGGACACATATCCCGCCACACCGCCGACAAGCAGCGTGAAGGAAAACAGAGCAAGCGCCGTCATAGACGCAGGAACGCCCGCTTGCCAGCGCAAACGCCGCGCGCGGCGCGCCGGCCGGTTCGTGCCGGAAAACGTTGGCGTGGGGCTTGGACTTGGAAGCGGGCTGGCGCTGCGAGCAGTCGAAGGCGTTGCCGCGCCCGAAGCCTCGCCGCCACCCGCAAGTTCGCCTGCGGTGTTACTTTCGCCGCAAGATGAAGCAGCTGCACCGTCGATTCGCTCGGCGGCATCGCTTTCGCCGCGCACCGTTTTGCGCTCCTCGTCCATATCGCACCCCCTTCGCTTGTTCCCGGTTACCGTCTCGAAAGCGCCAAAGCCGACCCGGCTTTACGCCATGTTCGGCCAGCCCTGTTGCCGCAGTGCCTCGTACGCGGCAATTGCCACCGAATTGCTTAAGTTTAAGCTCCGCATACCCTCGCGCATAGGGATGCGCACGCAGGCGGAAGCGAATCGTTGCATAACGGCCTGGTCAAGCCCACGGCTTTCGCGCCCGAACACCAGATAGGCGTCCCGCCCGTAGGACACGCTGGCGTAGCTGGCCTGCACATGCCCCGTGAACAGGTGCAGCTCATCAGCGGCATGCGCTTCGAAGAACTCGTCGGCGCACGACCAGCGCACGATGTCCACGTCGTCCCAATAGTCGCAGCCGGCGCGCGCCAGGTTGCGCTGCGTCACGGCGAACCCCATGGGCTCCACCAGGTGCAGCCGCGCGCCGATGCACGCGCACGTGCGCGCCACGTTGCCCGTGTTCTGCGGAATCTCGGGTTCCACCAGCACGATGTTCAGCACAGCCTTCGCCCTACCCTTCCGCCGCCTGGCGCGCCATCTCGGCTTCAAGCTCTTCGTTGAGCATGAACCACTCTTCCTCGGCGGCCGCGATGCGCTGCTTGAGCTTGGCATGCTCGGCCACGGCGTCCGACGAGGCGTCCTCGTTGATGTAGAAGTCGGGGTCGGCCATCTTCGCCAGCAGCTCTTCCATGCGCGCGTTGTCGCGCTCCATCTGTTTGTCCAGCTCGGCGATGCGCTTGCGATGGTTCTTCAGCGCGGCATAGGCGCGATTGCGCGCCTCGGCCTCGCGGCGCTTCTGCTCCTTCGTCTTCGGCGCGCTGCCGCGCTTGGCCGTCAGCTCGCCGGCCACAGGCTGTTCGGCGGCGGGCACCGGCGCCTTAGCGGCTGGCGCGGACGCCTTGCCCTTCGCCTTGCCGCCCTTACCCGAGCCGCCCTTGCCCATCAGCTCGTCCACCAGCGACTCGTCGGTGGGCGCCGGGCCGTCAAGCTGGCCGGACTTGAACAGGTAGTAGTCGTAGTCGCCGTCGTACACCGTCACCTTGCCCGGCTTCACTTCCACGATGCGGTTCGCCACGCTGCGGATAAGGTGGCGGTCGTGCGTGATCAGCAGAATGGTGCCCTCGAAGCGGTTGAGCGCCTGCTCAAGCACGTCGGCGCTGGCGATGTCCAGATGGTTCGTGGGCTCGTCCAGGCACAGCAGCGGTTTCGGCGCCACCAGCATCTTCGCCAATGCCAAACGGCCCTTCTCGCCGCCGGACAGCACGCTGACCTTCTTGTCCACCGCGTCGCCCTCGAACAGAAACGCGCCCAGCAGGCTGCGCACCTGCGAGATGTTCCAGCCCGGCGCCACGTGATCGAGTTCCTCGAACACGGTGTTGCCCGCGTGCAGCTCTTCCAGCTGGTGCTGCGCGTAGTACGTCAGCGCCACGTGCACGCCATAGGTGATGGTGCCCGCATCGGGCTTCATAACGCCCGCGATCATCTTCATAAGCGTGGACTTGCCCGCGCCGTTCGGGCCCACCAGCGCCACCTTGTCGCCCCGGTACATGGTGAAGTCGAAGTTGTCGTACACGCGCTTGTCGCCGAAGTGCTTCACCAAGCCGCGGCAGCGCACCACCTCGTCGCCGGTGCGCGGCGGCTGCACGAAGTTGAAGTGGATGGGCTTCTTCTCTTCCGGAATCTCGATAAGCTCTTCCTTCAGGCGCTCAAGGCGCTGCGCGCGCTCCTGGGCCTGGCGAGCCTTCGTGGCCTTGTAGCGAAAGCGCTCGACGAACTCCTCCAGATGCTTCATTTCCTCAAGCTGCTTCGTGCGCTGCTGGCGCAGGCGCTCGATGCGCTCTTCGCGCGCCTTGAGGTACGCGGAATAGTTGCCCTTGTACAGGTTGACGCGGCCGTTGGCCACCTCGGCCACGCGGTCGACCATGTTGTCCATGAACTCGCGGTCGTGGCTGACCACGATGACGGTGCCCTCGTAGCCGCGCAGGAAGCCTTCAAGCCACTTGACCGATTCCAGGTCCAGGTGGTTCGTGGGCTCGTCGAGCATGAGCACCTCGGGGTTGCGCACCAGAAGCTTCGCCAGCGCGATGCGCATCTGCCAGCCGCCCGAGAAGTTCGTGGTGGCCTGCTGCAGGTCGCCTTCCTTGAAGCCCAGGCCGAACAGCACGCCGCGCACCTTCGCCTCGATGGTGTAGCCGCCCAGCGTCTCGTATGCGTCGCGCGCGCGGCCGGCCGCAGCCAGCTGGCGTTCGGTGGGGTTTTCGCCCAGGGAGTTCTCCAGCTCGCGCAGGCGCTGCTCGGCCGCCAGGATTTCCACCTGCGAGGACATGACTTCCTCGAAGATGGGGCGGTCGGGCATCTCGATGGCCTCCTGCTCCAGGTAGCCCACGCGCGCCCCCTTCGCGAACAGGATGCGGCCCTCGTCGGCGTCTTCGCGCCCGCTGATGATGTTGAGCATGGTGGTTTTGCCCGCACCGTTCGGGCCGACAAGCGCCAGGCGGTCGTACTCCTCCAGCTTGAACGTGACGTCGGAAAACAGCGTGCGCCCCCCGAACGACTTCGTCAGATGCTCAACCTGCATGATCATGGTGCAATAACTCCTTTTCTTTGTTGCAGCCTTTCATCATACCGGAGATGCACCACGCACGGCCCCCAAACCACCCAACCTGACCGAAATGAGCACGAGAAAGAACAAGCGCCGGGCAATGGCCAGCAGCGAAGCAAACCTATTTGATTCAGGTTCTCAAAAAAGTGGCCATTGTTGGGCATTTTTCCGAAAAGCTGAACGAATGCGGGACATATTTCGACGAAGCTGAATGCCTCAAGCACGTCCCTCCGCGGCGTAGCGCAAGGCGTTATTCCAAAATTGCAAACCCCAGGTGAAAGGCTTGCTCAAACGCCAAGACGCAACAGCGCCCCCAACAAATCTGACACATTCAATGGCGAACATTCAAGAAATCGAAATATTGCCCAACAATGGCCACTTTTCCCATTTCCTGAATGCCGCGGTAGTGCCTGCAGCCGACGAGCATTGCGCACCAACAGGAAGCAATGGTGGCACAGATGAATTTGGGCTTATAGGGGAAAGACGATATGAGCAGGACATCGTGAGCCCCTGCTCCGTGCCGTTGCTGTTCTTCTCGTGGGTCGGGGCTGATAATGGCGTCGTCAGAACAGCTTGGTCCAGCCAGGTTGCCACACGCACGAGAGCACATAAGAAGGGCCAAACCCGAAAAAACAGCGGGTTTGGCCCTTCTTTGCCCTTGACAATGTCCTGCTCATATTAGCCCTCAGGGGTTTGAGGCCTCAATACTTGATAACCTGAAACAAAAAAGACGAACCGCTTTCGCGGTTCGTCTAGGAGCTTTATGGCTCCCCGGGTAGGATTCGAACCTACAACCCTCCGGTTAACAGCCGGATGCTCTGCCGTTGAGCTACCGAGGAATTTCGGTGCGCTTTCTTCTTTCGTGGCGCAAGAAAGTATTATAGACATTTCAATTTTCCGCGCAAGCCCCTTTTTTTAAAATTTTTCCGGACCGGGTTTTGAAGGCGCCCACGCCCCAAAACCCGCCCTATGCCCTCGCAAACGCATGAAGTCGAAACCACACGCTGACGACAGGGTCGGCCTCGTCGCAAGACGGCCTTGGCCCCTACAGCATTCGCCAGAAAGGAAAGTGGCCTCCCGTTTCTCCATCCAGGAAACGGGAGGCCACTCATTGTCGAACTCCTTGCAAGATCAACAGTAGCGAATTGCTTGCAAACCAGCCATCGCAAAAACCTGCGCGCAACGCCACGGGGCCGCGCTTACTGCAGCTTCGCCTCGGTCTCCTTCATGACCTTCTCGTAGTTGGCAATCTTGTAGTCAAGGCGGTCAACGCCGGCTTGCATTTCCGCAACGCGCGTGCGCATAAGGTCGCGCTGCTCCTCAAGCAAGCTGATGCGCTGCTTGATGGTGCTGTCGCCTTCCTCGATAAGCCCCATGTACTCGATGAGCGACTCGATGGACATGCCCGCGCCGCGCATGCACTTGATAAATTGAATGCGCGCGCAGTCTTGCTCGGTGTAGTCGCGGATGCCGCTTTCGGTGCGGCGCACGTGCCGCATAAGGCCGATGCGCTCGTAGTAGCGCAATGTGTCGGCGGAGATGTCGTACTGCTTGCTCACTTCGGCGATTTTCATGCGTTCCCCTTTGATGCGTTTCTGCTGCGCTTATTTCACCACTTTAAGTTTGCTCCATGTCAAGGTTTAGGGAACACAAAAACGCGAAATGTGCCGGAAAGTTGTGGCGCTTCAATATGCGCATCGCCATCGACCCTTGCGATTAAACGCGCGACGATTGCATAATAGTGCTCACAATCATGCAACGAAAGGAGCGAGCATGCCAACATGCGTTCCCATAAAAGATCTTCGCGACACTGCGGCGTTCGATCAGCTGGTTGAGACCAGTCCTTCACCCGTAACGGTGACGAAAAACGGATACGACCGATTCGTCTGCGTGCGAAGCGCGGACTACGAACGGCTTGAGCAAGCAGACGCACGCGCTCGTTTGCTTGAAAGAATCGTTGTTGCCGAACAGGAAAGGTCAGAAGGACTATCCACAGACGCGTATGAGGCAACCACGGCATTACGGGAGAAATATGGCCTATAACGTCCGCATCCAGCCAAGCGCGCTGATCGAACTTGACGAAATCGTCTCCTACTTGATGGTGTTCGGGCCGCACACGGCGCAATCGTTTCTTGACAATTGGGAAGCCATGCTCGACGAGCTGCGCGACGGCATTGCGGAACACGCGCTATCCAGATTCGAAGTGCTCGCGAAGCTTGGCTACCGCACCGCATTCGTGAAAAACTACATCGTGCTGTTTTTCAAAGAAGAAGACACCCTCACGGTTGCCCATATCTTCCATCAAAGCCAAGACTATGCGCGTTTAGTGCCGAACGGCAGCTAGAACGCCCTAATACATGCCGAAGGCGTTCCAGAGCAGAGCGTTTGCCGTGATCATAACCACCAGCGATCCGAACAGGAAATACAGCGCGATGCGGTACACCGACACCGTCTCGCCGGCGGCGCTGGCGTTCGCCATGGCGTGCGCGCCCACCTGCCCCACGGGCGCCACACCGTGCGCGCCCAGCTGCGTGGTCCAGCCCTTCGACAGCGGCTCTGACGAGCGCACCTGCAACAGCTCCAGGAACACCAACGCCGCGGCCAGCGCGAAGTACAGCCCAAAATCGCAGATGTAGCGCATAAGGATGCCCGCGCCCTGCAGGTCGAACACGCACAGCGCCACGGCCACAACCACTAGGCACACCCACAGCGGCAGCAGCCCCTTCGCCTTCAGCGCGTGGCGCACGCGCGGCAAGGCCAGCAGCACCAGCGTCATGGGATACAGAAAGAAGTAGCCGCCGAACATGGGCTCGTAGATGGTGACGCCTTGGTACGACGGGTCCATGTACGTCTGGTGCAAAAACGGGAACTGGCTGCCCAGCGCCGGCGGCTGCAGCAGGTACGCGTACAGGCCGAACGGGATGCGGTCGGCGTGGAATCCGCGATGCGTCATGTCGTTCGTGGTGAGGTTGTAGTTCGCGCCGAAATCCAGCGGGCTGCCGAAGCGCAGGAAGTTGTACGCCATCACGACCAGCGCCACCGCCGCAAACGGCGCAAGCGCCGCGCGGAACTCGCACAAGCACGCGCGGCGCGCCTGGGCGTTGCCGCGCGCGTCGCGCAAAAACGGCCAGAACAGCACCAGGCCGAACACGGCGGCCAACACCATCTGCGGGCGCGCCGCCAGCGTCAGCGCGATAAGCGCCGCACCTGCAACCACGCGGCCGCGCTCGATGTACCCGCGCGACGTGCCGCTGACCCACAGCCCCAGGCCCCAGCTGACCAGCGCCAAACCCATGGCCTCGGGCAGGAAATACATGCTGGGCGTGCGCGCCAGAATCAGCCCGCCGCCCGCCACGAACAGCATGATGTCCAGCACGGCGAACAGCCCCAGCGACGTGCGCGGGAACCACCGCCGCACCACGTTCGTCAGCAAGTACGCCAAGCCGGCCGCATACGCGCAATCGCAGATGGCCACGCCCAGCCACGTGGGGAAACCGGTTCCCGTGGCCAGAAGCCACGGCACATAGAACACCAGGCACGGCAGCACGCCGAAGTACACGTAGTACTTGCCCTCGAAATACGCGTGGTCCCACAGATACGGCACGCCGGCCGCGGCGCGCGCCGCTGTGTCGTAGGGGTTGTCCATGGCCTGCAACGCCGCGCTGGGCACGTCGTCAAGGTACAGGTGCCCCTGGAGCAGCGCCTGCGCAAGCTTTTGATACTGGAAGTAGTTTTCGGTGCTGGCGGTTTGCGTCAGCGACAGGAAGTGCGTGTTCGACATGACCAGCACGAATACGATGACCGCCTGCACGGCCACCAGGCCGACAACCATCCACCCGTGGCGCGTGATGCGCCCGTCGAACACGCGGCTGAACAGCATCGACTGCGGGCGCACGGCATACAGCAGCAACAGCACGGCCAGAATGTACGCAAAACGCACCGGGTCGATGTCAAGCGGCACCTGCTGGTTGAGGCTGACGCCCGTAACGGTGATCGGCCCCACATCGGCCAGGTTCGTGAACGACACGTAAATGGAATGGCACTTCCCCGCCGGGTCCAAGCTGATGTACGTGCTGGCCGCATCGGCCGGGTCCACCGTCACCGAAGGCAGCTGGTAGTAGTTCGCGTTGCCCTCGTCGGCAAGGTACATGGTCACCTGCAGCTTGCTATCGGTGGCTTTCGCGGCCGCCGCCGGGTTGTTGAGCACGGGAGCGAAGTGGATGCTGCGCACGGTGTCGTCAAGACTGGTCAGCTCGATGGCGTTGTTGGAGGCATCAAGCGCAATGGCGCCCTCGCTGCCGGAGGCCACGCCGTTGACCAGGTACGACCCCACCTCGGGATACGTCATGGACGTGAAGAACGCCAAGTTGAAGCCGAACACCTCGATGGCCACGGCCACCAGCACGCACACAAGCAGGCCGGCGAAGCGCTTCGCGGGGCTGGTGTAGGCGCCCGCCGAGCCGGCAAACCCCATGTCGCCGGTGTCGAAAGGCGACGCCCAGCCCGAACGCGGCTGCGCCGCAGCATGACGACCCGGGCGCGTGTAGGCGTTAGCGGCGCCGCGGCCAGCACCGCCGGCAGCTGCCGAGCCACCCGGCATACGCGAAGTACCACCATCAGGACGCGACCAGGGATTTTGCCGCCCACCGTTAGCACCAGCTCCGCCAAACGAGGATCCATATCCCCCGCGAACGCCGCTGGCATCGTGTCCGTTCGCGGCACCGTAAGCGCCATCGCCCGCAGCGCCCCGCCCACCGCCAGCGCCCGGCATGCGCGCCGTGCCGCTGGCATACGGCGCCCGACCGCCCTCCGCGCCCGAACGCGCGCGATTGCCGCCATGCGCCGAATAGTTCTCGCGGGCGTATTGCTGGAACTCCGGCGAGGAAACGCCAGGCTCGAAAGGGTCATGATACTGTTGATTCCGATTAGCCATAGGCCGGATTATACTTCCGATAACGAACCCGTCCGAAACCCTGGGAGGCACAATGGACGAAAAAGACATTGCGATTTTGCGAAACGCGAACATCGACTACGAAGATATCACCGACCGCTTCGAAGGCAACGAGGCGCTGTACCTCAAACTTGCCGAGCTCTTCCTGTCCGACCCGCACATGGCCAACATCAAGGCCGCATTCACCGAAGGCAACCTCGGCGAGGCCGAGCGCGAATCGCACGCCCTGAAAGGCGTGGCGGGCAACCTATCGCTGACCAGCTTGCACCAGCTGGCCACGCGCATGAACGACCTGCTGAAAGCCCACGACGAGCAAGCCGCCACCGCCCTACTCCCCCAACTCGACGAAGCCTACAGCGAAGCAATCCAAGCCCTACGAGCAGTCCTCGGGAAGTAACCAGCCCCAAGCACCCAGCACATCAGAAGGCTAGCCACCTACCCAAGCCCCGCCGGCCACTTGAGCAAGCCACGCATATGCAAAAAGGTGCGGCAAGCCCGCTGCTCGCCGCACCTTGCATCAATTCAGCTCTACGCTTGAAACGGTCAGAATTACCTGATCACAACCGCTTGAGCTCCTGTTGTCCAATAATTGTTGAAGAAACTGCTAGCCGACCTTGTAACATTGCCAGAAATGGAATCGGCAACGTAAACGATTCCGCGTTCCTCATCGTATCCTTGGACAACAATCGAATGATTGCCGGTGTAGAAGTTATATATGCGTCCACCGTACCACTGGGAAGCTTTTGCATACCCGGCTCCCCCGTTGTTAACCGTTCCCCACACCTGAATCGGTATGCCATACTGCAAATACCAATAAATGTCGGAACGCGAAGACCCCGTGACATCCTGTGCTCGCAAAGAGCTTCCACGAGAGCTGAGGTATCGATTGGCTGCATCGCGAACAGCAGGCGCCATACAACCGCCCATGGCATAAGCCGAAACGAAATTCCAATCGCTAAAGCTTAGGTAAGAATCCCAAATCGTTGTCTTACCGATTGGGAACCCGTAATAGCGAAGCATGTTCGCCAAAGCAACAGATTCGCAGCCGTCCGGAAGAGCCGGATACTGGTTCATCGCCGGAACATCGACCCAAGCACCAACCATACGCCCGCTTCCATTGAACTTGAAATCAACGGAGCCAACGTACTTCCACTTTGAAGACACCATCCGCCCGCCATTATTCGGATCGAGATAGTACCAGGAGGCGCCATCTTTTACCCAGCCCGTTGCCATAGCACCGCCACTACGCAGGTAGTACCAGCTGCCGCCGACACGTGCCCAACCGGTGGCCATAGTGCCCGAGCCGTCGAGGTAGTACCACGTGCCGTCGACCTGCTTCCAGCCGGTGGCCATGGCGCCGCTGCCGGGCTCCAGGTAGTACCAGGCACCGCCGGTGCGAACCCAGCCCTCGGCCATCGCGCCGGAGCCGTAGAGGTAGTACCACGTGCCGCCGACCTTCTCCCAGCCGGTGGCCATGGCGCCCGAGCCGTCGAGGTAGTACCACGTGCCGTCGACCTGCTTCCAGCCGGTGGCCATCTGGAACGTGGACTTGTCCAGCCAGTACCACGAGCCGCCGAGCTTCCTCCAGCCCGTCTTCAGGGCGCCCGAGGAGTCGGACCAGTACCACTTGCCGCCGTCCTTCGCCCACCCCGTGGTCATGGCGCCCGAGGACGCCAGGTGGTAGGTCTCGCCGTCCACCTTCTTCAGGCCCGTGGCCATCTTGCCGGATCCGGGCTCCAGGTAGTACCAGGCGCCGCCGGCGCGCAACCAGCCGGTTTTCAGCTTAGTTTTGGAAACCGCATAATACCAATCGCCGTTAATCAGGTTCCAGCCTGACTTATAGCGAACCTTGTCAGGAACCTTAGCAACATCGGAAGATTTTGCCGCCTTATCATCAGCATCCTTATTCCGACTTACGACCGAATCAGCCCCGCCGTTAGCGCTGCTCTGAGTCTGAACGGCCGAATCACCAGTCGCAGCACCAGCATCATCTGCCGCGTACGCCAAAGACGCACAAGCAACAGCCAACATCGCTGAAAAGGCGAAGGCTAGCAATAATCTTCCCGCGCGCCCGTTCATACTTAGCTCTTCTTTACGGCAGCCGGATTCCATCGCCCATTGGCATCAACGTAATACCCGCCAATCCAGCGAGAAGTTGCCATAGAACCGTCGCCCGTAACGTAATAGTTCCCTACCCATTGCGATGAAGCCATGGCTCCCGAGCCGTCGAGGTAGTACCACGTGCCGCCGACCTGCTTCCAGCCGGTGACCATGGCGCCGCTGCCGGGCTCCAGGTAGTACCACGCCCCGCCGGTGCGAATCCAACCCTCGGCCATCGCGCCGGAGCCGTAGAGGTAGTACCACGTGCCGCCGACCTTCTCCCAGCCGGTCGCCATGGCGCCCGAGCCGTCGAGGTAGTACCACGTGCCCTCGACCTTTTCCCAGCCCGTGGCCATCTGGAACGTGGACTTGTCCAGCCAGTACCACGAGCCGCCGAGCTTCCTCCAGCCCGTCTTCAGGGCGCCCGAGGAGTCGGACCAGTACCACTTGCCGGCGTCCTTCGCCCACCCCGTGGTCATGGCGCCCGAGGACGCCAGGTGGTAGGTCTCGCCGTCCACCTTCTTCAGGCCCGTGGCCATCTTGCCGGATCCGGGCTCCAGGTAGTACCAGGCGCCGTTCACATATCTCCAGCCCTCGGCCATGGCACCGGAGCCGTCAAGGTAGTACCAGCTGCCGCCGGTGCGAACCCAGCCAGCAAGCATCCACCCAGAACTGTCGAAGTAATACCACTTGCCATCGATCTTCGCCCACCCGTTAGACGGATAAGAGCCATCTTTGTAGTGGTACCACCAAGAACCATTCGAATTCACCCATTGATCACCATGGACGATGGGGCCCGTGTAATCAAAGTTGACATCCACCGCGCCGGCAATACCGGAAATCGAGCTTTGGCTATCAGCTTGCCATATGTCATAGTGCCCGCCGTAGGTGCACTGCCAGTTGTACTGAGCAACCCAACGCGGCCATTTGTTGTATTCGGAGCTGGTCAAATAATGCGTCCACCAATTGGTATTCGCATACACACCCGGCGTGAAGCCCGCAGCAGAAATGGCGGAGCAGAACGCCTTGGTGTTTGCCAGCAGCTGGCTGTTACTGATTTTCGGGCTGCTTCCGCCTTCTTCAAGATCGTAATACACGGGATACGATAGATTAACCGGGCTCAAGCCGGCTTTATCTAAAAGGCGCAAAACATGATCAGCTTCACTACGAGCCATGCTGGTATTTTCAGCATACGAATACAGGTAAACGCCGAACGGAATGCCGTATTTTTGGCATCCGCGAACATTCGCCAAGAACTGGTTGTCGTCCTGCGACGTGTAGTCGGAACCATAACCACATCGAATGATGGCGAACGTTACGCCAGAGCTTTTAACCTTCGACCAATCGATAGGCCCTTGGTGCGTGGAAACGTCAACGCCAAAGCCCTTAGCACCCCAAACAGTGGTCCCATTGCTGCCGTAATAGGTGCCTCCGCTTTTCCACCAGGTATTTCTGCTGGCGGCATACAGAGCAATCCTGTCTTCATTTCCCGCGTCGCCGACATAGCAACCGTCAACGAAACGCCAGCTTGACGCAGCTTCACCGGATGCTCTATCGAATTCAGGCTCGGATTCATACGCTTCGCCGTAAGGCGAATCAATCCCAAAGCCGATTTCCTCAGCATGCGCCATCGCCACGGGGAAAGCAGAAGCAATCAACGCTACAAAACCAATCGCCAAAGCCATTGGTAATCTGAAGCACTTTGTCATAGTTCTCTTTGCTCCTTTGCCTTATCCTATTTATGGGAACGATATTACCCGATTTTTTCTACATGGAAACTGTTTTCGGGCAAAGGGAGGGAACGATGAGAAACAAATTCGGCAAGTGTAGCCAACGCGCACCGATTCCGCTGCTGCTGGCCACGACAATGCTGTTACTCCTGTGCGGCGCGAGCGGCAGCCTAGCATTCGCCGCCGAACCATCAGACGGCGCCGATAAGCAGCAAACGCCCCTGGCGGAAGAGCAGTCCCAAAACCTCAACGACGACGCTCCCGATTCTGCAATGAAAAGCGGCACGGACGCGGTAAGCGAGCAGACGCAAGACGCGCAAAGCCGGCAAAAGGTCAACCCCAGCAGTACCGGAAGCAACGCCAACACCAACGGCGCCTCCAAGAGTGGAAGCACCGTCGGCAATGTCAGCGCTAGCAGCACTCCCGCCAAGCCCGTATACGACTACGCCAAAAGCGATAAGTCGCCTCACCTCACCTACACGAAAGACGGCAAACCATTCAAAACGTACGGATGGGCGCAGGTCGGCGGCTCCTGGTACTGGTTCAACAACAGCCCGTATGCATCCGAAGACTGCTGGCAACGCGTCAATGGCTCGTGGTATCACTTCGATGCTGCAGGCGTCATGCAGACAGGCACGTACGCAACAGCCGACGGATCGCTCTGGCATTCAAATTCGTCCGGCGCCATGATCACGGGAAACAACGGCTGGGTTCGCAGCGAGGGCCATTGGTATTGGGTGGCCCCCAACGGGAAGCTGTCCACAGGCTGGAAATGGAGCAACGGTTGGTATTGGCTCGACAAGAAAACGGGCGCCATGGCAACTGGCTGGGAAAAGGTCGGCGGAAGCTGGTACCTTATGAACGGCTCGGGAAAAATGCTCACCGGCTGGCAATGGCGCGGAGCCTGGTTCTATCTGAACGGATCCGGCAGCCTGCATACGGGCTGGCTGTGGGATAACGGCTGGTATTGGATCGACGAAAACTCAGGCATGGCAACTAGCTGGGTCAACGATAACGGAACGTGGTATCACTGCGCCAAATCCGGAATCATGCAATCTAACGCATGGGTGCTCGACGAAAAGGGCCTCTGGCACTGGGCTGGCGGAAACGGCGCCATGCAAAGCGGATGGGTCTACTACAAGTCAATCTGGTATTACCTCGACCCCAAAGACGCACGTCATCCTACGGTCACGGGCACCAAGTCCATCGCAGGGAAAGACTATCAATTCAACTCCGATGGGGCCATGAACGCGAATAAGTGGGTCGTCGTCAACGCGAAAACCGGGAAAGCAAGGTACGCCTCGGCAAGCGGAGCCCTTACCGCAAACGCCATCATCAAGAACAAATCGATTGTGCTCACCAACGAAAAGGGCACTCCTTTAAGCGGGTGGACGAAAATCGACGGACGTCAGTTCTACGCAACGCCCGATAGCGGGAAAGCGGCGATCGGCTGGCTGAAAATCAAAGACACGTGGTACTACTTCAACAACCAAGGCGCCATGCAAATCGGCTGGGTTTACACGGGCGGCGCCTGGTACCTCCTTGGAAGCAACGGAGCCATGCGGACAGGCTGGCAGAAGGTAAGCGGTACGTGGTATTACCTCGACAAGCAATCGGGAGCCATGTACACCGGATGGCTTAAGGATGGCGGCACATGGTATTACCTGTACGGAAGCGGAGCCATGGCTACCGGATGGGTCTACGTTGGAGGCGCTTACTATTACCTCAACAGCAGCGGAGCGTGGGATCCAAACGCCGATCCAATGTATCGCAAGGCGCAAGGTTACTCCAGCAACACGAATTGGCTGATTCTGTGCGACACAACCAGAAACCAGGTCTGCATCTATTGGGGTAGCAAAGGAAACTGGAAGCTGCAGAAGAACTGGACCTGTACTACGGGCGCATGGGATACGCCCACCGTCCTTGGCCAATACACCGTCGGCGCCAAAGGGTACGTATTCGGTTCCGGCTTTAGCTGCTACTACTACACGCAGTTCTATGGCAACTACCTCTTCCATTCAGTAACGTACTACCAGAACACGTTCAACATCATGGACGGAAGGCTTGGCATGAACTTGTCGCACGGCTGCGTGCGCCTGCAAATCGACAACGCAAAATGGATTTACGACAACATCCCCTCCGGAACTAAGGTCGTAACGTTCTAAGCATTTCGCAATATCGCAGTAAAACGGGGGCGCTTCGAGCGCCCCCGTTTTCAATTCAGAGCGATTTTAAACTAGCGCAAGCATCTTGCCAGCCGATTCAGCCAATGACTCATAACACGCCATCCGTTCAACACCCACATCACGGACAACAGCGTTCAAGCAACTTCCCTGCTGCGCAAGCGCGCAGGGCTCTTTAACCGCCGCAACAAGACCATTTCGTTCCAATTTCTTTCTATTTATCGATTTTCCGAACATACCCTCTTCCATATGTTCGCAATCTTGCTATGATAGTGAAAAAGCGAACAACAAAGGATTCGTCTCATGGCACTTAAGCATAACCACTTTAAAGTCATCTATGCCCTCAGCAAGCTTCCCCATGCAACGCAACGAGAAATCGCGAACGCTACCGGCCTGGGACTTGCCACCGTCAACGCCGCTTGCAAGGAATGCGAAGCCGCGGGGCTTATCAGCGACGGGCGCCTGACCGCACCCGGTATCGCATCGTTGAAGCCGTACGCCGTTGACAACGCCATCATCCTAGCCGCCGGCCTCTCTTCGCGCTTCGCGCCTATTTCCTACGAGCGCCCGAAGGGTTTGCTGCGTGTTCGCGGCGAAGTACTGATCGAGCGCCAAATCGAGCAGCTCAAAGCCGCGGGCGTTACCGACATCGTTGTTGTCGTCGGATACAAAAAAGAATGCTTCTTCTACCTGGAAGACAAATACGGCGTCAAGATCGTCATCAACAACGAATACGCCGTTCGAAACAACAACTCTTCCCTGATGCTGGTCAGGGAGCTGCTGGGTAACACCTACATCTGCTCTTCGGACAACTATTTCGAGGAGAACCCCTTCGAAAGCCATGTTTGGAAAGCCTATTACTCGGCCGAATACGCCGAGGGCCACACCAAGGAATGGTGCCTGCAAATCGGCACGCACGACCGCATCCGAGGCGTAAAAGTCGGGGGCGAGAACGCGTGGTACATGATCGGCCACGTCTTCTTCGATAAAGAGTTCTCCACCCGCTTCCGCGAAATCCTTGAAGACGAATACGACTTGCCGCAAACCCGCGACAAGCTTTGGGAAGACCTGTACGTCGAGCACATCAAAGAGCTCGACATGCGCATTCGCCGCTATGATCCCCCCATCATCCGCGAGTTCGACTCCCTTGACGAGCTGCGTGACTTCGATCCGCTGTTCCTGGAGAACCTTGATTCCGAAATCTTCGACAACATCGTTGCCGTGCTTGGCTGCAAGAAATCCGAGATTCACGACGTTTACCCGCTTAAGCAAGGTCTGACGAACCTGAGCTGCCACTTCGCCACCAACGATGGCGAATGGGTGTATCGCCATCCCGGCGTGGGAACGGAACTGCTTATCAACCGCACCGCCGAGAAAACCGCGCTCGAAACCGCCCGTCAGCTCGGCCTTGATGACACGTTCGTGTTCGAAAACGCGCGGCGCGGCTGGAAGATTTCGAAATACATCCCGCACTGCAAGAACCTCGATGCGCACGACGACAGCCAACTTGAAATCGCGATGGTTATGGCTCGCAAGCTGCACGAGTCGGGCGCAAAAGTCGAGCGCAGCTTCAGCTTCTACACCGAGGGCAAGCGATACGAGTGCATGCTGAAGGAACGCGGCCCTATCGATGTTTCCGATTGGCAGGAGATGAGCAGCCAGGCTGATATGCTCAACAACCTTATCAGCGCGGAAGCGGCCGACCCCGTGCTTTGCCACAACGATTTCTTCGGGCTGAATTTCCTTGTGGCCGAAGACGACCGCGTCAGCCTCATCGATTGGGAGTACGCGGGCATGGGCGATTATGCGAACGACTTCGGCACGTTCTGCGTGTGCGAACAGCTTGACGAAGAGCGCATGCGCGAGGCACTGGGGTATTACTTCGGCCGCACGCCCACCGCATCCGAATGGCGCCACAATCTTGCGCAGGTCGGCTTGGCGGGATGGTGTTGGTATGCCTGGTCGTTGCTTAAGGAAGCCGAGGGCGAGCACGTGGGCGAATGGGCCTACATCTATTACCGCTACGGCAAGACCTACCTGAAGAAAGCCTTAGACCTTTATAACCAAAGCGAACAGTAAGCATCGGGAAAGCACCAAGCGGAAAGGGCCAGACATGAATTCCTCGATCGAAACGCTTCGGGCCAAGCGGCGCAGAAGCTTCATGACGCGCGGCATCGCGTTCGCCGTTGCTTCGGGCATATGCTACGGACTTTACACGGGTTTTCTCACGCTTGCGGAAACGCAAGGCGTATGGGGCGAATGGTTCGCCGGAAGCACATGGGGCAATGGCAACGAGGCGTTGAGCGCGTTCGCCATCACGTTTACGCTTGCAGCGCTTGCCGCCGGAATCAACGACTTGTTCAGCGGCATATGGTCGGTTCTCGTTTGCGCAAAGAACCATCAGCTGGGCGATTTGCGCAAAACGCTTGCCTCTAAGCCCGGCCGCGTGATGATGCTGTGCGCCGCAGTTGGCGGCCCCTTCGCCACCATCGCCTATGTCATCGGCCTCAACTCCGCCACGGCCTCGGGAAATCCCGGCGTTATCGTGCCGATTGCAGCGCTGAACTGCGCCATCGGAGCAATTTTGGGCCGCATCCTGTTCAAGCAGAAGCTCAGCGCGCACAAAGTGCTCGGCATTGTGGTGTGCCTTGCCTCTGCAGGCATGATTGGCGGCGCAAGCTTCGCGTCCATGGGGCCCGATGCGCTGCTTGGATGCCTCTTCGCCTTCCTGGCGGCGTTCGGATGGGGCTTTGAGGGCTGCGTTGCCGGATTCGGCACCATCCTTATCGACTACCGCATCGGCATTGCCATCCGCCAAATGACCGCTGGCGTGCTTGAGCTTCTCATCGTCTTCCCCGTACTTGCGATTGCGGGAGACGGGGTTGGAAGCCTGGTGAGCCTGGCCGGCGCTGCCGCAACAAGCCCCACGCTGCTGATTTTCGCCATTTCCGGCCTGTTCGCTATGCCGGCGTTCTCGTTCTGGTACAAAGGCAACTCCATGTGCGGCACGGCGCTTGGCATGGCGTGCAACGGCATGTATGCGTTCTGGGGACCGCTGTTCATCTGGCTTATCATGGGCGTGCTGGGCATCGGCGGTCTTTCTGCTGACTATCCACCCCTCACGGCAATCCAATGGCTGGGCGCCGTCATCATGGTAATCGGAATCTTCTGCATCGCCGTAGAGCCCCGCAGCCTCCTCGGCAAGAACAAGAAGGGGGAATAATCCCATGAGCAGTAATCTAATGCCGCTGTATTTCGCCATCATGAAGCACTTCGAAAGCGGAAAGGCCGATTGCGTCGAAGGCGTGATGGACGCGCTGCGAAACGATTACGGCAGCTATAAGCTGTTTACCGAAAAGGACATCGAGGAGTCGCTGGCCACCGCGAAAGAAAACGGCCTGCTTGACGAATGCGATTGGCAGCTTGACAAGAACGGCAACCTCAAGGTTTTCTACCAAGCCAACGATTTCGGTAAAGACATGATTGCGAAATACCTGTAGCAAGCAGGAAGCAAACAGCAAGGCGGGCGACATCTTTGGGATGTCGCCCGCCTTTGCTTTCTTGCAGATAATTCTCTCATCATCACGCCGCCGGCATCTCTTACCCCGCCAGCGCCCGCAGCCCCCCGACATCGCATCG
Organism: Senegalimassilia faecalis; assembly: GCF_004135645.1. Classification (NCBI taxonomy): domain Bacteria; kingdom Bacillati; phylum Actinomycetota; class Coriobacteriia; order Coriobacteriales; family Coriobacteriaceae; genus Senegalimassilia; species Senegalimassilia faecalis. Next base: position 2,033,427 of record NZ_SDPW01000001.1, read on the forward strand.
CAAGCCAAAGGGTGCGCAACCCCGGCGCTTGCCGAAAGGCCGCAAAAACAAAACGCGCGAACGTGGCGTGCGTGCCACGTTCGCGCGTTTGCAATTCCTGCCTGCGGAGGCCTTATGCTGCCGCTACGCGGGGGGAGGCGACGATGGTTTCGGGGTCGCCGCCGGCCTCTACCGTCTCGATGATCTGGGCCCACGTGGCCTCATCGCGATAGGCAAGCCACAGGTTGATATCGGGGTCGATATCGCCCTGGTACGGGCCCGTGCCGGACGTGAACTCGATCTTGTCCGCATTCTGCGCGAACACCTTCACCGTCTCCACCAGGTCAGCCGCATTCCAGTCGGTGTCGCAGTTGTCGACAAGCGCCTGCACATGCAGCGCGGCGTTAACAGGATCTGCGGCAACTTGCTGGATGCCCACCTGCACCAGCTGACGGTCCTGAATCTGGCGGCATGCGTCCAGGTCGTTGGCGTACTGCTTGCGCGAGCGCGCCAAAACCAGCGCCTCGGGGCCATTCAGCTCCTGCGTGCCGGCGTTCAGCGCAATGTTGTCGCCCGAAACAATGTCCACCAGCTGCATGTTGATGGGCACGTTCGCCGTCACGCCGCCCAGCTGGTCGACGAACTTCTCGAACTGCACGAAGTCCATGTCCAGGTAGTACTTCGGGGTGACGCCGGTGAGCTTGGCCACTTCGCTCTCAAGCGCCTCGATGCCGGCGATGCGGTACACCTCGTTCAGCTTCATCTTCTGGCCGTTGTACTCGGTGGACGTGTCGCGCGGGACGGAAATCAAAGCTACCGAATAGGTTTTCGGGTCGATGCGCGCAAGCATCAGCACGTCGCTGCGGCCGGTGCCGTCGGAATACTCCGGCTTCGTGATCTCAACCGTGCCCGTGCGCGAGTCGTTGCCCACGATCATCACGTAGAACGGCTCCGTTTCGGCCTTGGCGGTCTGCACGCTGTCGGAAACCTCAAGCGTCTCGTCCTCGTGAACGTTCGGCTCGGCCTTCTTTTGGCACCCGGCCAGCAAGCACAGCGCAAGCGTGCAGCAGGCCACGATCGCCAAAATCCTCTTCCTTGTGTTCATTCCCGTTTCCTTCCTTGCAAATCCTTGTTACGGAATGATTGCCGTTGAATCTACGTCGATGCCTTTCGGGTTCTCCCCGGCATCAACGGATTTCATGATGGTTGCCCAGCCCTCGGGGTTCTCGTAGCACATCCACAAACCGCCGGCTTCCTCGTTGTAATCGCCCTTCGACGGACCCGAGGTGCTGTACACGGTCATGCTGCCCGAGCCGCCCGCAAACGCCATGGCAAGCGAAATGATGTCTGCCGTGCGCATGTCGGTTCCCACGAAACCAGCAACGCTCAAGATGGTGTTGGGCATCTGATACACCGGCTCGCTGAGCACCTTGTTCATAATGGCAAGCGCAAGCTGGCGAACGTTATCCTGGCGGTGTTCGTCCTGGTCAACCTGGTATTCGTGGCGGGCGCGGGCAAACAACTGCGCCTGCTGGCCGTTAAGCACCTGCGTGCCCGGCTCAAGCGTGACCGTCTCGCCCGTCAGGGCATCCTGATACGAAAGCTCGATGTCCACGTTCACCTCGACGCCGCCCAGCTTGTCGACGATGTCCTGCAATTCGGAGAAGTGAACCTCGGCGTAGTGCGAAATGCTCACGCCCGTAAGCTGCGAAACCGCCTTGATGGACTCCGGCGCGCCGCCGATGTTATACGCCTCGTTGATTTTCATGAGCTGGCCATCGGACGTGCGATACGGCGTGTCGCGCGGCACGGTGACCATGGTAATCTGCTTGTTCGCAGCGTCCACGCGCATAAGAATCATGACGTCGGAGCGCTGATTGTCGCCGGATTCGGCCGCCTTGTCCGACGTGCCCGAGCCCTCGCGCGAGTCCGACCCCAGCACCAGCACGTAGAACGGCTGACCCATTTCGGCCGGAGTCAGCGCGTCGCTGACCGCAATGTCCTGCTCGGTACCCATCGAAAGCGCGCTGTCAAGCTGATGAGAGAACCACAAGCCGTAAGCGCCCACGGCGAAAACGCACACCAGCACCACCGCCAGGGCCGTCAAGCCGACGCGCTTGAGCAACCGCGCGCGGCGTCGCTTGCGCGCAACCGCCACATACGCGCGCTGCGCGTTCGCACGCGACTGAACGGGCGCGGGCGCCGCCGATGCACGCGGTGGCCGCTGACCTGCATAGGCACCACCAGCGCCACCGCGCGGGCGAGCCGCCTGGTTGCCGCGAGCTTGGCCCGGACGCGCCTGCGCGCCATACGGCCCGCCCGGCCGACCACCACGAGCCCCGCCCGGCTGGCCGCCGCCTTGCGGCATGGGAGCACCCTGACGTGCGCGCGAGCTCGGCGCGGCAGGCCTGCCCTGCGCGGGACGGCGCGGCGCGGCGCCCGGACGGGCGGCATAGCCTTGCCTTGGTTGATGCTCCCTGTTGCTCATGTCGAGAATGACCCTTTCTGTTTACGCTTAAACCCTTGAATTGTAACACCCTGGGAAATTCAGCAGCGCAAACACAACGCATCGTCTACAACCGAGCACAACTGGCAGCGAATGTACCGCGCTAATCCCCTATTCGGTACAACCTCATATCGCCTTCGCTCAACACCAGCGAAAAGCCCGGAGTTTCCGGCGTAATAGACTCGATACCCGCCCAATCTTCTTCCTTATAGCGAAGATTCACAACCGTGCGGTCGTCACCCGACTTGTCGTCAAGCATCATCACGTAGTGCGCGCCCGCCTGCTCAACAGCAGCACGCACCTCGTCCGACGACGCGTAATCGCACAAGCGGGTGCGAATGAGCGAGGCGAACTCTTCCAAACCAACCGGGCCCGACGTGCCCGCACGCCTAAAGTACGTGTTCACGCCCTCCACGCCATAAGCCCAACAACTGCCATCGTGAGGAAGATTGATCACGCAATCGTGACCCGCAATCGACATGACGTTCTTCACGAACGCGTCCTCTTCGGACGTGAGCCCCTTGTTCCACGAATAGCGGCCGCTCACCTCTTTGTGAATCTTCATAAGCCCTGGCCGAACATCGGTGTTGCCGAACGCGAAATGCACGGGAGCGAACTGGCACGCCGTCAGGGCGGCAACCACAACAACCACGGCAATCACCAAAGGACGGCGACCGTTCGCGCACGCAGGGCGCACACGACCAACCAGCTGCGAGCCAAGCTCCACCAGCCAGGCAAAACCCAACGCGGCAAGCGGGATGGCGAACAGCGCCGTCATGGCGCCGGTGCGGTAATAATCGGTGTACCAGAAGCCCGTCAGCAACTGCTTGACGAAGCCGTCGGTGGAAACGTCGATAACGTAGAACACAAGCGCCACCACATATGCCACGGACAACCAGCGCAAACGCTTGTCCTTCAGCGTCTTCGCAACGCCAAGCAGCACCAGCAACGTCAAGAAAGGCTGCACGCCTTCACGCGAGGTGAACATGAACAGCAGGCCGGAAACCACCGCCTCAGGAATGCTGAGCGTCGATTTCCAGGAGTAGGTGACAACGCTCTGCAGAGGCGGCGCAAGGAACAGCACAACCCATGCAGCGCATGCCACAAGAAGCAAAACCACAGCTGCGGTCTTGCCTCGACGGCTTGCGCCCGCTTCCCTACCCCACAGATAGGAAACGGCGAACAGCACCGACCATACGCCCAGCGTAAACGCCCCGTTCGGCTGTGCAAGCGCAACGGCCACCATGCTGCAGGCATAAGCGGCAACCCAAGCGCATTTCGACAAGCCGCCTTTGCCGGCAAGCCCGCAGATGAGCACGCCAAGGGCAGCAGGAATCATCGCGAACGAAAACAAGTTCGAAAGCAACTGGCCGTACACCACAAAGCCCCACGGAAACCCGCAAAACGCCGCCGAGAACAGCGACCCGCCGCACACGACCAGCTTATTATCCGGGAACAGCGCCCTCATCAGGCAAAGTACGCCCAGGGGAAGCACAACCGTACACGTCACAAAAATCATGGCGTTCGTTGCCAGCGCCACCTCGTTGCCAACAAAGGACGTCACAACAGCGGTAACCACGTGCCAAGCTGCCGGATAATATCCACCGGCTTCGCCCAGGTCAAGGTACTTCGTAACGTTCAGCGTGGAGTACGTACCCGAATCCAAGAACCCACGGACAACGGAAAGATGCACCGTCGTGTCATCGTTACGCGAAAACGAAGCCGGGTCGCCCATTGCGTGGAGGAACACAAGCGCAGCCACAAACACGGCAACGCCCACGCACAAAGCCACCTGCAAGCGCACATCGCCCAAAGCCGAAGGGTTGCTACAAGCCGTACCACCTTTCGCACGACGAACGCTGCCGCAAACAGCAAAGACCAGCAGGCACAGCACCACACAAGCAAGCAGCAGCACCCACGCACTGCACGTTATGCCGACGGCGAAGAACACAACGCCCAGCGCCACCAACGCAAACACGGAAAACGCCGGCGCCACCGCAACCGAGGCGAATCGGTCAAGCCGCAAACCTCTGCCAACCAAATACCCCGGCACATACAGCACCAAAACCGCAATCAAAACCGCAAAACCAAAGGTCAACCACATACCCTATTCCCCAACCAAAACAGCAAGTCCCACATCACGCAGAGCGCAACTTCCCAACTACTAACGTGTCCGCCAAATGCGTATAACACATCATAAACGCAACGTCACCAATATCATCACATCGCTCAATAAATCGAGGAAGAGGAAAGCAACCCAAAATCCGGCAGTTAGGCAAACGAAGCCACGGATGGGCCTCAGCGGTCAAACGCAGCAATAGCATTTAAATATGCGGCGGGGATTGTGAGCGGCGTTACCCGTTTCGGACCGCGAATTCAGATGAGATTTGCAAACAGGCGCATAAAACTAGGGCGAGGCCCAGTGGATCCCGCCCTTACAAAACCAAGAGGTTTTTACATCTGAAATCATTTTCAACGCATGGGGACCCATACGTCAACCAGTTTCCAAATAAAATCAAAAGAGTATTTCACATTATCGTTCGAGCTAAAGAGATGCGACTGCGATTCTGCGTACACGCGGACGTCGTTCATGAAGATGGCGTGCCTAGTGCGGGTGCCACGATTCGGGCAAAGCGCAGCCGACATGTAAAGGGTTGCCGCAATCTGAGACATTCGAAGATTGCGGAGCCTCGCTCGTCTCGTCTTCGTATTCCTCATGCCTGCGGTATTGAGCGAATCCGTGATGAGCTCATTCGGCCTGTACCCCGCAAGCTCCCCCGACGACCCAAACCCGTTGACAATGCAAGACCCATGAGAGACCGCATTGCGAAGGGCTTTAACGCTCTTGAGGACATAATGTTCTTGCATCATTCGAGAATCTTCCCATCGCTGGGAACAGAACAGCCAGAAATTCGCAAGCACGCCAAACTCCGATGCCTCCAGGAGTACCCAGACAGGCATCTGCAGTGATTTCACGCAGCGCAGCGCGCAATCGGCGATCAATGCGTGACAATTCGACAAGGTGAGCGAAGTCGAGGCCGACATAGGCTCCAACGTTCGGCCCGTCAACCTGACGGGGAAACAAAACCCGATAAGAGGCGGCGCGAAGGTAGTTGTTAGAGCTCGAAAGGTATCTAGCCGCATCCTCTTCCGAGCAGCCTTCAAACATGACTCCCTTAGACTTGAGATGGGCTATCTGCTGCTCGACGGTCAGCATGGGCTTTCGATGGGAATGAAGCTCGACCGCACCGGAAGCAGAAGCCGAAGGACTAAAAGGCAAAACATATCCGTGTTCGCTCACGCCCGTCCTCTCTTTCGAATTGATAGCGCTTATTGCTCATGTCGCAAGAGAGTATTATATCGCGATACGGAACGAAAAAGCCTGCTGCAAAGCTCACGATGTCCTTCCGGCGGCAATTCGATAGCTCTTCATTCTTCGTTCAAGAAAATCATTTCATTGCATCTCTGAACGCCCTCACCAATCAGATGATGCCCTCAAGAAAAACTACCGCAGACAAATCAGTATCCAACCACAATAACGGCGATATCGATTAAAACAATCATACACAGGTAGGAAGAGAAGGGTAACGAACAATCAATGAAAAGGTAAGCCGTGTCGATATGTTACCAATATTGATAACATATCGACACGGCTCAAGTTTCCGGAAGTCTTCAGGCTTTTTTACACAGCCGCTATATTTCTAGTAAATTATCTTAAATACTGGGCTGGCCGAAAGGCCCTGGCCCACCCTTCCGGCAGGGACATTTTCCCTGCCATTTTTGTTTCTGGTAGGGATTACTTAAGAAAGTTTGTAGCCGGCAAACTCAATAACCAAATATCGTCCGCCCTTATCTTCTTCATTATGCTTCACCTCAGATTGCAAGCAGACTTCTCATTGGTCAATGTGTTATAGCATGTCATGTACATAACATCATCGATATTGCTGTATTTCTGAACGAACTCAGATAGCGTCAACTTCGCGTACCGCGGGTCATAAATGTAGACATTTTTATAATTCGCCAAGTACAACCTCTCGATACAACTTGAATAAGAGTCTCCAACAATCAAAAGCGACTTATCACCAGCATCTTCGCTTTTGTTTACGAGAACGATTTGCGGACAATCCGTGTGATAATAATCCGCATAGTAGTTCGAGAAATCCCCTCGAGGCCAGCCCCCTTGTTCGTAGCGGTCAGCGCTATTGACAAAGTCTTCGTCTTTTTCCTCCCCACTAACCCATATGTCATAGGCAGGTAAATTGAACTTGTAGTCGATGACCCCATCCGCATCGTAATCGGCATCTAAGCCCGTTCGAGCCGCCGAACCATAAAACGAGATATCATCGAATGAAACCGTTTCGACGGGCTGAACAAGATCGTCACCAAATCCAAAGAATGTCGCCGTAGTGCAATATGCATCGTAAGCAGCCTTGATATTCCAGTGGTGATCGGAGTTGTAATACTTCTCTGCATACTCAGAGTCGGAAGACGGGCTCCAATGCATGAGGGAAACATTTTCATCAAGCTTCGAAGAAATAGCATCGAGAACATATTCCTCCCCCGCAGCATCGGATACCAGTCCCGAATGAGCATCGAGTTCGAGGACACCAGCGCGAGCGGGCACATACATGAGATAATTCAACTCAGGATGAGCCTCGACAAACGAATTGATAGATTCGATAGAGTTCACTACCGCGTCAGTTTTGATATTCTCTTTCTTCATAGGTATCGCGCGAACGATATTGTAAGCTGAATCATAATAATAACCAGACCCAAAAAAGGTCGGATAATCGCTATAGCCGACCATCATCGACATGGGCACTATACTCAGACGCTGAAGCTGCGCATTCGTCAAAAGAACCTTATCGCGCATAGGAACCAAATCCGAAACATAGCTTTCGAACCCACTTTGGAACTTCCCCGACATGGCTGTATCAACAGTTGCTTTCGGAAATTTCGTATAGTTACGCCCTTCAAGATTCGAGTGCTTCGCGTTCACGGACATCCAGTCTGGAAAATCAAATCCTATCCTATCCGCAACCGTGCAAAACAATGTTCCGCACAGCAATACCGCCGAGCCAAGCAGTAAAACAGCATTTCTAATCTTAAGCATAATAATTCATCACCCAAGGTCGATTAAAAACGGAAGTAAATGAACGGATTAAACGAGCCAGAAACAACTGACCCGATAGAAATGAGCAGCATGAGCAACAAAGCAAGATCAGCCAGCAAAGCAACAAATTCCACTGTAAGCAATCGAGACTTTGCCACGATCTTCGAGGCATCGTAATTCAACTCGCAAAGCCCGTCGGTTTCATAGTGCTTCTCGTTCGGCAAATCGACTTCAAGGAAATTCGTAAGCGTCCTTCCCTCAGCCCATGCAACAAGCTTTGCTCGAATCCACGGCACAATCGGAGTAGAGGCAATCGCGCAAACCAAAAACACGGGCACGTATTCCCATGCAGTAAGCTCCCAAGGCGTTGAAGATCCAGAAATGCCGAACGCGCCGAACATAGCGAGTAGGTAATTCCCCAAATCCCCCATATCCTCAACCCAGAACAGCAACCATCCGAACATGAAAATCACGATGCCGTAAAGATGCTGCAACGCATTCGGAAGCTTCCGAACATGTTTCAGAATAACCTGCTTTTCAAGCACAAGCATGACGCCATAGAACAAGCCCCACAAAATGAAATTCCACGCAGCGCCATGCCATAAGCCCGTAAGAGCCCAGACAACACCGATATTAAAAACCCAACGCTTCGTAGTAACGCGACTTCCACCAAGCGGAATGTACACGTAATCGCGGAAGAACGTCGAAAGCGAGATGTGCCAACGACGCCAAAATTCCGTTGCATTTTTTGATAAGTAGGGGTAGTTGAAGTTACGTAGATACTGGAATCCGAACATCTTTCCAAGGCCGATAGCCATGTCGGAGTACCCAGCAAAATCAAAGAAAATTTGGAACGTGTACGCTATTAGGCCAGCCCACGCGCCTACAAAACCGATTTCCGTTCCCCCCAACTGAAGCATCTTCGTTGCTAAAATCGCGACCACATTAGCCAGCAGGACTTTTTTCGCAAAGCCAACGCAGAAGAGTCTCATGCCCGAACAAAATCCTTTAAGCGTCTCCTTGCGGTGAAGCACCTGCTCCTGAATGGTTGAGTACCTAACGATAGGGCCGGCAACCAACTGCGGAAACATTGCAATGTACATGCCTAGGTACACGAGGTTGCGCTGGGCGGGAACCTCTCGACGGTACACGTCCACAATGTACGAGACCGCCTGAAGCGTATAGAACGAGATGCCAATGGGAAGCGGGAGGTTCAGGTCGGGAATAGCCTCAAAACCTACCAGTGCATTTATGTTTTCAGCAATAAAGCCTTCGTACTTGAAATAGCAAAGCAGCGCAAGATTAACCACCAGGTCAACAACCAAGAGCAGCTTTCTCTGCCCATCCTTGTTCGCCCGATCGATGAGGACGCCAAACAGCCAGTTAGCAATAATCGAAACGACCATGAGCACAATATATGTAGGTTCGCCCCACGCATAAAAGACAAGAGATGCAAGCAGGAGTAAGCAGTTCTTCGCCGCACGACTAGGAATGACAAAGTAAGCCACCAGCACAAGCGGCAAAAACACCAAGAGAAAAACCGAGCTAGAAAATACCATTTACTACCTAACCAAAGACAATCCAAACTAGAACCCGCCGTTACGGTGCAAAACTTTTCGGGTATCTCGACACCAAGCGCTACAGAACTTATACCAATTCGGCACATAAGCCACCCAGGAAAGCGGCACAAATGATTGGCATATTCGGCTGGAACCATAGTTTCACTAGTAAAAAGCCGAATAATGAAGCCCGATGTCCTCACGCATCAACCAAAATCAATATCTTCCTTCATCAAGCTCTTTAATGCGCTTATATACTCGCTCGCAACATTTGCCATCGTGGAAAGCAAAGAATTCACTCATTCTTTTTGCATATTTCTCCTCGGGAACGAAACCACGCTCCGCACATGCTTTCAATTCTTCGACAAGAGCCTTCTCTGTTTTAACGACAGGACCAAACCCGTCTTTTTTGAAGTCAAAATAACCCTTTGAGTAAACTTGCATCCCAGAAAAAAAGCTTTCAGAATCAAATTGATAGTACAAGCATTCTTTATTTAGATAGGCAGTTTCGAAAGCAGTCGACGAATAATCGGTAATCATAAGAACTGCATTCGCAAACTCCTGCTGAATAGACGCTCCTGTCTGATTACCTTCCACCTTAATATAGCTCGGAATGCTAAACACTCCACTCTCCACGTAAGGAAATGTATTGGCATGGGGATAAAAGACAACATCAAGACCCGTGTTTTGGGCAACAGAGCGCAGGCTATCGCTGTTCAAGAACGATTCCCATCTCTGCTTATATTCAGAATCCTTAAAAGCATCATTCAAGCCACGTACATTGCCCTTGCCAATTTTGTCGCCACTGAGTTTATTTCTCCAAGTCGGCATAATGAGAATGCTTTTTTTTAAGGACTTTTTTCTAAGCAAGGCATCATGCCTTGGCAAACCGGTCAATTCAACCTGCCTGGGCGTCAATAAATAGGAAGAACCGTCGCCCCGAATTGATTCAGCCTCCCTTGTCGCCGAAGTAAACATCACGTCAATAGGTTTCCCGTTAAGCCACCCAGAAAGGTTGTTATGGATAACGCCATGCTGGAGAAAAATAAACCTTTTCGACTTATAGAAGTTGTCGCCAAAATATGAGTGAACAAAACCATCAGCGTGACTGCTAACAATTGTGGAACACTTTTTGAGAAACTCCTCGTGCTCTTTCGAACCAAAAGCAAGCAACTCGAAACCTTCATCGGAAAGCCTTTGCCAATCTTTAGCTTCTTTGCGGAGTACGAAATAGCTTTTCTGCTCGGGATGATTTATCTTCATCCACCGATAGAGATGCTCAGCATTGTCATCAGCTTGAGTATCCCTATCCATAAACAGCCATATATCGTCAGAATCTTGCTTATACTTATCCCATCCCGCTCTATAGATAGCATTAATGTCTTTCATCTGAACATGGTGACATGGCTGCTTACCTTTTATCGAAAGCCTGAGATCGGCAGTATTGTCGTGCACGTTATAGGAAAGCGTATCCTTTTCTGCAGGTAACGAGAACCATGACATATACAGCGAATAGAACTCCCTGCCAAAAAGAGTCCGGCTTACACGTTTAATTTCGACCGGATCGAGCTTAACCCCGTTTTTGAACAAGTCAAAATCCATGTTCAACGAACGAATCTGCATAACTTTAGATTTATAATCAATGCGCTCAATATATGCCACTTGATTGTCTGGCCGAACCCTCTTAAAAGCATTCAGGCAGGCATACTTCGTTTCGAAATTAAGCCATCCCCCCGATATTCCCTCGATTACATTAGCGTCAATGTAACCAAATATCTTATGTAAATTATCCCAAAAAATATCCCCGAGACCTACGTCTTCGAAATGTTGCGATCGCTCTTCGTGGCCAATCAGCTGCTTGAAATACCATTGGAGATCATACAGTACGGTCTCTTGAATATAGTAAGGCGTGTGTCCGCATTTTTCATTAGCGCGCCTAAGGAGATCAAGATACCCTTTCTCCAAAACAGTGGTGAACTTTTCAGACGAACCCCAAGAAGAGTCCAGGGTCGATGTCCCGTTATCCCTTTTTCGATAGTAATAAATTGGTTTGCGCAAATAAGCAATTCTACCCTCATCGAGAGAAAGCAGATACCTATTGAGAAAATGAGCGTCTTCGAAATTGGGCTTTATCTCTTCATTGAACAGTGCATCCATACCCCCAATCCTGCTCATCCTAAAGAAGGATTTGCTAGCAGAAAGGGTTATCGGCAGATAATCATCGTTAACATTAAACAGAGAGATGTCGTTCTTAAATTCCCCACGCAAAGGATGCTTGTCAAAGTATTCACCTTTGGTCTCGTTGTAAAAAATAATACGACAGGTTGCAAATTGAACATCAGAATACGTCGACACCGTTCTATCTACTTCTTCGAAGTAAGATTCCGAGACAAAGTCGTCAGGATCGATAAATGTAACCCAATCGCTTGTTACATGATCCAGCCCGAGATTTCGAGCACTGGCCTGGCCGCCGTTTTCTTTGTAATAGTAATCAATCAGTTCAGGGAACCGCTGCTTCCAATTAGCTATGACTTTTGCAGAACCGTCGGTGGAGCCATCATCAACCATGACGAGTTTAAGCCGCTCATCATTAATCGTCTGCGTAGTTAAGCTCTCGAAAAAATCGTCAAGATATTTCTCTGCGTTATAAACAGCGGAAACTACGCTATAGGTGTAGCGTCCTTCGTAACTGTTCGGCTTATAGGTAACGCCAAATCCTCCCTCTAATCGCTGTTTTTGAATACGCAGCACAGTTTCCTGAGGAAGAACCTTCTTGGCTTTCTTGAATGCGGTCTTCTTCATTTTTTTCGCAAAAGCGTTCATATATCACACCTCGTACTCGGCAAAACACATTCAGAGATCGCTGACATGTCATTCAGCAATTAATTCAATCGACCATCAACGCTGGCAAAGGCATCCTTCAGCCTCTGCATAGTCAATTGCTCATCCTTATCAAGCACTATCCCAGTTTGCTCTATTATGCTTTGGGTTCGGGGGACGTCCCTGCTAAATAGCCTCTTCCACACGACCGCGAAGTCGTGGTCGGACCTCCCGAACTCTTCTTGCAAGTCCAAAACTCGCTGGTAAATCCTTATGCTCGAATGCGGGTTGTCCCAGGACGTTACTGAAGCCTGTTCATCTGCCGAATCGAACGAGACGTGGTAGTACGCGTAGTCTGCCGCCACTGAGATGCACTTCGCCCTTAAGTAAGCCTCGAGTACAAACGGGATATCCTCTGGCATATCGTTCGGGAATCTCATGTCGGCAACCAAATCGCGCCTAAACAGTTTAAGCGGCGCGAACGTCCAGCAGATTTTTGAGGTTGCGATGTCGGCTTTTGGTTGGTTGCGGTCGAACATGGACTTTGGTACTTCGCGGCCGTTTTCGCCCCACATCTTTACCAGCAGTACATCGCTTCCCCACTCCACGGCGTGGTCGAGCATGCGCTCGATCGCCTCGGAGCCCAACCAGTCGTCTGCGTCAAGGAAGAACACGTACTTCCCCTGCGCCTTCTCCAAGGCAACATTGCGAGGCTTCGCGGGCGACCCCGACGCAGCCTCCAAGCGTTCAACCTTGAACAGCGCAGGATAGCGTTCCTGATACGTGCACAGCGTTTCCCACGTTGCATCGGTGGAGCCGTCATCGGTTACCAGCACTTCCATGCGCTCGCGTGGATACGTCTGCGCTAGCAGCGAGTCGAGCGCCCTGGTCAGACGAGGCATAGCGTTATACGCCGGAATCACGATGCTCACATCGATACCGCTTGCGTCATGCGCCCGCAAAACATCAGCAGCTTTCACGTTCGTCGCTTCGTTAAGCGGCGGCGCAAACACCTCGTTGTAGATACGCACGGTAGCTTGCCCATCGCACGCGCTCATGAACTTCTTGCGGAACGCCGCCACCTGCTGCGCGTCGAAGCGCTCGTCAACGTGTTTCACCCAGTCGATAAGCGACTTGTTGTCGCGGAATACCGGCCCCGGCGTCAACTCCTCGTACGGGTAATAGAAGCCGCGCCAGTCGCAATAATCGTCCAGGTCATACGCGAAAAATGCCATGGGCTTGCCGAAAAGCGAGTATTCGAACACCAGCGACGAATAGTCCGAAACGCACACATCGGCAACGCACAGCAGCTGATCGATCGGCAAGCTGCGCGTAACATCGAACGCAAAGTCTTCGCAGCCTGCGGGAATGGGCGGCAACTGCTTCACGAACGGATGATGCTTGATAAGCAGAACGAATTCGCCGCCAACCGCAGCCTTCAGGCCGGCGATATCCAGCCGGTCGGGCCCTTCGGCAGAGGCAACACGACCGCGAAACGTCGGCGCGTACAGCAGCACGCGCTTGCCTCGCATCTGCGGAACAACGCTTTCCACGCTTTCGCGCGCGTTCGTCAAAAACTGCTGGTCGAAGAATACATCCGTGCGGCTTACGCCAAGCGGCTTGATGATTTCGGGGCGATCTTGCAGCACCATGGCCTCTTCATACGCCCAAGCCACATCGGGGCTGCTAACGGTAACTAGCGAGAGGTTCTTGTAGAACGGATGGCGCAGAAGCTCTTTTCGGGTGCCGCCGAATTTCAGGTCGGCCGTGCTCATACCCCACTTCTTGAACGCGCCGCATGCGTGCCACAGCTGCACGACGCGCGTTTCAGGGCGCAGCCTAACGCAGCTGACCAGATCGGAGGCATCCGCCAAAAAGACCACTTCAGCGCGGGAAATCTCGTGCAGCGCCCAGATGCTGTTCTTCAGATACTGAACGTACGACACATGATTTTGGTTGAGCGTCATATAGCGCGGATGCTTACCGGCATCCAGCTCGAGCCGCTGGTACAGCAGCTCGAAGCTGTCGGGCATGTCCGTTTCCTTCGTCTCGAAAAACAGCACCCGACCAGCTGCAACCGGCTTGCGCGCAAAATACTTATAAGCAATCGGGAACGCAAAACTCAACGTCGCGTTCTTTATGAAGCGCTTTGCAAAGCGCTTGAGAAAACGCTTCATGCTCCTTCTTCCACATCAATCCCACAGCAACGAATCGGGGCCGCTTTACTGCGCACGCTCCGTGCTTCCCTTCGCGCACTGAATGGCGAATGTCGCCAACTCGCCGGCCGGATCCTCGGCGCAATTTACAAACGAGTCTCCCACGAATCGCTGCAACTGCTGGTGCGGGTAAGCCGACGGCTCGACCGCCCACGATGCAAGCATGGCGGCAAGCTGCTCCGGCGTATCGGCCACAAGGCCGGGACACAATTCTAGCGGATCGGCGTTCAGACCAGGCGAAAGCCGATAATATTGTATGTCAGGAACATAGAAACCGACCAGCTTGCCCAACAAATATGCTTCATAAACTATCGATGAGTAATCGGTGATCACAATATCGGCATCGATAAGGCTGACCGGCACGTCCCCACCAGCATCTTTGCCCGCCGCAAGCGGATGCAAAGAGCACGAAACCCGGTAGCTTCCAGACTGAAACAGCTTGCCAGCCGCGCCGCGCAAGTCGGCAAACGGGTCAGCAGCCTTGTCGTACTTCCTGATGGTAGGCGCAAACAGCACCGTCGCCTTCTCGCTCGCGCGATTGGCATCGGCCTGAGCCGCTTGACGCATATCGCAAAGCTTGCGGTATTCGGGCCTCCCGATGGGAAGCACGCGTTCAACCGGGCACGCAAACGCTTCAGCAAACGCCGTCCGCGCACCTTCGCCAGAGCAGATCACCCACGAATTGTTTCGGTGAATCTTGAACGCAGCAGCCTCTTCCGCCGCGTGGCCTTCGGCAACGTCGATTGCCTGATAGCCGAACTTCTTGAATGCGCCGAACGCGTGCCACAGCTGAATCACAACCGGAACCGCAGGGAACTCAAGGTGCTGGGCGCCGCGCAACGCAGTGGGCTGGCACGTAAAATCGAGCAAGCTGATAACCGGGTCGTAGCGATCGATCACGCAAACCTTGCACCGCGCAAGGTGATACAGCTCCCGAAGCACCAGGCCCGCATAGGCCAGCACCGACGACTTCTTGAAGTGCTGCGATAGGTAAACCGGCTGATAGCCGCGCGCCTGGAACGCCTTCCCGCATTCCAGGTAATCGTAAGAAGGCTCACCCGACTTGCGGGACACGAACAGCACCTCGTCCCGCCGCTTAGCCAAGCAAAAGACGCCATACAACCCGCGAAACGCAACACGAGCAACGCCTGCGGCGACCTTTTTCGAAAAACGCAACGACATGGCCTACATGTCCCACTTCATGATGGTTTTCCCAGCGCTCTTGCGCAAATCCGCTTCGAACGCAGTGCACATGTCGGCAATGGAGCGTACGGGGAAAACGCCGCCGATAAGCGACTCCAGATACCTTGCCATGTCGGGATGCTGCTTGTACATTTCCACAACGCTGACGAAATCCGCGCGACCGCTGCGACTGCTGCCGAACAGGCGCAGGCCCTTCTCAAGCACCATGCGCGTGTTCACCGGAACGGGGTTTTCCGACACGCCCAGCAACGAAACGGTTGCCTCGGGCCTTACCGCGTCGATGATCTGCTCGATGGCAGCCACCGACCCGTCGCCGCAGCAGCATTCGAAGGCGTGATCGCACGTGCACTCGCCCGGCGCGTCGTAGGTCAGGTGCGTTTCATCGGCGAACGTGAAGTCGTTCAGCTTGTACTCGTTTCGCCCATACACGCAAATCTGCGCTTGTGGATAGCGCATCTTCAGGATAAGCGAAACGATGAACCCCAGGTTGCCGTCGCCCCACACACCGATGCGGTCGCGCTTTTCGTGCGCGATGGAATCGAATCGGTTCACGGCATGGGCGGCAACGCTTACCAATTCGGTAAACGCTGCGACTTCGTTGGGAATGGAATCAGGCAAAGCAACCACGCGTTCGGGCGGCAGCACCACAAGCTCCTGCATGAAGCCGTCGAAGCCGCTGCCGCAGAACTTGCTGCTGCGCAGGTAGTTCTCCGCAATGTAATCGCTGGTCTCGCACGGCGCGTTCGGCACCATGACCACGCGCGAGCCGCGAGCAAACGTGCCCGTTGCGTCCTTGACCACCACGCCGATGCCCTCGTGGATAAGCGCCATGGGCAGCTTCTTGGCAAGTACCTGCGGCGAGCGCGACCCCTGGTAGTAGCGGATGTCGGCATTGCACACGGAAAGATACGTAGGACGCACCACCACGCCCGCCGATGCGTTCAACTCCAGCTGAACCGGCTCGAAAACACGCGGCGCGGTGAGGCGATAGGCACAGCTAAGCACGGCGGCTTCCCATCAAAGCCGTTGCCACGCGCAAATCTTGCGGATACGTGATCTTCATGTTCGAAACGTCGCCGCGCACAAGGGCAACCGCTTTGCCGCGCAGCGTGTAGATTTTGCACGCATCCGTCAAAACAGCCTCTTCATCAGGCAAAAGGCTTTCCATAAGCGCTTTAAGCTCAAGCAGCTTGAACGACTGCGGCGTTTGCCCTTGATACAGCTGGCTTCTGTCGGGAATGGACGAGATGACCTTGCCGTCAGCGCTTTGCACAATAGTGTCGGTTGCGGGTACGACGGTATCGCAAGCTCCGCAGTCGATTGCGGCCTGGATGTTCTCTTCGATAATGCGATGGGACACGAACGGCCTGACAGCGTCGTGCGTGACGATGATGCTGCTATCGTCCACAGCATGGTTTTCGCACAGATACGAGATGGCGTTGCGCACGGTGTCGTTTCTGGTAGACCCTCCGGCAATGACCGCAACATCTTGGCAGCAATCGGGGCAATAACGGCGCAGGAGGTCCTGCGTTTTCTGAATCCACGATTCGGGGCACAGCACCAGCACGCGCTCGAAAACGCCTTCGGCGCAGAACTTCTCGACGGTGTGCGCGATGATGGGCTTCGACCCCAGCATCAGAAACTGCTTGGGCTTTTCGGGATTGCCCATGCGCGTTCCCGACCCGCCAGCAAGAATTGCCGCGTACACGTTGCGTCCGCTTTCCATGCGCTTCGCTCCTTAGTAGTTCTTCTCGTAATAGGCCGTTGCGGCTTCGATGGTGTCGTCGAACACTTTCTTGCCGTGGTCAAGCACGATGCCGCGGCTGCAGAATTCCTTCGCCGTGGAGCTGGTGTGCGTGACGAACAGCACCGTGACGTTCTCGTCCATCATAATCTCGCGGATGCGGGCGATGCACTTGCGTTGGAACGCGCGGTCGCCAACGGAAAGGGCCTCGTCGACCACCAGGATTTCCGGGTCGATGGCCACCGCGAACGCAAAGCCCAGGCGCGCCTTCATGCCGCTTGAGTACGTGCGCATGGGCTGGTCGATGTACAGGCCAAGTTCGGCGAACTCGATGATCTTCGGCTCAAGCTCTTTGATCTCGTTGCGCTTCAGGCCCAGAATCTGACCGCGCAGCGATATGTTCTCGCGCCCCGTCAGCTGCATGTCGAAGCCTGCAGTAAGCTCCAGCAGTGCGCTGACGCGGCCTTTGACCTCGACGTTGCCCGTTGTGGGGTGCGTGACGCCCGTGACCATCTTCAGCGCCGTGCTTTTCCCGGCGCCGTTGCAGCCCAAAAACGCCACCGCTTCGCCCTTCTTCACCTCGAACGAAAGGTCGTCGCTGGCGTTGACGCTGCCCAGAAACGTGCCCTTCTTCTTGTAGTTGAAGATGCCCAGGAAGCGGCCGCGGTCGTTTTTGTACAGGTTGTACGTTTTCGTCACGTGGTCGAAGCGGATGACCACCTCGTCGCTGACGCTGGTTTTGTGCTTCGCCTTCGCGTCGCCCAACGTTTTCTGCTGGTCGTTAGAGGACATCGGCCACCTCCTCGTTGAACTTCTTGTACACGAACAGCGCCAAAACAAGCGTCACCGCGAACACCAGCGCAAAGCCTGCGCACAGTGTGGGGTCTTCCCAGAACCACACCTTGTCGTAAAACGCCCCGCGAAACGAGGTGACGAAAAACGTGATGGGATTGAAATACAGGATGGTTTGAATCCAGTCCACCGGGACGCTTTTCACGTCGAAAATGACGCCCGACAGCCAGAAGAAAGGCGTGGACATGGCGTTCATCAGGTTCTTCACGTCTTTGCTGATGGCCGACAGCTGGCTGAACATGATGGACACGATGTCCCAGAACACGAACATCAGCAGCAGCAAAATGGGCACTTGCAGCAAATACGCGTCGAACTGCATGCCGCACGCCGCGTAGATTACGAACAGGGCGACCATCAGCATAAGCTGCACAAGCATGGTGGCGCCGGTGTAGATGGTGGAAATGCCGCTGAGCGGGAACTTGATCTTGTTGACCAGGTACGGGTAACGATGCATGACGTCGATGCCGGCGCCAAGCATGTCCTGCATGAAGAACCACGGGATCAAGCCCGCGCACAGCCACAAGATGTACGGCGGCGCGCCGGCATCTGCCGCGCCGCTGCCAACGCGCAAGCCGATGTCAAGCGCAAACCAGAAGCAGAAGATGTACATGGCGGGCTTGATGAAGAACCACGACCACGACAGCACCGCGCCGCGGCTTTTCTTCACCAGTTCGAACAAGGCAAGGCGAGCGATTTGCTTTCGCCACTCCCAATTGTCCTTCAGTATTGTTCCGAGCGTGCTCACGCAGTTCTCCATTCAAAACGCCCTGTTAGCAACCACTGATATTACCATAGCCGTAGCAGCGCATGTGCTGCTACGGCATAGCGGGGCCCTCAACGATGCCAGAGGGATCGCTGCCGGAATCCACCGCGGCCATAAGGTCTTCCCAGGCCTGCGAATTCTGGTCGACCACCCACAACCCGCTGCTGTTCACGTCGCCCGTGTACGGCCCCGTGCACGAGTACAGCGTCACGTCGTCTTTGTGCAGGGCGAAATCGACGGCCAGGTACCCCACCTTGCTCATATCAAGGTTCGTGGAGGTGCTGCGCTTCAGGCTGACCAGCGCCTGATCAATGTCGCTTTCGTTGGGCATGTTCAGCACGTTGCGGAAGATGGCGACCTCGATTTGGCGGACGTTCGCCTGGCGCACGGCGTCTTGGTTGTCGGCATATTCCTTGCGGGCGCGCGCGAACACCAGCGTTTCCGAGCCATCAAGGTGCTGGTTTTGGCCCTTCTGAACGGTGACGTCCTCGGCCGTTGAGGGGTCGGGCACTTTCACCGTGGCGGGAACGTCAACCGTCACGCCGCCTAAGGTATCGATGAAGTTTTCGAACCCGGTGAACGTGGTCATCATGTAGTAGTCGATTTCGACGCCTGTGAGACGCTGGACCGCCTTGACGGTTTCCATGGGGTCGCCGTTGACAAGCGTATCGTTGATTTTGCTGCTTTCACCAGGCAAAACTGTGTCGCGCGGCACCGTTACCAGCGTGATTTGGTAGCTTGCGGGGTCAACGCGCACAAGCGTGATGACGTCGGAATGCTGATTGACCTGAGCGTGATCGGACGCCTTGCCCGTGTACAGCGCCGTGCCCTTACGGGAGTCGGAACCAATCAGCAGCACGTAGAACGGGTCTTGCTGCTCAACCGCCGAAAGCTGCACGGTGTCGGCAACCTGCCGTGGACCGGCCAGCGCGCCGATGCCCAAGCACACCGCAATGAACGCAGCGGCGAACACCGCAACGCCCGCAAAAGCACGCGCGGCCATGCGCGTTGACCTGCGCTTGTCATCTTCGCTGATACCGTGAGCTCCAGCTGCCATCGGCTACTTCACCTGCTTTCCCTGGCTGTGCGGCAAACGAGGGCCTGACCTGCCCTTATTGTCGTAGTGGTGCCTCAGCACCGGCTTGAACAGGCCGAAGTACCAAATGATCACGAATAGCGCAACGGCCAGCAGCGCAATGATGCCGATTTGCACCGGACCCGAGAAACTGCCGATGAGGCACCCCGCCACCGCAAGGCACGCGGAGCACAGCCACAGCAAGGCAACGGAACGCTTCTGGCTTAAGCCCGCGCGCATAAGGCGATGGTGAATGTGGCCGAAGTCGGCGTGATCGATGCGCTCGTGGTTGCGCAGGCGGCGGACAACGGCAGACATGGTGTCCAGCACGGGAACGCCGGCGATGACCAGCGGCACCAGCATAACCACGAAGCCCTGCGCGCGCACCACGCCCGAAACCGAGATGACGCCGACCATAAGTCCCAGCAGATGGCTGCCGCAATCACCCATGAACACCGATGCCGGGAAGAAGTTGTAGCGAAGAAACGCCAGGCACACGCCGATAACCGCCAGGCACACCAGGGCCATGGTGACGCTGCCGCGCTGCCACACGAGGAATAGCAAGCTGGAGCAAGCGATGGCGACGATGCCGGCGGCAAGGCCGTCGAGGCCGTCGATGAGGTTCGTGATGTTCACGAACACGACCAGGTACGCAACGGTAAGCGGGAAGTCAAGCCATCCCAAGCTCACATAGCCGCCGGCCTGCGCAAACATGGTGTGCACCATGCCGATGGACACGCCCGAAGCGGCAACGATGCACGCGGAGACAACCTGGCCCAGGAACTTCAGTTTCGGCGGCAGCTGCGTGACGTCGTCAACAAGCCCGACGGCGAACATGGCGCTGATGCCCAGGAACAACCCGATGTAGTTGATGCCGCTGAGCGTGTACAGGTCGTTGAGCTGCCAATCGAAGAACACCAGCCCGATGTAGGAGGCAAGAAACGCGGCGCAAAGCCCCAGGTACAGCGCGATGCCGCCGCAGCGCGGCACAGGGCCCCGGTTGACGCGGCGGTATCCGGGCTGGTCGATAGCGCCAAGCGCGACGGCTATCCTGCGGGACAGCGGCACGGCGCAGTACGTGACGATAAACGCCACGCTAAACACTATGGCAACTTGAACAAAAGCCACAAGTTGGGACCTTGCCCCTTTCCATGCAGAGAACCGGTATTATGCAAACTTACTTTATTATACTTTAAAGTAAACCTTACGATTCCTCAACGCATCCGCCACCGAGGAGCATTCGAACACCATCGGCAAACGTCAAGAACGCTTGCATTCTTGAAAGGAGCGAGGCAATTGTGCGCACAGCTTCACAACGCGGCCGTTGACGTCATTGTTACCGCGCACAACATGGAATCCTGCATCGGCGCGTGCCTTGATTCGCTTGAACGCCAGACGTTCGAGTCGCTGCGCGTTGTTGTGGTGGAAGACGGGTCGACCGACGGCACCGCGGCGATTGCGCAAGATTTCGCTGCGCATCACGCGCGCTTCTCCGTTATTTCCACAGGCGGGCTTGGCGCCGGCGGCGCACGCAACAAGGGCATGCAGGAAGTGCGCGCGCCCTACTTCATGATTCTGGACGGCGACGACGTGTTCCATCCCGACATGGTTGAGGCCCTGCACCGCGCGGCCATAGACGGCGGCGCCGACATCGCCATCTGCGACATGCAGGAAATGGACAACGCCACCGGCGCGCTGACCCATCCGTTGTGGGCCCTCAAGCAAAGTCAGCTTCCCACCGAAGGCGCGTTTGACGGATGGCGCGGCATGGACGGCAACATCTTCGCCGCCTTCATGGGCTGGCCGTGGGACAAGCTGTACCGCACCGAGTTCGTGCACGAGCGCGGGCTTTCGTTTCCTGAAGACCTTCCCAACAGCGAGGACATGGTGTTCACGTACCAGGCGCTGGTGTTGGCAAAGCGCCTTGCCGTGGCAAACCGGGTGCTGGTGGACCATCGCATGGGGCGCGGCAGCACGGTGTCAAGCTCGCGCGAACGGGCGCCGCTTGCCTTCTACGACGCCATTTGCCGCGTGAAAGCGTTTTTGCAGAAGCAGCCCGATGGCACGTGGGAAAAGCTGCAAAGGGATTACCTGAGCTGGGCGTTCGACTGGACGCTGTGGAATATCGAGACCATGCCCGACGAGGGCACGCGCCGCATGATGGCGCGCACGTTGCACGATGGGGCGCTCGAGGCGCTGGAGCTTGAGGAGCATCCTGCATTGTATTTTGCGGAGTATCCCCGCAGCATGCAGCGCTACGCCACGCTTATGACCTGGCTTGATGTAGATTCGCGCGACAACGGTCCGCTCGGTCGGCTTGACGCGCTGCCCTACGGCGCCTACAAGTTCTGGGACTTCATGAACCCCGCGCAGAAAGCGCTGGCCGCATGGAGGGAACGCCACCCGAAGCCAAGCGAGTGGTAAAGCGCGCAGCGACGTTACTCCCCCGGCTTGGCCTGCGGAAGCTCCACCAACTTGCGAATTTTCTGCGGGATGGCGATAAGCGCGTGGCCGATGCGGTATGCGTGCGACGTTTCGTACTCGTCGTACACATGCCCCATGCTGCGCCACAGGCCCAGCACGTGCATGTCGAACGCTGCGAGCTCTTCGGTGGAAAGCCCCTCGCGATACGCAGCCACGTCCGCTTCATCGATCTCACGAAGATAGCGAGCCGCCACCTCGCGCGTGTCGGACGTCCGCCATGCGTAAGCTTCGCAGAATTCACACGAGTATTCGCCAGCGTGTGCCGCCAGCCATTCTTGCATGCGCTGCGCCGTTACCGCCAAGCCGTGGACGTTGCGCATGGTCGGCCGCGTGGTCATGATGGAGCCTTCGCGCATGCGACGCTGGTACAGCGGCTCGTTTAGAAACGCCACGCGCTGCGGATGTGGGATGAGCTGCATCTGGAACAGCACGTCCTCGTGCAGGATGCCGTCAAGAAAGCGCAGGCCACAGCCGTCAAGCAGCGCTTTGCGGACGGTGTATAGGCAGGCGGAGGGGCGAAACGCCTTCGTGCGCTCCATCAGCACGTACATGTCGGGGCCGCAATGCACGCCTTCGACGCTTTCGCGCACTTCTTGGTTCTCGTAGTGCTCCCTGCGAAGTTTGCGGCTTTCGTAGAACGACGCAGCGCCGAAATACAGCATGTCTAGGTTGTCCGCCGCAATGCGCGCGTCCAGGCGCTCAAGCGCTTCGGGGTCATAGTAATCGTCGCCGTCCAGGAACATGATGAACTCGCCGGCGGCCGCGGCCATGCCCGCGTTGCGCGCGGCAGACAGGCCGGAGTTGCGCTCCAAGGTCAGCACGGTGAAGCGACCATCGCCAGCGATAGCGCGGCCGATGGCGTCAAGCGTGCCGTCTTGCGAGCAATCGTTGACCACGATGCACTCAAAATCGCCGAACGACTGGCTCTTGAGCGATTCCAGGCATTCACCGATGTAGCGTTCAACGTTGTATGCCGCAACAACAATGGAGAATCTCACGAGTGGCCGTCCTTAGAACGAGTCCGGATGCGCCGCCGCAAACGCCTCGGCGCCATCGCGAAGAAGCTGCTGCAGCAGAGCCGCGTCATCGGGCGCGAACAGGGAAAAGTCCAGCTCGCCCGCAGCGTTTGCCGCCTGGTATTCGGCGGCCACGCGCTGCGCGAAGGCCACGTGTTCGCTTTGCGAGATGCGCTCGTAGTTCCAGCGGTACTTTCCCCACTTGTCAACCGCAAGCCACGGCAGCAGCACCACCGCGCGCTCAGGACGCCGGCGAAGGAACGCCTCAGCGTCGGCCACTTCGTCGCACACTATGAACACCTTGTCGGTGGTCTTCGACGACGAACCAGGGTTGTCCATACGGTAATGCAGCAACGGCTTTTTGACCAGCGCGCATGTGCGGGCGGCAAACCACACCTTCAGGCTGAAGCCCGCGTCCTGGAATGCGGCGCCGGGCGTTTCGCGCAGAGAGATGCCCTCGCGCTCCAGAAACGACTTTCGGTACAGGCCCGTCCAGATGGACGGGATGGTGCACACGACGCGAGGCTGGTCGACGGGATCGAACGGGCGCCTGTACGGCAGGCCGGCAAAGTTTTCCACCAGATGATCGGCGCCGTCGAAGTAGTTGTAGTAGTTGCACTTCACCACATCGGCGCCCGTGCGCTCAGCAGCCTTGAGGAGCTTCTTGAACATGCGACGGTCAGGAAAATCGTCGGGCTCGACGATGCCGACGTACTCGCCCGCCGCCTGGGACAGACCCATGTTCAGCGACGCGCCATAACCAGAGTTGGCCTTGTCAATCACGCGAACCCGCTGGTCGCGGTCAGCGTAGTCATGCAGGATAGCCGACGAGCCATCCGTCGCGCCGTCGTTGATGCAGATGATTTCGATGTCACGCAACGTTTGCCCACAAAGCGCATCCAGACACTGCGGCAAAAACCGCTCCACGTTATAAACCGGAACAAGAACCGAAACCTTTGGAGTGGACACTTTGAATTGCTCCCCCATCAACCTAAGCGCTATCGGCCCTCGAAGCCGGCAGCTTTCAAACCGAATTTGCTGTCGTATTCAATCTGAAGCAACTGCAAAGAATCAGAAAGCTCGCGCTCGATCCTCTCGCGCTCAACATTCTCCATCATATACTCCTGCATGCTCGAAGCAGGAAGCGGCAGCACGCCCTTCAAAGCCCGCTTGAAAGCTGCTAAGCGATCACCAAGCTTTTGCTTGTAATAAGCCTTTGAACCAGCCAAACGTTTAGCGAACCCATCAGCTAGCTCTTTAGTGCAACGCCACGAAACGCCTTTTTCGCGAGACTCTTGCATCGATACAACGATTTTCGAGTCTATTCCGCCCATAGACAGCCCAGCATCACGCAACTCTGGAGCCACATCGAAAACCAACGTTAGCAGGGCATCCGAAGCCTCGTTCAATTCATCACGCAAGCCGCAGCCCTCGCGATCTTCAAAAATCTGAACGCAATGGATGTCGAACAGAACGAACTCCAGCAACCAATCGAGCATATGTTCAGGGTACTTATCAAGCAGCCCACGCTGCTTCCAGTCGGCAAAAATCGCCGAAGCAATCTTCAAATGCCTCTTAACCTTCAGAATCCTATCGTGCGCAACGGACGACATTAATGAGTCGTCACGTATAACGCGATAGTAATACAGGCAGTCAGAAATCAGCACCGTCTTTTTCGAGAGCGGATAGAGCAGGAAATGGAATACCTCGTCTTCGCCGAATCGAATGGCTTCGTTAAAGAATATCGATTCTCTTAACAGCAATTCCTTCTTAACGGCAGATCGCCAAATATAAGGATGCGAATTCTCCTCGAACAACAGAGCCGGATCAAATCCGTCATACACGACATCGCGAGTACTCAAGCATTTCGCAAGCCAAACATTGCCATCAAACGCCGGAAGACACTGAGCACCAAAAGTTACAACTTCGGCATCGGTCTTTTGGAAGGTGTCGAAAACAACCTTGCAAGCATTCTTGTCTAGGCAATCATCGGGATCGACGAACATGATGTACTTGCCGCTAGCTGCACGAATGCCCGCGTTACGGGCCGAGGATACGCCACCGTTCTCTTTGCTGATAACGCGAACGCGCGCATCAAGCGCCTCGTGCATCCTGACCACCGATTCGGAGCGATCCAGGGCACCATCGACAACGCAAATAATCTCGATGTCCGAAAACGTTTGAGCGCGCAAAGAATCGAGGCACAGGGATACGTAACGTTCGACGTTATAAACGGGAATTACAATTGAAATCAAAGGCATGAGAACTCCCTTTATCTCCTTATTTTCCGCCAAAGAGCACGTAAGACAAGCGAGGGTCCGCCGATGTGGTAAAACCGCACCAACTTCTTTCCATAGCCTTCTTCTTCCGGAGATTCACGCTGAGCATGAAACAATATCGGGTCAGTGAGCATGACAGCCAGGTCATCCTTTTTCCACGGATCAAAGATATCCAGGTCAACATACTGCGATTCGATGTCTCGCTGGAATTCTTCGGCAAATCGAACGATGAACTGCCTGCGCAGCGGTTCTGTCAAACGCTCGTAATTCCACATGTACGTGTCGTATTTCATTTTTTCTTCAACAGCTTTAAGCGATGCCTTTTCGGGGTGGCTCGCAAGGAATCGATCCATCTCGGCGTACTCATCGCAAACGCAATATACTTTTGACGGCGAATTGATAGACGAAGATTCGTTATCCTGTCGGTAATGGAGGATTTCGTCCTGAATGTAATACGCCTTCGTTGCGGTAGCCCAAACTTTAAAATTGAAGCTAGAATCCTGGAAAGAGGCGCCGGGCGTCTCCAAGAAGCGAATGCCGTTATCTTTCAGGAAATCCCTTCGATACAGAGCGGACCAAATTGACGGCTTGAGATAGAAGATCTCCGTTTCGATCTGAGGGTTCACAAGATGCTCCGCCATATCATTCGACACAAGCTCAAACGGCTCATTACGCTCTTCGGGCTTCGACCAGTAGAACCAGAAGTTCGCTTTTACCACTTCGGCGTCATGGGTTTCTGCAGCTTGATACAGTTTCTCCAGCGCATCAAGCTCGAAGTAGTCATCAGACTCAAGAATAGCAATATACTTGCCCTGAGCGGCGTCCAGACCCTTGTTCATCGAAGCGCCGTAGCCGGAATTCGCTTTATCGATCATCCGGAAACGGGAATCTTCCGCCATATATTCCCGAATAATGCTTGGCGAAGAGTCTGTCGAACCATCGTTGATACAGATTACCTCAATGTCTTCAAGCGTCTGATTACGCGCAGAGTCCAAGCACTGACGTAGATACTTCTCGACGTTATAAATTGGAACCAGAAGAGAAACCAACGGTTCAGACATGAACTTTCTCCTTAGCGTACGCCCATCCTCAAAGAACAATTGATAGTATCATACGTCTGCATCACAAATAGCAAACGCCAAAGGAGCAACATGCGCTTATACAAATACGATTTCGTAAGAACGGTGGCAATTTTCTTCGTTGTCGCCGTCCACTCGCTCTACTTCGTCGACCAAAGCAGCACGGCCTGCCTATGGATTTACTGGGCTCTACAAGCGTTGTTCCTCACCGGCAACGTGCTGTTTTTCCTCTTGTCGGGAAAATTCAATCTTCGTGAAAGAACCGATGATGCAGGCGTGAAGAAATTTTATTACAACAAGATTCGCAATATCGTCTTGCCCATTCTTATCTTCTTCCTCATCAGATCGTTTTACGACCTTTATCCTTCGATTTCGGTATCAGAATTCACAAAATACTTTATTAAGAACTCCTCGTATGGATTTGCAAGCACGGAATATTGGTTTGTTTTCTCGCTTATGGGATGCATCCTAGTTGCGCCTTTCTTAGCCCATGCGTTTGCAAAACTAACAAAGTTCGAACAAAAGACGTTCCTTGCAATAGGCCTAGCCTTTAACCTCCTGACCATTGTTGCCGAAAACGCTGGCTACAGCTTTCGATGGGGATACCTCTTTTCAGGTTTTTCGTTCGCATTTTGCCTGGGTCAATATATCGAGGACTTCTTTACCCATCGGAACAAACGAATACTCGCCGCAGTCTCGCCTCTCTGCCTGATCGCAACTGTGCTTCTGATGAACGCAGGCATGACTTCAAACATTACTGACGTTTCCCCGATTTACACGATTTTAGCTTTAGGCGTTTATGCGCTGCTTTTGTTCCTCGGCGACAAGATGAAGCCCTCTAAGCTCGTATCGTTCATCGCAAAGCATTCATTTAGCATTTACCTTGTGCATATGATGATTCTCATCCCACTCAAGAACATGCTGCCGATTTTTCCTGGCGCACCGTCTTTTCTGATGTTCATTGGCGTCGCGCTGTTTGTGTTTATAGCTTCAACTATCGCCGCATTCCTGATTGACACGACCATCGTCGAGTTCGCGAAAAAACTGTTCGACCGATTGTTCAAGCGATTCTTACCCAAGCAAGACAACAAGGCCGCATAACGATGATGCTGCGTTGGTTAGCCTCAGCAACGCAGCATCATCGTGCAGCCATCAAGCAACTCTCGTACCGAGCGATTGCCGCAATTTGAATATAGGCGCAATCGCTCGGTCGCCTATGCACTTGACAGCATACTCGCATCGCCACTCGCTTGCGCATTCTCCTGCCAGCACAACCTGCAAATTCGGAGGCCATTTGCGGGAATAAAAAGTCCGTCAAGCCTTAATGTTCGCGCAGTTGTTTCGTTATAGCGGCTTTCGTCTCCTCTTTTGCAAGAGCGCCGCTTGGCACATGACTATAATGCGAATGAATATCCTTCGGCAAGCTCCATATATCACCGTAATACCTAGATAGAATCCCCAGATAATCTCGAGGCACTGAAACGGCAGTGCCCGCAAACGGTAAACGTTCTACAGGAAAGATATCCTTTATGTCGTAGGACAAAATTCCATCGTTGCTATCGCAATAATTCTCGATAGAAAAAGTGATGCCAGAACAATCCTCGCAGGATGCACTAGTAATGTTTATGCTCTCCGCCTTTGCCCGATAAGAGCGGAAGACGTCCCAAACATCTTCCGAAAGCGAGCTTTTGTCATTAGCGTCCAGAATTGGATTATCACGGTTCCAGAAAGCAAGCTTATCCGCTGAATTCATCTCGTCTATCATTGATTGCCTCAAGGAAACCAAATCGCCAAACACCTCAGCGCCATATCGTTTGGAGTAATCAAAAATGAACAAATCGATGAAACAAGGGTTGTCGATATCACGGTACATAAAACGGAGCTGCCAACAATGCGCATGCCAGTCAAACGCACTGCTGATGCGATATTTATCACTGGCTTTTGTAACGTGGATTAATTTTTGAATATCCCCGCGCATCATGCCAACGTCCAGATCATCATCCCAAGGAATAAAACCACCGTGGCGGACCGCACCAAGCAATGTGCCAAACATAAGCCAGTATTGGACGTTGTGCTCCCTGCAAAATGAATCGAATTCGAAAAGGAGACGCGAATTCCCCTGTTGGAGCAATCGCAAATCACCCTCAGCCTCAGGAAGGGTTCCGAAAAACCTTCTTTTTGTCGATTCGAGCGATTCCCCATCTTCTTGCATGATATTCCATAGCATCATTTTTGCATGCGTGTCATGAGCGTCAAAATCATCCTTTAACGAAGACGTCGATGCTGAAACCAAGTCACCCAATTCACTGCAGAGCTTTTGCAAATCCATATTCTGCTCACGAAGCTTCCAAACTTCATCATTGAGAACCCTGACATCATTCCGGAGATCAAGCACTTCTGAGAACAATGCATGAAAGGAGCGCGACGAAGGCGGAACAAAACGACTAATCGCATCGTGCAACAAACCCATAGCTATCTATCCTCTCGAGTCAAACCATCCTATTGCGATACGCTCGGATAACGTCAATAAACGACTATCCCAGAATGCAAGAACGTACGGTTGCATACGACACTGTTGAGCTAACCATCGATTTTATAAAAACGCATGTCGCCTTCTGAAGCCAATAAAGAAAACCCGGGAGTGTCTTCGTTGATCGAAGTGATACCGTTATACGTTTCAGCATCGGCGACACCATCGTCCAAACTCGATGACGAAGCGCCAATACCGCCCGCATCAAGCTGAAGGACATATTTTGCATTCAGAGCGGCAGCCGCATTTTTAACGGATTCATTGTCGCTAATTTCGTCTAGATGTTCACGCACCAGAACGCTTTCCGGCTTTTCAGAACTTGCACCCGCCGTCATATAGCTTCGAAACATAACGTTAGCGCCATTCGACCCATACGAGAACACGCTTCCATCGTAGGGAATGTTAACAATGCCGCCCGGATCGTCTTTTGCAAGATCTAGCGCGTTGTTCACGAAATCGGACTCTTCAACCGTATAACGACGCACGTCTTCAGCAGACAGCCAAATCAATTTGCTATCCACCACCTCAAACGCAGGCTCGTCATCGCCGATGCCAATCATGCTCGATGGGCGATAGATAAAGCACACCCCGAATAAAACGACCAGACATCCGACAGTGCAGACAATTGGTTTCGAAATCTTCAATTTCGCCCCAAGGGCAACGACAGCCCGGAACACCACATACATGCCCATTGAAGCAAGAGGAATTGAAGAAAGTGCCACCAACGCAGCTATGCGATAGGCATCGTTGTACCAAAACCCAGCAAGCAAGCTCCTAAGAGGACCATCCGAGCTAGCGCAAAGCACGAACATTACGATGCAAATCGCATACGATACCGTTAAAGCCCGATATTTCTTTTTGAACAACGACCAGATGGCACCGATCAAAACGAGTCCGGCAAGCAACAACTGGCTAGGATAAGCGCGTAAAGACAAATCGAGAGCGCCAATGAGAGCCTGCAAACGCCCTTCGAAAGGAGGCCAGGGATAGGTCACTATACCCTCAAAAAACGGAAGGCGCCACGCAACTATCCACGCCAAAGCGAGAATCAGCACCACTGACGCGCAAATCAATCCCGAACGCCTTTTGCTCACGCCCGCCAAACTCAGCGACCCCATGAGGTTCGCAGCACAAAGTGGAGCCGCAAGAACAATCACGGTAAAAACAGCGTTGGGCTGCAGCGCAAAAAAAGCAAAGCATGCAGCGAGAAACGCTATACCCCACCTCAAGCGACCCGCTTTCGATTGGTCGACGGAGAAAACGGAAGCCACCGAGCAAACAGCTAAGGGAGTGACGGCATAAGCCGCAAGATTTGAATACAAAGGCCCGAACGTCAAGAATCCCCAAGGGAATGCAGAGAACGAGAGAGTAATGAACGACCCGAGCAAAACAATCAAACGATCCGAAAATGTTTTCAACATCAACAAAGCCATTGACGCAGGAAACACTATCCCCATGAAAACGAACAATGAAGCGTTCTCGGCAATAGGAGCGCTTGCTCCCGAGATTGCCGACCCAAGTGCGGTCACTACATGCCAACCCGCAGGATAAAATGAACCGCTCGACACGGTTGGAGCGATTCCGGACGATATCTCCTCAACAGAATACAAACTCGTATAGAGAATAGAATAGTTTCCATTCTCAACCATATAACGAATAGTGTTTAAATGAGAAGCGTTATCGTACAGCTGAGCGAAAGAGTCAGGCCCATTTAAATCCCTGACGAAAAATAATCCTACGATAACGACCCCGACAACGACATACAAAGCAAGCGCAAGCCAATCATTACCGGTCTTGCTATTGCGATAAATCGAAGCCTCTTTCCTTCTCGGAAAATGCGAGATGCCAAAACAGCCAATTGTCAAAACTGCAATAGGAAGAGCAATCATCCACCACTCGGCAAAGATGCCCAAAAGTCCAAGCAAAACGCCTGCAATCACATACAAAGAAATGGAAAAGATTGGGGAAATCGCAAGAGACATCAAAGAGTCATGCGAGAAAGACCGAACGAGAAAGAAGCCCGGCACGTACAGCAACAGCAATATAACTAAGGCGCACAGAAAGAACAGCCCCCACATTTACTAATAACCCAGCCCTTTCATTTCACTACATCCGTCCATTGATTAACTGAATTGATAATATGCGAAAACAGACCGAGAGCAATCAGGTTTGCCGAAAGCCTTCTTGCTAAGTAAAACCTTCATCAAATGAGCAAGTCAATCACGAGAACGACCTAATCACTTTCGGCCAAACCGCATACCAACCAAACGCCAAATAGCGCGCTTAAAGCAGGAATCAATAACCACTCGAATCCATAAGCCCCGCGTCGGCAGCACACAACAGGACACCAAGCACTCAACCCCCACCTATCAATTCATGATACATCCACCAACAGCTATCGTGTTTACGATATCATGAGCGGTTGTTGCAAACGAAAAGAAGAGCAACTCGTATTCGACGTACACAAGGAATGCAATGATCGAAGCCTTAAAGAAGAGCCAGCTGCACCGCAATTGGTTCACCATCACTTCCCTTGTTTCAAAAGACTTCAAGCTGAAATACCGCCGAAGCGTTCTTGGCGTGCTGTGGTCGGTTCTGAACCCGCTGCTGATGATGTGCGTCCTTGCCGCGGTCTTCACGAATGTCCTGAAATTCGGCGACGTTGCGAACTTCCCCATGTACCTTATCTTGGGAAACGTGTTGTTTACCCTTATGACCGACTCGACGACCGGCGCAATGACGTCGATTCTCGAATCTGCTCCGCTTATTAAGAAGATTCGCATCGCAAAGCTTATCTTCCCTATCGAAAAAGTGCTATTCCAGCTTGTAAACTTCGCCATCTCGCTTATTGCGGTTGTTCTGGTTATGGCCTTCTTCCGCATCGCCCCGACGGTGAACCTTTTCGCGTTGCCCCTGCTTCTTATCTATATGCTGCTGTTCTGTAGCGGACTTGGCATGCTGCTTTCGGCGCTAGCCGTTTTCTTCCGAGACGTGTGCCACCTGTGGGGCGTCGTAATCACCGCATGGACGTACGCAACCCCTCTGTTCTATCCCGTTAGCCTATTACCCGATTGGATGCAGCAAGCTGAATTCTTCAACCCCATGTACCACTACGTGACGTATTTCCGCGATATCGCCATGTATAACTGCACGCCTGACCTGCAGGAAAACCTGATCTGCTTTGGTATGGCGCTTATCACTTTCGCCATCGGCTTGCTTGTATTTAAAAAGTCCGAGAAGAAGTTCATTCTCTACGTTTAGGCGGCTTATATCATGACCGAAATCGTAAACACTTCCCCGCTGGCCAGCCACACTGATCAAAGCAGCGTCGTCGACACGCGGCCCGTAATGATTGACGTCGACCACGTATCGATGGTGTTTAACATGGCCAGCGAGCAGCTGAACAGCCTGAAAGAATATGCCGTGGCCTTCGCCAAGCGCGAGCTTATGTTCAAGGAATTTCGAGCCATCGACGACGTATCGTTCACGGTGCGCAAGGGCGACGTGTTCGGCATTCTGGGAACCAATGGCTCCGGAAAGTCGACCATGCTCAAAATCATCGCCGGCGTCCTTGAACCCAGCAGCGGCTCCTGCCACGTCAACGGCAATATCGCGCCGCTAATTGAGCTCGGCGCTGGTTTCGACTTCGAGCTGACGGCCCGCGAGAACATCTATCTGAACGGCGCGTTGCTGGGCTACTCGCGCAAATTCATCAATCAGCATTTCGATGAGATTGTTGAGTTCGCCGAAATCGAGAAATTCCTGGACATGCCCATGAAGAATTACTCTTCGGGCATGGTGGCCAGAATAGCCTTCGCCATTGCAACGGTGATTGTTCCTGACGTCCTGATTGTGGACGAGGTTCTTTCCGTTGGCGACTTCATGTTCCAGCAAAAATGCGAGCAGCGCATCATGAGCCTCATCAAAGAGCACGATGTGACTGTTTTGATTGTTTCGCACAACAATGACCAGATCGAGCGCCTTTGCAACAAGGCAATCTGGATCGAAAAGGGCCACGCGCGCATGATGGGATCCGCGTCGGAAGTTTGCGATGCGTACCGCGCGCTTGGAGGCCATATCGGAAGCGCCGAATCGGAAGCGATTGTGTACGACACGCTTGTTAGCCCGGTGCCCGTTGACGACCAGATCGCTACCACCATTGCCGGCGATGACCGCTACGGTACCGCCGTAAAGCTTTCGGCGCTTTGCGAGCGTCCGAGTTCGGATGCGGTTGTCCTATCGGTTGCCGAGCTACCGTCGATTTGCTTCTCTGCAGCAGCGCTTGCAGCAGCTTATGATGCGCCGCTTCTGCTTATCAAGCCGGACCATATCCCCGACTCCACCATGCAAGAGCTGCAGCGCCTGAAACCTAGCACCATTATTGTTGCCGGCGTGGCAAGCGAGCGCGAGCAAGGTGTCCTGGCCGAGCTTCAGCAGCACTTCAACGATGCGCACCTTCAATTCGCACAGGCGACGGAACCGCAAACTGCAGCACTTGATATCTACCGCTCTGCAGAGCCTCAGCAATGGGGTGATTGCGCCATCGTTTCATGGGACGGCTGCTTTGGCGACCAAATGTCGCTTTTGCCGTACTCGACGCTGAAGAAGGCGCCATATTTTTATATTGACGAGAACGATCAAATCGACAATGAAACTTGGGGAGTTCTTACGTCGGGCCATTTTAGTTCGGTTTTGTTTCTTGGAAGCGACCGAACGTTTCCAGACGAAATGCTCACGCGACTTCATAATAGCGGAGTTATCGGCACACGAATTTGCGAAGACAACGCATCGTTGGCGAACAAACGAATCAATGCGGACTACATAATCCCCACCTTGCAGCAACAGGGAAAGAACGTTCGTTCGCTTATAGTCTCGTCAACATGGCAGCCATTCAACTCGTTCAACATTGGAGGCTACGCCATCGAGAACGATGCCGCCATGCTGCTTGTAGATTCGACCAACCTGGACAGCATGGCTTTCGCTATCCAATACCTCAAAGAGCTTAACGGGGACATCAACCGCTTGGTATTTGTCGGAGACGACAATCAATTCAACCGAATTGATAAACGGCTGCTCATTAAGGCAGTCCAGCAGGCAAAATAGAGCAGAGGCCCTATAAGCCCTTAAGCGATGAAAGAAGCATCATGGAAATGCCCTCTAACCGCATAGATCAAGCGCCGCGTGTCCTGATCGTGATACCAGCCTACAACGAAGAAGAGTCCATCGTTGCGGTTGCTAAGACGGTCTCAGACGCCGGATGGGACTACGTTGTCATCAACGATGGTTCAACCGATAGCACCTTTCAGCTTTGCAAGGATAACGGCATCAACGTGGTCTCCCTTCCGCAAAATCTTGGAATTGGCGGAGGCGTTCAAACGGGCCACAAGTATGCCCTGGAGCACGGATACGATATCAATATCCAATTTGATGGAGATGGCCAGCACGACGTGGCTTGCATCCCCGACCTGGTGGACGCCATTTCACAAGGAGCAGACTTGGCCATCGGGTCGAGGTTTGCGGACGACAGGGAAAACTTTCGCTCAACATGGCTCAGGCGCGTGGGCATCAATTGGCTATCCTTCTGGATCAAACTATTTACCGGCAAAACCGCCACCGATCCTACGTCTGGTTTTCGAGCATGCAGCCGAACCGCTATAGAATTGTTCAGCAAATCCTACCCTATCGACTATCCTGAACCGGAGTCTATCGTTCTCGCACTGAAAAATGGCCTTGCTATCAAGGATGTGGCCGTTTTAATGCACGAACGCCAGGGGGGCAAGTCGTCAATCGGGGGCCTTTCAAGCATCTACTATATGGTTAAAGTCTCCATTGCGATTGCAATTACCGGCCTGGCAAAGAGCGCCCAGTAACAAGGTGGTTGATATCAGATGATTTCCGTGCTTCAGATTGTTGTGATAATTGCTGCGATTGCCTTTTTCGCCTACGTCATATCGT
The DNA here is from genome assembly GCF_004135645.1 of Senegalimassilia faecalis. Lineage (NCBI taxonomy): Bacteria > Bacillati > Actinomycetota > Coriobacteriia > Coriobacteriales > Coriobacteriaceae > Senegalimassilia > Senegalimassilia faecalis. The sequence continues at coordinate 2,068,600 of NZ_SDPW01000001.1, forward strand.
TGGTTGCAAAAAACCGCATGCTTTTAAAATATTCGCTGCTTTGGATGCTGTTAACAGTGATTGCGGCAATTTGCGCGATTTTCCCAACTCCCATATATCGCCTGTCCACCCTGCTTGGTTTCGAAACCCCTTCAAATTTCATTTTCTTCATGGGGCTATTGCTTCTTATGGCAATCTGTCTTTCCCTTAGCGTCATCGTAAGCGGACAAACGATTAAAATTAAAAACTTAGTGCAGGAACAGGCTCTTTTGCAAAAGCGACTTGAGGATTTCAAAGCGCAAAACGATGAACAGTAGAATCGCCGAATCGTTGGACTCGTAGATTTCCTCGCCTTCAGTCTTGCGATGCTTTTAGCCGTATATCCTGAGTATCACTGATTATACATACCAAAGGCTATCAAAATGTTGATAGCCGCAAGCGAAACTCATAGTAACCAGCATGGCAAACATCGCCAGAAATGCGCCTGGAATTTAATTCTATTCGCTATCGAAGTAGGACTTAACATGAAATACAACATCGCCCTTTACACCGCATATTACGCCCCCCACATTGGCGGCGTAGAACGTTTCGTGGAAAGCTTAGCCGACAAACTTCAAAGCCAAGGTCATTGCGTCACTATCTTTACTTCCGCGTCATCCTTTAGTGACCAAATTACAAACACGGGAACCAGACTAATAACGATTCCTTCATTCTCCATAATGGGAGACCGCTTTCCGCTGCCAAAACCAACACCTAGCTGTTTAAGGGCACTTCAAACACAAAAAGAAGTGGCATTTGATGCAGTAATCGTAAACACGCGATACTATCCAATATCCTTGATGGGGTGCCTTACCGCAAAACGTAACAAAATTCAGCCCATCATCATTGACCACAGTTCAGGTTTTCTGTCGAAAACCGACAGCATTGCCGGGTTTGCAATTCGCATCTGGGAGCGAGCAATGACCTCGTTGCTAAATTTATTCAAACCCAACTATTATGGAGTTTCGCAAGGAAGCGTGCGTTGGCTAAAATCGCTTCGAATTGACGCAAATGGAGTAATACCGAATTCAATTGATGCTGACGCATACAAACAGATCAATTCAAATATCGACTGGAGAGCCAAGCTGTCTATAGGAGAAGATACGTGTATCGTTTCCTACGTTGGAAGATTGGTCCCCGAAAAGGGAGTCACGAACCTCATTGCAGCAATGAAGCAGATTGCTGGAACAGAGGATGATGTTGCTCTTGTCATAGCTGGGAACGGACCTTTGGAGCAAGAAGTTAAGCAGGTAACTTCACATAGCGTCTATTATGTCGGACCTTTAGCACCTGCTGATATATCGTCTTTGTTTGCAAGCAGCGATATATTTTGCCTGCCAACGGAATATCCGGAGGGGCTCCCCACGGTGCTTTTAGAAGCTGCAAGTCAAAATAACGCTATTGTGGTATCGAATTGCGCAGGTGCAAAAGAAGTCATCCCTGATGACAGCTATGGAACCATTCTCAGCAGCACAGCTCCGAACGACATAGCTGAAGCTATTCTTCACTACGTTCGCAACCCCAAAGAAAGAGAAGAAGCTTCCGTCAAAGTAAACCATCACATAGCCCATGCATTTTCATGGAACGCAACGGCAAGCAAAGTCGTTCGGCTCATTGATGAATCGCTCCATAAATAAACAGACGATACACGAAGATACACGCATGATTGCAAACAAAGGGATGGCACTACCCTTAGCATCGCAGCCATCCCGTAAAACTTCATTGACTTGAAATATACTACGCTTTCGTTTCAGCAGCCAGGTCGGCAGCTTCAAGCTCTTCGGCTTTCTTTGCGCCAGCACGTGCGCAAACGCGATGGCGCAGATACCCGCGGCAAGTTTGCGCCACCAGCACGGCGAATTCTCGTTTTGATAAACCCATGACATTCCCCTTACAATCTCAAGCGAGATTATAGGGATTGTTCAATAGCAATGTCTAGATTTGCGGGTTTGAACACACAAGGTTCATGTCGGTAGTCATGCACACGAACCACAGCGCCCAAATGACACCCTGCAAAAAAGCGTGCACCCTTTCATGAGGTGCACGCTTTGGCATTTCGTATATATTCAGCTTAACGCGCCCGACTAGCAGCGGTACGCTTCGTCAATTTCCTGCAGTTCGGCGAACGTATCAATTTCGCGCACGTCATCGAATGTGCAAGCGCGCACACGCACATCGAAATCATCCGGATACCAGTTCAAGGCAACATCATCCCAGAATATCTGCTTGCCATCATCGCGCTGGAAAACCGTTTGCAAGCAATCGGCCAAGCGGCGCCCGTCCGCATCGGTCCAATACGAGATGCCGAACATGTGATAGCAATCGTCGCCGCCCTTTGCAATGTGCACGGCGCGGCCGTCTTCGACCGTCAAGCACCAGTCGTCGGTATGCTCAACCGGCACGCCAATGTAGTTCGTAGCGTACTGATAACGCGTGATGAGCTTCGGGTTGCGCAGCAGCAAATCTGACTCGAACACGTAGGCATCGCGCATATACTCAGCCGCGGCAATGGCCGACGAGATATTATTCGTGCAGTTATAGTGAGGGTTGTCAATAAAGTGAATGCCGGGGTTTTCCTGAGCCAGCACATCAAACTCGTGCGGCAGGTAGCCGCGCACCACGTAGATTTCGTCGATGCCCGCAGCGCGCACCGCATCGATAAGCCGCTGAATAATGCGAACGCCGTGCACGCGGATAAGCGGCTTAGGCGTGTTCAGCGTGATAGGCATCAAGCGCGAACCAAAGCCAGCGGCGAAAAACACCGCTCGCTTGGCGCGATACGGCTCAAGCGCTTCAATGCCGCTATCGGTGATTGCGCCGTCAGCGACAAAGCCCTGCTCGGCAAGCCAGGCAGCTTCCGCAGCCGGCACCTCACAAGCCGCCTGGCCCGTTCGCTTCGCTTCCTCAAGCGCCACCAGTGCGTTGAACTGCTGCTCGTTCATCGATTACTCCGCTTCCTTCCCCATCCACACGTCGGACAACGCGCACGGTTCGTAAGGGAACTTGCCCGAACCGCGTAGCGCATCGACCGCATTCGCATACTCAATGGCCGAACGATACCACTTATAGAGCCATTCGCCCATAGCGTTGCCCTGCGATTCCTTGTACATTGCCCACACGTACCAGTAAAACCCCACGACCGCCGTGCATGCCAAGCAGTGAAGCACCTCCTGCGCCGTTGCCGGACGACCGAAGTACAATTCCAGCACTGCAACGGACTCGGCAACGGAGTACCCCGAACCTTGAGCGAAGAAGTTTCCCAGGTCGCAGCCGTAATCGCCCATAGCTGCGTACTCCCAATCGATCAGGTGCATGCGATCGGGACCCACCAGCACGTTGGGGCCATAGAAATCGTTATGGCACATCACCGGCGCTGCTCCTTCGGCGGCAAGGCGCTGCGCAATTCCCGCAATACGCTCGCTCAGCGCATCGAAATCCGCCGGGAACGGATACCATTTGTCACGCAACAGCTTCGTCACATGCTGCGTTTCCTGAGCGAAATCGAACGACCACGGCGATGTTTCGCCGCTTTCGTGCAAACAACGCACAAGCTCAAGCGCGCCGCGCACGTGCTGCGGATTGCGGTAATCAAACGAGACGCAGCCGTCAACGTAGCGCGAAATCTTCCAACCCTCATCGGCTTCCGCAAACACATACGTGTCGTCAAGCCCCAAGCGCTTGGCCAGGCGCAGCGCATATGCTTCGCTTCGGCGGTTCACGATCTCCTCCGTGCCATCACCAGGATGTCGATACACATAGCGAACCCCATGTACGCTGAACAGCACCGACAGGTTCGTCAGACCCGCCTTCACCGGCTCGACGTCAACAATGTCTTCGCGCTCGCACGCAAGCGTCCGGCAAATGTTGTCCAGAATGGCGGAGTCCACGTTCGCCATGAAATCGCGGTCGAACGCGCATAAATCGCTAAGGTAGTCGAACTCGTACACCACGCCTGGCTCGAATTTATCGAGCATCATGGGCGGCAGCTCGCGCAAATGTTCCGCCAGCAGGTCCTCCCACAGTTTCGGTGCTGTTTCGGGCCGATAGTATTCCCGCCGCAGCACATCAAGAAACGCCTGCGAAAACGATACATCGAAGTAGGCATAGCCAAGCAGCGTCCACACTCCGGCGCCGCCTTGCTGCACGTGAGTGATCGTTCCGCGCGATGAACATTCGACACAGTGCTCAGCGGTTTCGCCCTCGGAAAACACCGAAGCATAGCATGCCTGGTATTGGTACGGCTCAAACACGTTGCGAGCATAGTAATTGTCCGACGAGCAGATATAGGTGTTGTGCAGCTTATCGGCCACCTGCATAAGCGTGCCGTTGTTGTTGCGTGTGGCGTATGTGGGGTTCACCACGATGTTCACGCCGAGCGCGTCTTCCAAGTAGAAGAACGCTTCCTTCATGTAACCAACCACCACGGTGATGTCGGTGATGCCCGCTTCCTTCAGCTGGCGAATCTGGCGCTCGATGAGCACTTCGCCACGCACCTCAAACAGGCCCTTCGGCTTTTCGTACGAAAGCGGAGCAAAGCGCGCGGAGATACCCGCCGCCATAATGATGGCATTATCGACCTTGTATGGCTCCAGCGCGGCATAGCCCTGCGGGGTCAGGCGGAAGCCTTCGGCCAAGCCATCATCGGCGCATAACCGCAAGATGCGATTCGCGGAACCAAGCGACATTCCGGCAGCCGCAGCAAGTTGACGCTGATTGGCAATATCGTGCTGCGCCAGCGCACGGAGCACGTTGAAAACGCTGTGCGATATGTCCACGTAAACAAACTCCTAGACTCGAACTCTTGGAGACGAGTCTAGGGTGAGTGTTCATTTTTGTAAAGGCTTTGTTAAATATGAACAGACTGCGCGAACGTAATCTTCTTGTTACATGCAATCGCCAAAATCCAACACACTGGGCGCATGATTACGGCGCTGGTTCTCAGGCGGAAGCTCATTCCAAGTCGGACCGTATTGCGTCCGCAAATACCCATCAATATCGGCAGGGGCGGAAAAGGTGTACCCCTCAAACTCAATTTCACTCGTCGGAAGCAGCATCTCACGAGGATATGGACTAACAGCAGCGTACGAGGATGCCATCATAAACGCCGTATTTGCATCATCGTAAGCCGCCTTCGCTGACGCATCGAACCCCTTGGCAATGCGCGATGGGTTCATAAAGGCTCGAACCAATACGTGGGCAACGCGGCAACCAAAGCGCTCAACCGACCCAAGCGCTCCAGAATGAGGAACGACAATATGCTTCGAGTGATACAGATACGAAAGGCTCTGCCACATTATGCAGCGCCGCCGCTGTCGCTTGGCTTTAGCAGAATCCGAGCATACGGCATCGTATGGGAAGATATCTATAAATATACCCTGATCGAATCCCGCCTCCTGCGATTCTTCCGTCTCGAAGCGTGTGCCCGTCAACATAACCTTTGCGAAAAGTGCAGCCTGGTGGGGATTATCCTCCGGGCGCGTAACGCAATAGCGGTCCCCAAGAGCCTCGGGTGCCACCGCAAGAAAACGCTCGTAGTCGTCTCGAGGCATACCCAAATCAACATCGTCATCCCAAGGGATGAATCCACCGTGGCGCCTGGCTCCCAAAATCGTCCCAGAATCCAAAAAATATGCGATACCGTGCTCTCGACACACGCAGTCAATATCCACAAGCATTCCCAGCTCCGTCAGCTGCAAGCGACGAAGTACTTGTTGGTTGTATTGCATCTATTCTCCCTACGTCTATCGTTTCAGCCCAAGCTGTATACATGCAGATAAGATATAATAGACTATTCTATTGCATTATCTTTCTCATGCTCAAGGAAGGCACAGCCAATGGCATCTTCTAATGAATTATGCATATTCACGCCAACATATAATCGTGCATATTGTCTTTCTGACCTGTTTGATAGCCTTTGCCGCCAGACAACAATGCAGTTTGAATGGCTTATTGTGGATGACGGATCGACCGACAACACGCAAGAACTCGTAAGTAACTTCCAAGCTAAAGGTCAGTTCCCGATAACCTATATCAAGCAAGCCAACGGAGGAAAGCAGCGCGCCTTCAATACCGGCGTCCAACATTGCAAGAGCGAATTGTTCATGTGCGTTGATTCCGATGACACAGTACCCGTTGATATGGTTGCAACGATTTTAAACAAGTGGGGCGAAGTGCACGACGACCCAACGATTGCCGGCGTAATCGGCATGGACGGAAAAGATGTCGCAACGCCCTTGCAAACAAGTTTTCCAAAAGGTTTGCAATTCACTACGATGTGGGATCTCTACTACAAACATCATCACAAAGGAGATGTAGCGGTAGCTCACAGGACAGAGATTTTAAAACAGTATCCTTTTGATGTCGCGCCAAACGAGAAGTTTATCGCCGAGACGTATGTGTTTCATCAAATTGATCAGCATTATAAACTCGCCGTCATTCCAAAAATTCTGATAATTGCGAACTACCGCGCAGATGGCTATTCGGCAAACGTTAGAAAAGTCACGCGCGAAAACCCAATTGGATATATGAAACTTAAGCGGATGTATATCGAATACGCTGAGACCTGGCGGCTTCGCTTCTATGAAACTATCCTTTATATGGTAGGGTGTCATTTCGCGCAGCAAAGCGGCGCCATTAGCAATGCACCTTACCGGTTTTTGGCAGCAGCTGCTTGGTTACCAGCGCAAATACTCTGTCACACTGTATACCGGCCAAAATAAGAAGTGATGAAGATGAAAGAAATCAGCGTCAGCGAACGCAAAAAGTTACAATTAGATATCCTTCAAAAAATCGATGTTCTATGCCGCGAACAAGGATTTCGATATTACTTAAATTCAGGTACCTTACTTGGCGCAGTGCGCCACAAGGGCTACATTCCTTGGGACGATGACATAGATATAACGATGCCTAGACCAGATTATGAAGCGTTCTACCGATTCTTCAAAGAAAACAACACCGACGACGAAATGCAGCTGATTTCGTATCGCGACAAAACATCGATATATCCATTCTTCAAAATGGTCAATCCAAAAACAATTGTGATTGAACACTACATTGATCCGAAATATCGCACGGGCGCATGGGTTGACATCTTTCCTCTTGACGGCGTTAAAAAGAACGACAGCGAACCATTCAAGTTAAACGCAAAAGCCCATGCAAAATATAATGTTGTTGTCGCTAATCCCAATTACGGAACGACTAAATTAAGAAAACTGGTTAAGCGAATCCTTGTTCCCCTATATCGCAAAAACGATATCTACGAAATCGCACGGAACCTTGATAACCAAGTTGCCTCTACACCAATATGCCCTGAAAACGACGTCGCGCTCGTGGTCTGGAGCTACGGAGAACAAGAGCGTATGCCTTACAGCATACTCGAAGCCACCGAACTAGAATTCGAGGGGAAAATGTTCCTTGCGCCTCGCGACTGGGATCAGTATTTAACATCCGTATACGGTCAATATATGGAACTTCCTCCTGTCGACCAAAGAGAAACCCACTTCTGCACTGCGTATTGGAAAGACTAGAACAAAAATGGCAGACAATGCGGATAACGGCCTTTCTCTAAAACAAAATATGTTTTGGAATTCGTTCGGCTCACTTGTATACCTAGGATGCCAGTGGCTCATTACCGTTCTGGTCGTAAGATTGACAAACGGTTACGATGTTGCTGGCATGCTATCTTTGGCAATGTCCGTTTACAACATGTTCTCGTCTCTTGCGTTGTACCGAATGTACACATATCAAGTTTCGGATGTGAAGCACGAAAACTCTGTTGGCGAATACTTTGCTTTCCGAATCCTCACTTGCAGCATTGCTTTGGCCTGCATAGCTGTCTACTCAATTGCAACCTGCGAACCAGCTGCTCTGCCTGCTATCATTGCTTATGCTGCATACAAAATCGCAAGCCTGCTCATAGACGTTTTGCATGGCCTTGATCAGCAATTTCGACGAATGGATCTTGTCGGAAAATCCCTCACCATGCAGGGCGTTGTTTCTCTGCTGATTTTTTGCATTGCGCAAGTACTCACAAGCAATCTCGTTATCACGCTCATTGCAATGACGGTAGCTATTATCGCAATAGGACTTTTGTACGATTTGCCGCAATCAACGCATTTCGAACCGCTAAAAATCGGAATCAGCCGTAAGAAAGCCTGGCATTTACTAAGCTATTGCTTCCCTATCGTGGTTGCCGCTGTCGCTTGCGGAGCGGCCCCATCGCTCCCAAAGCAGATCTTATCGTCAATGGAAGGCACGACCGCTTTAGGAATATACGCTTCTGTTGCAGCACCAGTGACCATAATTCAAATGGGCGCAAGCTATATTTACAACCCTTTGCTAGGTTACTTTTCCGAAGCGTATGCGAAAAAGGACATGCATCACCTGTTTCTTCTTCTTGTAAAAGCAAGCCTTGGAATAGCCGCACTCGGAATCGTTGCAGCAGTTGCTCTTGAATTCCTGGGAGAACCGATTTTGACGCTCATGTACGGAAGCGGCATCGCGCCGTACACATACCTTCTGATTCCCGCCATTATCTGCTCAATGATTACAGCTTATGTGTGGTTCTTGAACGATGTCCTTGTTGCACTCCGCAAGTTTCGTGGAAGCTTCATTGGCAATGTATGTGCTGCGGCTCTCTCAGTTCCTGCAGCATTCGCGTTCATACCGCTATTCGGAATGAACGGCGTCAGCTTTGCGAACATCGTTGCTTACGCAATAAGCGCCCTCATCATGATCATCTCCCTGGTCTCATCGTTTCGTAGCCGCACCCAATGCGCCTCAGATGCCCAGGAATAACTTCAATCCTGGGCACCAATAATCCGCAGCGTTGTCGCCGCTATCGCGGAAAGCCATATCACAGAATCAGCATTCCTACGATATGGTTTTCCGGCATCTACTCGTTCAACGAAAGGCGTATTTTTAAATCTTTATCCGCATGTAAATCAACGCTATTTCGTGGCTTCAAATCGCAAAAGCCAAATAGGAGAAACAAAGGAATCGCTAAATGGAGCGCAAACATATATCGAAAATCACTTGCTGGGGCCGCAAGCAGAAAAGTTGCCCACAATATGATGAATGGAATACAGAAGATTGCGCCTGAACATCGCTTCTTTATAACGGCAATGAAAAAGCAAAGAACCATAAGCCACGCCAATGATCCAATTGAATACAGATGCGGAAATGCTAATACGGCCAGATTTAGCGCATCATTCAAAAACGCTTCGCTGACTGGCCAGGAAAAGCCTGAATCAACGCTATCCTGCGTTGCAAAATCGCCAAGCCCCGAACCAACAACATACCAAGTATGAGACTTTAAACTCCAGTAGTCCTTTGTTTGGTCAATCCACGCTTTAACGTACGTTCCAGGATTGTTGATCCCTACACGCACCCAAGCACAAACAAATGATGCTTTGTTACTCTCGAGAAATTCATCGTTAAAATCAGGCGCGAATTTTATATAGTTCGGTGATGAGCTGTCATACAAACTTCCCCAGCTTTCAAGCGGGAGAATCTGAGCAAGAAATACCTGGTCTTCCTCGGAAATGTCCCCTCCATCGTGAATGGCTTTTCCAATTTGCTGCAACGGCACGCCAATTGCTTCCGAAAAATGAGCCGGGACAACATTTGCGAAAGAATAAATCGGGCCGGTAATCACGCAGTACAACAGCGCAACGCAAACGGTCAATCCACCCAAGTATTTTCTAAAATCACGAGATACCGCAAAAACGAATATCGCCATGGTCGCGATAACGGCAATGAACCCGTTGCTTCGAAGCAGACAGCAAGCCAACGCTATGAGCAGCACGCCCCCCCCGAAGCAGATGAGCGGCATATTGTTTCGGGTTCACCTTAATATCTACGAGTAGCAAGGCAAAGCAGGCAAATAGCCCAGAGAAGACGACATCTTTCCAAACCGTTACAGAATACCAAACCAGCAACGGGTCCCAAAGCAGAAACGCAAAGCACGCGAGAGTGAGCGCTGGCCGAAGAAAAAGCTCGGACACCTTACGAACAATAAAGCCACAGCACAATGCCAGCACAAACAGATGGGCGAACGCGACAATCGCTGCGCTCGTCGCTTGAGAGAATCCAAACAACATGCAGGCGTTATATATGATGTAAATAAGGAAAACATACGCAGCAGGATGATGATTGTTGAGAGTATCGTAACGAAAATGATCGGATTCGAAAGGCATCCCAGAGACCATTTTCAATATATCGATGCTATCGGTAGAAAAACATCCCGGGTACAAAGGAGCAAGGCCGAGTACCACCCATATCGCAATGAATGAAACCGCCGCAAATGCAAACAAACGCGTTCCACCATTTCGCGATCGCTCGCATTCGCCAGGCTTAAAGGAGAATCTTGCGAGCAAAGACAAAACCACGAATACGAGAACGCCTAGGGGAAACGCGAGCGCGGCGCAAGATACCAAACCACTTCCGTTAGAATACAGAGGAAGCGTCAAAGATAGTGAACATGCGGCGGAGAAGACAATCCCCAAAAGGCAACCCTTGCTCGAGCCAAATGACAATATGAGATACGAGGAAATCTGTTCACAGATATTGCTTTTGGAATTAGCTCCAAAGCATGCTTCGGTTTACCGTTTGTCATCAAATAATACCGAGCCTCTCACTATTGATTGAATGCGATGCAGAAATAATAGGATATCTTAGAAATCCTATGTCAACAACTTCACAACTTTGGAGAAGAACTCTAGTAGGGCTCGACGCCGTAATCGGAAAGCAACTGCGCGCACAAACGCCAAGTCGTTCCTGAGCCCCGCATTCCGTCGCTTTTGTTGCGCGTGCCGCCCTTCCGCTTCGCTGGTATATACTGAGCCTCTAGCGAAGAAAGGTTGCGCATGCTCACGATTCACTACGGCGATATGGACGGCGTGGTCTACAACACGTCAGTTTATTTCAACAACGTGTACTCCCCAGAATGGTTCGAGGACCCCTTTGCCCAAAAGGTTATCAAGGCGGTCGATCGTGGCGTTGTGCTGGGACCGAACGCTATCGAAACGAAAATTCTGGGCGTCATTCCCCCCGAGAAGCTATCAAGCGGAACTAAAACGCTCCTCCTTATGCATTTCATGCCAGAGCGCGTTTACAACGCCTCGAACTGCGGCGACAACTGTGCGCGATGGATACTGGCAATCGGCAAGGCTCAGGACATCACGATCAACCTGTACCATCTTATGAACTTCGGCAATCGCCGCTTCACCATCCACGTGGCGAACACGAGCGAAACCGTGCACACCATGGATGAACTTGTTTTGGTTGCAGGCAAGTGCCTAAGGGAGGCTGCGCAATGAAGGGGTCTTACCAGGTCATAGCGCGCAACAACAAGGTGCAGATCAAGCTGACGATATCGCGAAACCTCACCATCCTGCAAGGAAACAGCGCAACCGGCAAAACAACCTTGATCGAGTTGATTGCCGCCTACGACGAGCTTGGCGAAGACAGCGGCGCCTTCGTCAACTGCGCAGCGCCTTGCAAGGTCCTGGCGGGGCGTAACTGGATGCACGACCTAGCCGCTATCGAGAACAGCATCGTATTCGTCGACGAAGATAACGCCTTCATGCGAACGTACGAATTCGCACACGCAGCGCGCCACAGCAGCAACTACTACGTACTGGTCGCGCGCGAATCGCTGCCGCAGCTGCCCTACAGCGTGGACGAGATCTACGGGCTTAGAAACACCAACCGATCGACCACGAAATATCCCGTGTATTCGCGCACATATGCTTCAACATACCGCGTTTATGGCGACGCCTCTTTCGATGGCTCAAGACCGGATGTGGTTGTTGTAGAGGATAGCAATTCAGGGTTTGAGTTCTTTAACGCTTTGTGCAAGCGCAGCGGCATCCCCTGCATAAGCGCTGGCGGGAAATCTAACGTTTACAACGCCGTACTCGAACGGCAAGAAAGCAACGTACTTGTCATCGCAGACGGCGCAGCGTTTGGACCCGAAATGGAACTTCTGACCTCGCTCCAAAGGTTCAAGAATATCCAGCTTTTCCTTCCCGAATCGTTTGAGTGGCTTGTACTGCAATCAGGGCTGTTCAACGACAAGCAAACGCGGGATATGCTTGCGAACCCCGCCGCATACATCGAGAGCGAAAGCTTCTTTAGCTGGGAGCAGTTTTTCACCCACGAGTTGATTGAGAAGACGCAAGGAACGTACCTGGCCTACGACAAATCAAAGCTCAGCAGTGCGTATCTTGATGACCATGTGAGCAAGAAGATCGAAGGGCGCTTGCCGCAACTTGGGTTGTAGCCCGTGAGCTAGCGCTGTCGCAGAGCCGCAAAGCCCCTCTACCGAAAGCGCTGGTTTACGTATTCGCCGAAGCCGGGCAGGGCGAACGAGAAGCTGCCGTCGACGCCCTCTTCAATGACGCCGGCGTCGAGCAGGCGCTGCGGTACGTCGACACAACCTACTTTACGGCTCGGTTTGCTCGCAAAGCGCGTCGCTCCGCTAGCCCCACAGCCCCTTGTTCGCGACGGCGTAGAGCGGGACGTTGCGCATCCAGTCTTGCTGGCGGTAGGGCGAGAGCGAGAAGCGCACGGCGTTCACCTGCGGATTCGCCTGCTTGAACGCGCGCAAGCTTTTTGCGCGCAGGTTCTCTTCCGCCTTGACCTCCATTGCGTACACCGCCCCCTGGTCTTGCGCAAGGAAGTCGATCTCCCCCGTCGAGCTCTTGGCCGACCAGTAATAGGGCCCAACGCCGCAATCGGAAATCAGCTGTTGGCACACATACTGCTCCGTTAAGGCCCCTTTGAATTCGGTGAAGATCCCGCTTCCCTGCACGATGCTTGCGGCATCGACGCCGCTCATGGCGCCAAGCAGCCCGATGTCGAGCAGGAACACCTTGAACGCCTTGTGGTCGTCATGTGCAGACAGCGGAAGCGCAGGTTTTTTCACCCGGGAAACCGTGCTGATAAGGCCCGCCTGCTGAAGCCAAATGAGCGCATCCTCGAAATCCTTCGCACGAGCACCTTCGCGAATGTGCCCAAAGACGAACTTCTTGTTTTTGTGCGAGAGGTGCGCCGGAATAGAATGCCACGCATCAAGCGCCTTCGGGAACAGCCGCATGGGCATGCGCTTGGCGAAATCGCGGGTATAGTCCTCCAGAATTTAATTCTGCAATGCCCTGACCTGGGCGAAATCATCGCTTTCAACATACTCGTTCACCACTGCAGGCATGCCGCCAACTAAGTAATACGTTTTCAACGCAAGGACTTCGCGCTCGGAGAACGCCGCCATGGTCTGCGTGTCCTGCGAGTCGAGCAGCAGGCGCAGCGACCGATCGCCCGTCGCGTCAAGATATTCGCGAAAGCTAAGGGGGTGCAAGTTGAGGGTTTCGACCTTGCCGACCGGATAACCCGAGCCCTCGTGCGCCGACAGGCCCAGCAACGAGCCCGCCGCCGCAACCGCATACGCAGGAAGCTCCTCGCAAAAATACTTCAACGCCGTGATTGCGCGCGGGTTGTCTGAATTTCATCGAGAACGATAAGCGTGGAACCCGGCTTGATCTCCTGCCGCGTTGCAAGCGAAAGCCCCCATGAGAACGCGCTGGGCATCGAAGCCTTCGTCGAAAAGTGCACTTGCCGCCTGATTGGAATCGAGGCTCACGTAGGCAACGTTGTCGAACTCGCGCTTGCCGAATTCCTTCAGCAACCACGTTTTCCCAACTTGGCGCGCCCCGTTGAGGATAAGCGGCTTTCTGTTAGCCTTGCTCTTCCAAGCAACAAGCTGCTCCATCAAATAGCGCTCCATAAGCACCTCATTCCATGTTCCGCCTAATTTCTGTCAATTTCCCCACTTTTAAGGCCTAAGAAGTGGGAAAAATCGCATTTTCCAGGCGGAACATGACAAACGCTTCTTTTCGAACTTCGTGCGCTGCTGCATATGCGGGCCAATCGCAATATCAAAACCTGAGCGAAATCGCGCAGCATTACGCTCTGCAACGTTTTTCGCGACACACCTCAGACAGCTGCACACACTCATCTAGACCTTAGGCGGTTAGACACGTTATGGGAACCACGAACACGCCATCGTTGCGTCGCATCGCGTAACCACCCGGCGTCAAAACCGCGCAAAATGCAGGCTCGCCCATAACCGTCGTGTCAATCTTCTCCTTCAGCGCAAGCAGGCTTTTTGCGCCGTCATCAGCGAACGCCGACCCGAGTTTCGCCTCGAACAGGGCGTAGCGGCCATCTCTCAGCTGAACCACCGCATCCGCCTCGCGGCCCGATTCGTCATGGTAATGAAACACTTCTCCACCGAGAACCTGCGCATACACGCGTAAATCCCTTACGCACAGCGATTCGAACAGAAGCCCCATCGTCGACGTATCCATAAGCAGCGCCCTCGGCCCAATGCCAAGTGCAGCCGCGGCGATGGAGGGGCACGTAAAATGTCGCGTCGGCGTCTTCGTTATGCGGGATCTGGCATGCAGCGAAGGCGTCCAGGCCGAAAGCTCTTGAATGACGTATAGCCTTCTCAATGCCGCAAGGTACCCGTTTACCGTGTCTCGCGATAAGTCGATATCGCGGTTCTTCAAGTCTTTGTTGATGGATGCCTGAGTTGCCTGCGACGAAACCACGCGAGCGTACTCCTGCATGATCAAGCGGGCATATTGTGGATTTCGGCTCACCCCATCAGCACGAGAAATATCCTGCTCCGCGATGGTGGTCAGGTAGTCGCGAGCAAGCTCAAGCGAGTCTTCCTTATCGGGCAAAGTCACCGCACGAGGCCAGCCGCCACGGCATATGAGGTACGCCATCTCTTCAACATCGCATTCGGAATACCCCGAGCAGTCGGTTTCACCGTTAAACAGCGCCGCCAGCGACACCTCGGCGGTAGAGTCCCTCGATTCCGCAAGGCTCATAGGGCTCATATCGACCGATGCAATTCGGCCAGCGCCAGAATGCGAAGGCGCCGAGGCGGGGGTTGCAGATCCCGTCAGCAAAAAGCGTCCCGGCTCATCGCATTCGTCGACAGCAAACCGGACAGCATCCCAAAGCTGCGGCGCATCCTGCCACTCGTCGATAAGATGCGGAGCTGCACCTTCAAGCAGCACCGAGGGCTTCGTGTTTGCAAGCAGCAGATAATCTTGCCGCTTATCGGGATCTTGCATCATCGTCCAACTTGATGCGTGCTGCAATGCAGACTGGGTTTTACCGCACCATTTCGGTCCCCTGACCTCAACAGCGCCGATATACCCCAGCTTTCGCTCAATAAGCCTATCAACAAAGCGAGGAAGATACCGATTTGAATTCAATTTCGCACTCATAGCAGGGTCCTTCCTGCGAAAACAACCGATTGCAAAGATTATAACCAACCAATTGCGAGGTTTTCAACCAACCGATTGCGAAATTTTTGACCAACCGATTGCGAAACATGTAGCAGTCAAGTTTCGCAGCGCAGCGGATTGCGTAGCAAATAAACGGCGTAATCGTCACTAGTCATGCGAAATCTCCTTGGTACTCGACTGCATGGCAGCTGGTACCCACCAGAGAGGCGGTGCCGAATGGAATATCGCCGGTGCTAAACAGCAATAACGCCTAGGTGGGCGAGCGGTGCTCAACCGCAACAACGATGGCATCGATTAACGCAAATACTCATTTCGGTAGTTTCAGCTTCGGCTTGCGACGCTTTTCGCGGTTACCAGGTTGGCGGATCAACGCGCAGTGAGGTTCTTGCTTCACTGGGCCGCTCAAAAGCGCCAACGTCAGCATTGAGCCGCTTGGTCAGGCTGCTGATCGAGTAAAGGGGCAGATACGACACGACTTTCCCGCACTTCTCCTTTTCTCGAGCAGCGAATTCGGAAAGCACTACTGCCTCGGAAATACCGAATTCATCTGCGGAAAGCAGATTGTTTAAGGCGCTATGAATCTTGTAATCCTTGCCGGACTTCACTTCAATCGGCAGCACCTGAGCCTCGTTGGTCTCAACGACGAAATCAACCTCACCGCGCCGGTTGTTGTGGTAGTAGCGCAGCTTAACACCTGCCGCCGCAAGCTCCTGAGCGACGAAGTTTTCGTAAACCGCGCCGAAATTCACGCTTTTGGCACCGGCAAGAACATCAGCGGCCACCTCGATGGGATTGCGGGACATAAGCATCCCGCAATCATGCGCATACAGCTTGAAGCGCGAGGACTCTTCAGTGCGTGCAAGCATGAACTTAGGCTCCGTAACGTTAACCGCCTTAAGCGCAGTCTTCGCGCCGACAAGCCATGCGAAATCGTTCGCAAACCGTTCATAACGCGCCTGCTTTCGTAACGAGTTCAACTGAAAGCGCTTGTTTTCCTTGGCAAGCTGCTGCGGAATCTCATCGTAGATAGCCTTGACCTGCAGCGACCTTCCGTTCGCATATTTGGCAATGTCTTTCCGATACAAACGGACAAGGTCATTAAGAACCTCACGAACAGCACTTAAATCGTGCGAGGAATCGAGGTATGTTTGCACGGCCTCAGGCATACCGCCGATTACAAGGTACAGGCGGAACAGGTCGATAAGCTTCCCGTGGACTTCGTCAGAAATCGCACCCGGACCGCCGTTGCCAACGCCGGCCGAGTCAAGCACCATTTGAGGAACGTTTTGCGCCCAGCAGAATTCCTCAAACGTCAGAGGGTACATATGGAGGATGGTCATATACCCAACGGGAAACGACTTCACTTCCGTCAGCTCGACGCCAAGCATCGAGCCAGACATGACAACATCGAATCTGCCGTCTTCGAGCAGGTACTTCGAAATGGTCACGATGTTCTGCGCCTTTTGCACTTCGTCGAAAAACAGCAGCGTCTTCCTATCGCCAAGCGGTTTGCCAGAAATAAGGGAAACCATCTCGACAACCTGACGAGCGTCTTGCGCTTTACCAAGAAGCTCGACCGCGCGGGCATCGTTAAGGAAGTCGATTTTGATGTAACTGGCGTATTCGTTGCGCGCAAATTCCTCGATGAGGAACGTTTTACCGATCTGACGTGCGCCGTCGACCAGCAGCACCTTTCTTTTTGCAGCCGCCTTCCACCGCAGCAAAGCATCATAGGCCATTCGTTTTAGCAATGCAATCCAATCTCTTGGCACTAACACAACCATTTTTAGCTGCTATTTGTACATTATCACAACTAAATTTTGGCAGCATTTTGGCATTTTCACAACTTTGGCGAAGGATTCAAGGCTCCCGCGATTGCAGCAGGCAAATTACTGCAATAAGCATGCAATAACCTTAGAGCTTGATGGACTTTTCGCATGCTCATGCGAAAAGTTCCTCGATTCCTGTCGTTTTATCAACCGCTAGCGCCCACACTTAGCAATTGCATGATGGCCCAGAACACTCATCGGCACCATTCAGAGAGGACAAGCAAGCGGCCCGATCACTCAGGGCCGCTTTATCACTCCCGCGCTAGCTATGCGAAATGCCGCTGGTGTTGATCTTCGACAGCGTGTAGGTGATGTAATCTGAATTCGGATATCCCGAGTTCAGGGCTATGTTCACTGGCGTGTCGATCACGCTGCCGCTAGCGTCCAGTAGCTCGGCCGACAGTACCAGGCGATAGTTCGCATATGTGAAGTTGTTGTCCTCAACATCCGTATTAACCTTGACTGTGAACGGGAACTGAAACATCTTCGCGCTCTTCTGAGTAGCAAACGCATTGTTAGCCTTCTGATCAATGAAGACGAAAGCGTCCTTGGTGCCCATCGGCGTCAAAGTCCCTTCTCCAAGCGGGCTTTCGATAACTGAGAAGTGGCTTTTAACAGACTCGTCCTCATACGTCCCATCCGTCCCCGTACGCTTTTGCAACTTCAACATGTAGCGCACCGAAGTTGCCTCGCCAATCCTGTCATCAGCATCAATCATGGCGGACAAATCATACGTTCCATATGCGGCAATGGTACCGTTGGCCAACGCCAAATCGTTCACGTTGATACCCAGCTGCGATTGCATGCTCGCCGACAACTCGATCGTGGAATCACCGTTTTCCTCGCGATAGTAACCAACGGTACCTGGGATGTTTGCGGTGATGCTCGACGTTTCCAACGTGCTTTCGCTTACAGCCAAACTAGACTGGAAACGTATCCTCGTGAAAGCCGAAGGCACCTGCTGCTGGTTCAACTGACCCGCTGCAATACCGGATAAACAAGCCATCTCGCTCATCTGGATCGAGTCGATTTTCACTTGAACAGTAAATGCTGCATCCTCAGTGTCTGCAGCGGTAGCCACGCTCGCCGCGACAGAACGGATGCCCGACAAGTCGTAGGGCAGCTGCAACTTCATCTCACCGCCATCGGACGACCAGGGAACTGATGCTCCGGCATCCGTTTTCGTAGACCCTACGCTTTTCCATCCGCTACCATCCCAAGTGTAGTATTCGTCGCCCACCTTCACATAAAAGTGCGCGGTTCCACTCACACCAGTCGGCCAGCCGCCAGCGCTTGTCAAGCTGCCATCTTTTCCGTACTGCCCCAACGAACTGCTGAGCTGAAAGTACAGCTTGTCATTGGGGTTGTATTGCTGATTCCTGTTGAAGGTTACCGTGTCGGTAACGTCAAGAGGTAATCGATACCCAACCCCATCTTCGTTTTTGCAGGTACCCATCTCCGCGTATGCTCCCGAAACGTTGTCGCTCAGCTTTTGCCCATAGTTCGTATAGATGCTATATGTTGAAGCCGTGTTGGAATGGCTATCGGCGTCGAGAAGCTTCTCAGCATTGCGAGGACGAAGCGTCGCGTTCACGCGGCTGTTCACATTCGTGTCGATGCTGGAATATGTGTAACCGTTCACTGCCGCCTTCGTACCCGCTGGCACGGTGATGACAAGGTAGAAGTTTTCGCTAGGCGAAATCTCCATGCCCTTGTTCTCGCCCTCGGCAACAGTAGCAACCTTGAGGGTGTACCTTGTGGCCGTATCAGATTCATTAGTAACGCGATAATACTTTACATCATCGCCCGAGCCGATCTTGGCTCCCGGATTATCATCCTTCGAGCACTCGACCCATACGCCGTTGTTGTCTTCCAACGCCGTTACGCCCATCGTTTGGCTGAACCAAGGCTCTTCATAGCGAGACTTCCCATCGACCGCGGCAACGAAGTCCGTGAGCTTGACCGACGTGGCCCCGCTTTGAGGAACCGTGTAATAGTACTCCTTGTCGTTGTCCGCCGTGTCGACCAACGTCAGTTGCGTACCAGCCGGCAAGGTTGGAGTCTTTCCGCTAAACAGGATCGACTTGTTCAGCGGGCCCATAGAACCACCGCTGGCAAGGTGCGTGTCCCAACCATATTCCGTTGCGGATCCGTTTGCCTCGTTGTACGTCCAGGTGAGATAACCGGCCATCGACTCGCCGGAGCTGCTCAGCACGTGGCTGTTTTCGCCTAGCGTGCTGTAATCATCGGGATTGAACTTCGTGCCGTACGCATAGCTGGCAGTGAAGTCAATCTCGAGCATGCGCTTCACGATGATGGGCACCTGTACCTTGTACTTCTGCCCCGTCTCGGAGAAGGTGACGGTCAGCAACGTAAAACGATGCCTCTCGTTATCCCAGCTCGTAGAAGCACGGAACCCCATTGAAGTGGTGCCATCACCCACGACATACAACGATGCCGCATCGGCCGAACGCACAAACGATCCATCCGACTGCAATTCGAACATCTCGGCCTTCGCCGTCACATGAGGGCCGCCGGCGTCGTTATTGAGACGCACAGCGTCGGAAAAGCCACCGTTCGTCACAAGGTTAAGATAGTTCGCGACGGTCGTCGTGTCGTTGCCCGAAATCAACAGGATGGGGAAATCGTCAGCAACTTGCGGAAACTTTCCGGTGCCTTCTGAAGACACCGTATTGTTCTTGTTGTAAGTGCTCGCAGCAGTTCCGGCACTGTAGCTGTTTGTGTTGTTGTATTGACCATCATCGGTGATTCCCCCGATATTGGTATAGGTGTAGCGACCAGGCTGGGGAAACCTTGCTTGCTCTTTGATTGTAGCCGCCGTGTCGATTGCGGCACCGTCACCGAACAGGTATTTTGGATCCCCACCCGAGGCATCCTTAACCGATAACTTGTTTTCCGGGTTGGTCGTGACATACGGACTCACCGACTTCACGGTAGCCATGGAACCGTCAGCATTGTCATCATCGTTGTACAACCTGTTACCAGGGACAGCCTTGGGCTCATCTTTGTAATCGGCAAAAGCGATGTAGGACTTCTTGTTGATTGCAGCCTTTTGGCTATCCTGACGGTAGTGCATGATTCCTGGATTATCGCTATTCGTCGCTCCGGTTTTCAGCTTGATTGCCAAACCCGCAACAGCGAAACGAGTCAAATCGCTATCAGCGACATCACCGAGCAAAAGCCCTTGGTGCGTTTTGTCTTCGAAGGCGTTTTCGGCAATCAGGATATTGCACATTCGAATCGTACCTTTTGCATCGCCAACAACTCCGCCCGAATAGGTGTAATTGCCATCGGGATGCGTCCACCCCATACACGAGTTCTTCTTGAACAGACTGTTTTCCACACGTGAGTTAACCACCGTTACGCTTGAACCGGTGCTGGACGTCTGGCCAAGAACACCGCCCGAATACGCTCCATCAATTTGAATCGAGTCAATCGAAACCCCATCCGCAACGAACGAGCCTCCTGCAAGGGTGCCCATGATTCCGCCGCCAGATTCACGCGAAGCGATTCTGATATTCGAAACAATGCAATCGCTATAGGACGAATATCGATTCCCATAGCCAACAAGGCCGCCGACGTACCTATAACGCTGGTTCCCCTGTTGTTGGCAACCGAAATAGTAGGCGTCAGTATCAGAAGCATTTTTGTCCGAGGTCACTTTCGCATGGGAAACGCTAACGGTATTGTTTTCGACATAACCCGCAATACCCCCCAATCCTCTAGTAAAGTTCACACCCGTAGAACTCGACCCCTCTGGCCAATCGGTAGTTACCGTCGCGTTCGAAACCGTTACGTATTTTCCTGGTGAAGTTTTCCCGCCAACAACAACCTGTCCGCCCGTAAGGCCAACAATGCCACCAGCGGTATTGGCTTCACCGTTCCATCCATTAGTCGCCCGAATCACGGAATTCGATGCGACGGGATTATAAGTCGTCACGTCTACCTCGCAATTCGATTTGCGAATCTTGCCGACAAAGCCGCCAGCATTGTGAGACGCCGTCACGGTGCAATCGATATAGGACGAATCCATCAGTTTGACTGGCGCCTGGAGAGAGCCCCAGCTATTCCACTCGATCTGAGTCATTCTTGAATACCGGTCCGTTGCATTCGTACGCATTTTCATATAGCCGGCGTTGCCGAGCAGGCCACCCGCGCTAGAGACGCCCGTAACCGCGCATCCCGTCATGTGAACGTTTTTGTAAATGCCATAATCAACCTGGCTATTCAGGTTCGACGTGATGCCAGCAAGGCACCCGACGCCGATGTGAACAGTGTCGTCATTCTTGTTTTCCAATACTTTGCCCGACTCATCAATGTATTGGATAGACAAGTTGCAACTATCGAACGTCAAGTCTTTAACGGTTGCACCATCGTTCGCCTTGATGCTCTGATCCACCTTCTGCGACGTATACATCACGTTTCCGAACAGGGCTCCAACACCCGATACCTTGTAATCGTCGTTGGCGTATTCCTTGACATTTGAGACAACCTTAATCGACGCCCCGTTGCCGTTGATGCACGCAATCGGGGGCGTAATGAAGCGACGCTCCGCAGAAGGATAATTCGATACGCAGGCATTCGAATAATAGCGTCCCGACAAGCCCAGATAGCCAGACCCGTAATCGGTCATATCGTAGTCAATGCCTTCGCCGCTTTGCTTAGCAAACTCGATAGCTACGCCGGAAATACCAAGTGCGCAAATATATCCCGTTGCCCAATTTGCATTAGTTCTTACCAGATATGGTGAATTGATCTCGCGTTTGTTGTTTTGCACCTCGGTGCTATTAAGAGGACCTTGCCAATTCTGGTTACCCGGCGCTTGCAAGTCATCATATTTCGAAAGGGACCAATTTTCATCAGCGGTACTTGCAACTGCGCCTACCGTACTGTATGCAGAGTTTCTTACTTTGCCATATTGCTCATTACCGAATTTATACTTCTTTGCCGCTAAGGCCGCATTGTTATAGGTTCTTCCCCGGTACGCATATGAACCACAAAACGGGCCAACGTTAGGCATCACATAGCCCGAGCTTGCTGCTCCGGCCGCCGCACCGCTATTGATGATTGCGGAAAGAACAAGCAGCCCCTGTTTATCACTGACCGTGACTTTCGCAGCCTCGTTCTTGCTTCCCCATGAGTAATTGTTATAAGTATTCGTGGTCGTAACACAACCCGTATCATTAGAGTCAAGCAGATTCACCTTATAGCTGCTGTCGCCATTATCCACTACGCATTTCTCACTGAATGCGTAGCCGTCGATTACGCGGCCAACATAGGGGTTGTCGTAAAGCGATGAGCCACCGTCGCGCCATTTCGAAACGTCATCGCTCATGCTGCGGAAGATCACGCCTCCGCCAGCAATGACGCCAATATAACCGCCAATGGGAACCAAGTGTGCCGACGAGGCAGCTCCGGCAACGCTGAAATTGCCTGTGTTTGAAACCGTTACCCCATCGATGATGTTGTCGCCGCCCACGATACAGCCGATCACGCCACCGAAGAATGCTTGGGGGACGCCGTTATTCGAGCTGCTCTTACCCGCATACGCCACACCGTTCGAACCCTGCAGGGCTTCGCTGCTATCGTATTCAACCGTGAGGCCCTTCACCACACTGCCGTAGCTGTAGGGGATAAGGCCCATCAGCGTGCTGCTCTTTTTTTTCAGCACGAGCTTCGTCGGAACCGACTGACCTGTTACATTTTTGTTCAAGTTGCCAACGATCACGCCACGGAACGGATTCACTTCATTGCCAAAGCCCTGGAATGAATCGCCATCTAGAACGATTTCTCCGGAATCACCTGGCTCGATGCTGTAATAGGCGCTCTGCAAGTAGCGTTGCATCGTGTCGCCTTCAAGTTTATCCGTCGAGTTATTTTTGTTGACCCAGCCGTTGCTTGTGCTGTAGACGTATGTTACTTCGTTATCGTGATTGCTGGAATCGGCGCGGCGCTGACACAGCGTCTCCTGATCCTTGACAATTGTGATTTCCCATCCGTCCATGGCTGCAGCGTTTCCACTGCGGATAAAGTTTGATACTGCATACAGTTGATTGGCATTTACTATTGCGTACGGATCACCATAAGTGCCGCAGCCGGTCACCAAACTCGGGATGCGCTGATTGACTTTGATTTCGTGGAAGCTTTTATGTGAGCCTACAGGATCGCCGTCGTCGCTTTTATAGACGTAAGGAAGATAATCTCCAAATTTCGCGTCGTTTTCATTGGCTATATGGCCTCGATGATCATCAACCAGATTGCTGGAGTCTCCATAGCCTTCTTCGTCGTAGTACCAGAACTGCGACCCGTGATATTCGCCGTTGGAGTCAATCTCCTCACCAAACGTAACCATTCCAGCAGTCTGATCCGACTTCACGAAGGTATAGCTTGCCGTACCGGTTTTACCATCACCGTAGGCGAAGCTTTCCAGCAAGCTTGCATGCGTGAATATGCTACCGCCATTATTCAATGACGGGACGAAGACCTGGTTAAAAGTAGCCGAAACCATGTCGGCATTGCTGCCGCCAAGATTGCCAAAGAGACTGGTGCCCGCAGTCACCCATTTGTTCTCACTATTCTTGTAGTCAGACTCCGAGATACTGAGTTCTTTAACGTCTAAACCCGCAAACGTAGTCATGTCAGCAACAAGCAGCGGGGCATAATCCGGATCCGCATTGGCTACACGAAGCCCCTTTAACGTCAGACCGTTAATGTTCACGACGGCTCTTCCACCAGCCGTATCCGACCCATTGGCAATTTTGCAGATCAAAGCTCCTGAAGTGATGGTTTTCCCATCATCGTCGATGTTCATTCCTATTGTGCCGGACAACGTCGTGTTCTCGACGTTCATCGTCTTGTTGTCCGAACCAGTTGCCGCAAAATGCCTGAACAAACCAGCGTGCATATTCATATGCTGCGTCTGCTCGCTATTCTTCTTGTTGCCGTTTTCCTTTGCATTGACCTTCTCGTAGGCGAAGGTAATCGAAGCATTCCTGATAAACATCGCAATATTGCTGGCATCCACAGGATAGTAGCTATATCCTGTTAGGTCAATTTCACCTCTAATACGAGCAGTACTCGTCATATAGGGATAGCCGTCAGATCCTGATGTTTTCACGATGTAGTCCCGAATGCCAGCCGCTGCATAAGTGGCCGCACTCCAAAGCAGCACCTCTTCAGGAGTTTCTAGCCATTGGATCCCGGTATGCTTATTCTTGCTTTGAACCACCTCGAACGCTCGATCGAGGTTGTAATAATAGCGAGAATATTTATTTGTGGGATGATCTTGGCCAAACGCTGTCCGGTTCTCATACGAGTTACGCTGATCGGCATCTTCCATATGCAACTTGTCATCAACCGTATGGAGCGAGACAACGCCATCCACGCCAACGTCCGTGACCAGGTACTTGGTACTCCAGTTGACTCCACGCGTATCAGCAATCCATTCGTCAAAATTTGCCGAGCCCTTTGTGGTAACGGCCCCTTTGTCTTCGTTCACCTTATAAGCGGTTTCCCACGGTGCCGCGTCGAGCAGATAGAGGCCACTGAGCCAATCGAAATAGCTCCCGTTACCCCTTGTGACGTTCCTGCCAGCACTGCACACGAGCATACCAAACCAATCGGCATTTGGCGCGCTGAACGTCGCACCGGTCAAATCGATTGCGTAATCATTGATCGTCCATTTACCACTTGCGGCATACACCAGGCCGCCAAATTGCGTGACATTTTGAGCGGATACCGACGACTCGTTCGCCGTGAGCGCATAGTTGGCGGCACCGTTGTTCGCATCGCCGAAGTCAACAACTGCCTTTCCCCAGCTATAGCCCAATAAGCCGCCAGCAGTTTTGTTTCCCGTACTAACTCTATTCTCAATCGTAAGATTATCCAACGCGAGTTTCAAAATAGAGACATGGGACTCAGCCGAGTTTCCGTTCCAGGAATCCTTCTCCCTGATAACGCCGATGAAGCCGCCAACACCGGCATAAATGTTCCCGTCTTTGCCGTCTGCATAATTGATATTGCCAGAGATCGAAAGCCCCGATGCCGTGATTTGGGCCGCAGAATTTGCAGCAACAAGACCAATAGCGCCGCCAACGTTTGCGTTGCCGTTTTCCGTTTTAGCTGATGTTATGTTTGCCACAACTGCCGCGCCTGAGCCAAACGTCACGCTGCCCCCAGCGACAGTACCGATGATGCCACCAACCCGCGCGACCTTGCCATCACCTGTGTTCTCGTAGTTGATAGCCGGCTTAAACGTAGAGTTCGTAACGCTTACTGTGCCGCTACTTTTTGCAGCAAGCGGTCCGGCATCCACGCCAGCTTTATCGTCGAAGCGCATCGAGCCATCGATTGTGAGACCCGTGATCGTCGCACCATCACCCAGGGCCATGAACAAGCCAAGACTATCGTGGCGATACACCATACCGTTGCCATCACTGGTGTCGGAAACATTGATAGCGTTGTCTCCGCGCCAACCGTAGGCTTCGCCAACGGCTAGTTTTATCGTTTTGCCGTTACCGCTTACCCTTCCGGAAAAAGTTTGGCTCGCTGCGGGAAGCTCGCTCGCGTTTCCGGGTATCCGATCCTTCGTCAAGCCCGTGATTCCCGTGCCCGACAAATCAATATCTCCTTGAAGATTTATCGTCGCTGTCGCGATAGAGCTCACATTTCCCGCAGTAACACCATCCACGCACGAAAAGTATCCGCTTGTTTGCCAAGCAATAGCCAATTTCGCGAAGTCTGCCGCGCTTGGAAGCTGAAACACCCCTCCGCTCTTTGCAAGATTTGTTCCGCTGAAATGCCAATTATGGCCGTCATCCAGGAAGATGAAGTTGCTGTCGAGATTACCGCCAAGACGAATCACCTGGCCAAAGTCATAAATATCGTCAAGCTGAACCACGTTCGTCGGACGCACGTATTTCCAACCAGTCGACGTGCTTTCAGCCGTAATCTCATTTCCGCCGCTTCCAGTCGCAAAAATCAAAGAGTTGAAATTCTCGTGCACCAGCAGAGCGGTTTTATCGTTTTTCTTGAACTTTGCTCCAGACAAATCGGTAATGCCACTGAACTTGATTATCCCCCGCCAAGACGATCCGGCAATGCCAGCAGACTCACCGTTGTCACCGCCAATAGCCGCATTATCTGCCGTTGACACTGACAGATTCCGAACGTCCAGCACGTTGTTCGTGTCAAGAACACCGACCGCCCCGCCGAGCCTGCAAACATTCTGGAAAAAAGGTCCTCCACCTTTGTATGTAACGCTCACGCCGTCAAGCACAAGGGCAACGGTGTTAAGGCTGCTGCCACCCTGGCCTTCGTATCCCACGACGCCACCAGCTTGTCGCACTTTCGTATCGCCGGACAGCGCAAATTCAATAGACGCATCGCCTGAGACCGTCAGCGCCCGAAGCGCATTGCCAGCATTGCCATCCTTCTGCCCCCAAACGGAACCAACTAAACCGCCATATGCACCGCGTTTCGTGGTATCAGAGCTATCACGGCCATAGACGAGATCGCTTTTATACGTTCCTCCATCAATCGAGACATCGCCATTAGACAAATTCAACTCGCCGAACAACGCACCCGCCCGAGGTGCCTTCGCCTCGTTCTTTTCATTGGAGACGCTGAGCTTGACGCCTCCGCCATAATTCAACGCTTTACCGGAAATCGTGACGGCGGCCGAACCCGCGACAGCACTCCCTGCAAACAGAACTTGGCCAATCACGCCACCAGCGTATAGGCAGCCCGCGCTGTCGCCCACGTTGAGTGCAGGCTTGACGGTGCCCGCATCGGCTTCTCTGCTCGGAAGCGTCAGCGTCAACCCGTTCGCTTTGCCGATGAGGCCACCGGACGCATTCGCGCCTTTCACGGTGAACGCGGAGACGTCCACCCCTGCAGCGATTTCAACCTCCGCCGCTTCCGTCGTATCGCTCCCGTTATCGTCAACGCAAACTGCGCCGACGAGGCCACCGGCGTTTACGGCTGCGGTAACCGTCGGAGTGCTCACGATGTCATCAGGCAAGCTGACGCTTGCAATCGTAAGTTTGCCATATGCAACAGTATTCGCAATCAAGCCGGCATTTGCCGTCGTGGAAGCAACGGCAAAGCCCTTGCGGGTGGCACCGTCCGTAAAGGAATACCCGGCACTTACCGCCAAGTTGCCCGAAGCGGTTCCCAACAGCGCCGAGGATGCAGCGGGGGTTGAAGGTTCGACGGTGACGGAGGCATCGAACGGATTCGCAAGCTGCACCTGGACGTTAAGCGTCTGGTCATTGCCGTCGATGCTCGCCGCAACGATAGGCTCGTTGTATGTCGGAGCACCTTCCCATCTGATTTTGATGGAGCTGCTTGCGCTGTGGAGCTTAACGCCGTTGAACAGCGTGCGAGTGATTCGAAGCCACATATCATTCGGCAAGGTAAGAGAACCCTCGAATGGAACGGCTTTGCTTCCAAGGCCTTGGAACGTATATCCGCTTACCGGAGTGCACAAATCCAACCCCTCAGTGCCAGTCATACCCGAAAGGGAGATGTTGGCAGATTGGTACAAGCCGGGATCAGCATTCGAGAGGATCGGCAATCCAGCAACACCAGTAACGTTTACCGCAGTGACAGCGTCGGCAGGCGCCGTTACTGTTCCGCAGCTGTTATCCTCGAAAGCCTTCGCCAAATCAGAAACGGTGTGAATCGTCGGATCGCTATTCGCGGCGGCCGCGTCCTCTGCAGCTTGATCTGAGTTCTCATCGGAAGGTGCTTCGCCAGCAAGGTCGGTGGATTGCGCAGCTTTACTATCGGCATTGGATGCTGCCGAGTCGGACGTCGCAGCATCGACATCAGTCGCGGATTCGGCGGGCTCCTCCTCGGAGGGTGCCGCTTGCTCCCCATCGGAATCGGCCCGGCTACCCTGATCGGCGGCAGCATTCTCCGAAGCCTCTTGCCGACCAGCCGTTGCGGCTGCATTCGCCACCGTCTCCGCCATTGCGGACGGGACGGGAACCAGACCCTGGACTATGAGCACTGCCGAAAGGCATATCGCCACTATGCGTTTTGCCGAATTCGTCACCTGCACGTTTACCTCATTCCATATGCACCGCAATCGCGGGTTAATCAACCTTCTTGACCGAAATGCCCAATTCGGACCAGTCGCTTGGCACCACGTCCCCATGACGGTAAAAATTCACGACGGTTCCGCCAGGCTGCAGGGTCAGCGTCGCTTTACCAGCCCGCTTGTCAACAACAGCACTGAACCTCGTATTGAAGAAGTAGTCCAAATCAACCTTGGTAGGGTCCCAACTCAGTTCGACTTGCGCCTCTTGAGCCGTGACAGTGATGCGGTAGTTGTAAGCGTCATACTTACTGAACGGGATGACGTTGCTGTCCATATCCTTCGCGTCCTTGTCGACGAACGCGCCTTCGACCGAAGCGCTCTGCACAACGACGCGCTCATTCGGGATGATTTTAGCGGCAAGGCAATTGAGCGTAGTGCCCGGGCTGTTCCGAACGTCAACCGCTGCTTTCACCGTAAAGTACGCATTTTCCGTTAAGGCTTGTTTCGGGAAGGTGATGGTGTACGTGTCGATTTTCGCGCGGCCACCCAAAAACGTTGAAGGCTGCCCAACTTCCGGCACGCCTTCACTGCGAGAAATCGTCCAATTATCGCCACTCCAATTATGGAGAACAACGGACAGCGTATAGGTTACGTCTTTCATGTTGACGACGTTTTGGTCAGCGGGCAAGCAGTTGTAAACGCTGAACGTGAAGCTACAATTGCCCGAGGCATCAGGGTCGACCGCTAGCAATTGCTCGGCAGGGTTCTCCTCAGGATCTTGGGTATACGAATACAGCAGATCGGAGGCGAACAGGCTTTGCGTGTCGTTAGTAACGACGACACCTTTTAAATAGTCGCCAGCCATAAAGGCAGAGTATGTCACGCGCATACCCGTTGCCAGTGCCACTAAGCACAAAACAAGGGTGCCGGCCACGAGCGCACGCTTAGCATGCCTACGCACGGCGCGTGCAGCGGGCACCTTCGCCATCGCCTTCGCGGGAGCGTTCGCCGCGGCCTCGTTGATAGGTTGCACTTCGGCCTTCGTTTCGTTGTCTGCGCTGCTCATGTTCGACACCTCCTTCACTATCCTCGTTGTGCGATATATGCGCGCATGGTGGGTTTTCTACGACGTTGCTCCCGCTTCCGACCCTCGAGCGATCAGATACAGGACGTCGGTCTCTTTCTGGCTTTCCGTCCATTGAAGCTTCAGAATGAAGTTCGTGACGTCAGCGGCAGAGCCATCTTCCTTCTGATCGAGGTTGTTGCTTGAGGTTCCCCCAAAAAGCGCATAGCGATACAACGGTGCAGCATTGGCTTGGATGCCGCCCGAATTTTCCTTACCCGCGTAATCGCCAAACGTCGGGTCTTTCGAATCTCGCGGCTTAGCGGCAATGCCCGAATCGCTTTGATTGATGAACTCGAATTCAATCGGGTTACCCACCGCCGTCCAGTAGTAAGGCTGTCCAAAAACCGTGCCAGACACCGTCTCGCTCCCCGTATGGCCCACTGCAACGCGATACACTTCGATATTCAAGTCGCTGATATTCGTGGTGTTCGCCAACTGCAGCTCGAACGGACCGCCATCGCTTTTCACGCAGAACGGGCGGTACAGGGTAACCTTCCCGTCCTGGTCCACGTTGTCGGACGTGTACGACATGTCGATTTGCTCGATGGCCGTAGCATTCGGGCCGAGCACGCGCAGCTGTTTGGGCTCCTGCACTTTTCCAACTGTTGACGCGCTTTGACCGGCAACAAACCAACCGAACGTCAGGCAGACGATGATGGCGATAACAGCCAGAAGCGAAAGCGCAGCCATCAACCGCTTGCGCTTGTCGACGTACCAGGGACTTTTTGCCACCGCAGCCGAGGCGTCCTGCGGCGCGTCGACTTGCGCGGCGACGGACGGGGCCGTGGCCTCGAGCTCCGAGCTGTTGTTCGGACGATCGGTCATTGCTAGTTGTTCACCTCCTGCGCGGAGAAACGCAGCTGGAAATACTCGACCTGAGAGCCAAGCTGCTCGTCAGCGTAGTTGTAGTACAGCGAGCACGTGTCCATGTTGTTCGAGGACATGCTTGGGGAAACCTCGGGGACCATTTTCGGCGTGAAGTACCGTCCCTGATTGTCGAGGGCTGCGTAGTAGCAGCCGAGATTTTTGTTGATATCGGCTTGCAGAGTTGCATAGCCCGCGCTGTCGAACGCCGTCGTGTCCGAGGCGGGAGCAAACAGGTTCTGGTAGTAATTCACATTGCCAGTCAGCACGAACGCCTGGAGCTGCGACGGCCATGCCCAGTAAAGCGTGCGGGTAACAGTCTTCGTAGTCTTGCCGCTTTCGTCTTGAAACTCGGACGACACAACGGTCAGGACATCGGAGATCAGGGGGTTGGAGTAGTATCCGCTCGCATCCTTCCCCGGAAACACGCCTTCCCCATCCTTCTTCTCAAAGAACAGGATGTGCCCGCGGAATAGGTCACAGAGGGTGCCATCCTTCTGAACCTCCCCCACAGAGTTATCGCTTGTCCGCAGCTGCACCGCGCGCTCTAAGCTAACCTGGACGTTTCCCAAGTCGGTGGCTACAGGCGTGACGGTGAACTGGATGGTGCCCGAAGCACCAGGCCCAACTTCGCCGCCGTTGTAATTGTTCAGATTCACGGTTGCCGAAACCGCCATGGAATCATTAGTGCCAAACGCAGCCACATTGTCATACACGCCTTGATGCGTATCGTCCCCCGAGACACCTGTCAACGCAAAACGATCGCCCTTCGCGCTGAGGGTTGCCGTTTCGGCCTTTACTTGGTTGTTGCTGACAAACCAGGCTAGGCTGGCGAGGATGATAATTATGGCTGCCATCACGAACAGGCCGCTTACCAGGAAACGCTTCCAGAAGTCCTTGAGCGTTTGCGCGTGGGCGTCGGCCGCTTGGCGGTATTGCTCCGCCGTTTTCGGCTCGAGTTCGCTTTGTTCGCGCTTGCTGGTCATCTTGGTTGCCCGCCCGTGCGGCGAGATGCCGTCCTTTCGCGTTTCGCTTGCAGCTTCCGCGCTTCTCACCTGGGGAAACGCTTTGCTGCCGAATTTTTTACGTACGTTTTTATTTTACCATCTACCTGGAGTTTTTCGATTATCCAGCTTGCAAATCTCACATATTGCGCGAGGCGTAAGGCAACGGTCGACATTCGTGCTAACGCTGATCAAGGCGCATAAACGTATCCGGATGACGCGCAGGAAATAGTCGAGCCGGGGGCAACCCGGCTCGACAGCCTAACAACCACCGCGCCGCCCGCGACTCTGAAGTGCGACAGCCTAGGAGACGGGCTTGCTGGTGTACCTGCAGTATTCGAAAGCGGCCAGACCCGAGGCAAGCCGCTTTCGACAACGATTCGGGAACTTCGCGCAGGGGCCGGCACGCACCGGCCAACATGTGCGGCGCGTGCTAGCCAGCCGCTATTCGGGCCACACAATGGGCGGCAGCTCGATTTCATTCAGCAACTTCACCGATGACTCGCCCGACGACCCTTCTGCCGCCACGAACCCAGCCATATACAGCGGCAAATACGTTAACCGCTTTCCGCACCTCGTTTGTAACGACACGTTCGCTTCGGTCAGCACCACCGCTTCCGAGATGCCGAATTCGCTGGTCCCCAAAAGGGTGTTCAGCGCCGTGTGAAGCTTATAGTCCTTGCCGGACTTCACCTCGATAGGCAAAATTCCGCCCGTTGCCTTTTCCATCAGAAAATCCACTTCGCCACGCTTGCTATGGTGATAGTAGTACAGCTCAACGCCCGCCGCAGCCAGCTCTTGCGCGACAAAGTTCTCGTACACCGCGCCGAAATTCACCGACCGCTCCCCCATAAGCGCCGACATCGCCGTCTGAGCAGGGTATTGAGCAACAAGCATTCCCACATCGGAGCTATAAAGCTTGAACCGATTGACCTCGGCGGTGCGAGCCAACATGGGCCGAGGGTCGGAAACATTGTCGACTTTCAGCGCAGCGCGGGCGGCGGTCAGCCATGCGAAATCGTTCGCGAAACGATTGTACTTCGCCTCTTTCGCCACCGCCTTGAGTTGAAACCGTTTGTTCTCCTTGCTAAGCTGAGCGGGTATCTCTTGAAAATCGCCTTGACCTGCGGCGACCGCGTTCCCGCATATTTTGCGATGTCTTCGCGATATAGCCTAGCCAAATCCGTCTGAACTTCGCGGACCGCGCCTAAATCGCGCTTGCCAGTGATACTTTTCTGCACTGCTGCCGGCATTCCGCCGATCACGAGATACCGGCGAAACAGCTGAATGAGCGCATCATGAACCGGTGCATCAACCGGAATCTTCTCTTCATAGCACGTGCGAACTTGGCTCAAAATCGTATCGGGAACGCCCTGTGCCCAGCAAAACTCCTCAAACGAAAGCGGAAACATGTCCAAAATGCGCAGATATCCGACCGGCATGGAGCGTATCCACCGCAGCTTCGATCCCAACATAGACCCCGACAAAACCACATCGAAGCGCCCATCTTGCACAAGGTACTTCGACAGCGCAACCACTTCAGGGGCCATTTGCACTTCATCGAAAAAAAATCAACGTGGAATCGGGCCGCAAAGCCTGACCTAGTTCGAGCGAAAGCAAATCGACAACCTGATCGGCGTTTTTTGCACTGAATTATTCGTGGGCGCTCCCAGCGTCATTCGCAAAGCCGGCTGTATTCGTTGCCGCGCCGTTACCCGAACTCTAGCTTGCTAGCGAATACAATAGGAACTCCACCAGCAAGGTCCGAACGTGGGCGGCGCTTCTTGCGAGAGGAGTGATCGCCTATGGATATAATCCACGAAATTCTCGACTGCATGGCTGATATAGCCACGGTGCTGGCCTTCGCGCTTGCACTGATCGAGACATATAAACGGTGTCGGATGGGGCGGAAGAAGTAGTCGAGCCAGGTTGCAGCCTGGCTCGATAATTCATATCCACCGCGCCGCCCGCGAGCTCTAAAGTCTAACCCACTGCAGAGACGGGCTTTGCTGGTGTACCTGCAGTATACGAAAGCGGCCCGCCCCAAGGCAAGCCGCTTTCGGTAACGTTTTAGGAACTTCGTGGAAGGGCCGCACGCGACGAGCGAAGCGGAGCAGGAGACACTCGTCGCCGCGTTTATAAATGAGCGGCGCGCCTTCGGCGCTTTCGATTTGGTGCCGCTTTCGCTCGACGCTACGAAGCTGGACCTCAAGGGGCTTCGGATTCGCAGATGAGCCGAACCCGCTACAGGCGCTCGCCGCTCAACCGTACACCCTTACGCAACATCGTAGCGTGACGAACAACGCGGTCAACACGCGCGCAAAGCGCCTGGTGCAGCTTATCGATGCGCCCGGAGTCATTCGCAATGAATGGGTTACCGCGCAAAATCTCGCACGCCTCTTCGGCAAATCCGTCCAACATCCGCGCATCAAACCAGCTCATGTCCACGCAGAAACGCTCCAGCTGACTATCGATGTCGCGCGCAAACGGCCGCACAGCCCCCGCCTTCTCGCTCACATATCCACGAAACGGCTGCCCCGTATCAACGTTGCACCAAAACGACTCGCCCGTGTCGAAAATCGGCGCTGCGGCCTTCCACTCACGCGTCTCGGTGTCGACGATGATGCCGAAGTTGTTCCAATGCCGGTCGAAATTCGCCGTAAGGTAGTCAACCACCAGCATCTTCTCAACCGCCTGCAAAACATCCAGCCCGTGCGCCCGACACGCACTCACGTAGAAGTCGAACAGACTCTGGTCGTTCGACACCTTCGACGACGCATGGATGTGAAACGCCGGCACGAATTCGCTGAACTCGTCCACCATGGTCGGGCACACGCTCGCCCACTTGGCAAAGCCGTTGTCTTCAAGCGCATAGGAAGCGTACTCGCGCGCGCCCATAAGCCGCGCGCAAAGAGCCGTAGCGACAACCTCGTTGAACGGCTCCTGGTATCGGCAGCTTGCACGCCCCGCTTTGACCAGCACCTTCGTTCCATCAGGCTCAATCCGCCAGCGCTTCGGCAAGTTGCCGTTCAGCGCCGCATCGGGAGACAACTTCAAAAGCGCGTCCGATGACCTCAGCTTCTTGACGATATCGGGCATGGAAGAATCATCGTGCGGAAGCATCAGCTCGCCGAATTCTTCCGGAAACGCGTTGGTGAAGCAGTTAATCTCGTCCCACGAGGCCGAAGATCCTTCCGGCCGAAGCCAATATTGGTCGGAAAGCGAAAGGCCAAAACCGCGCGCCATGATCTCCGTCACGCTGGTGTAGCCAAGCTGCTGCAGTCGTTCCTTGACCATCGGGCGAAGCGCTGGGATACCGCGATCTCTGAACCAAGCGGTCAGCCCAGACTTCACGAATGAACCTTGCGGATCAAGGCAGCAAATCGGAAGGTAGCGGGGCGAGATTTTCTGCACCTTTCCCACAACCGCCTGCCTGCCGGTATCCCAAGCAAAACGTGCCACTTCGTGGTCGCGACACATAAGCGTAAGCTGCAAGATTTGCGATTCCGCCATTACCTTCACCCCCTGCCGAATTATCCGCGGATGCTGCCGACACCAAAGCAATCGCCAACGATGTAACAAAACGCGCCGTCAGCAAGAGATGTCCACGTGATAAAAGAATACCAGGTTGCGCCCATCAATTTTTGCTAGCGCGTATTTAATGGATATATACAGAACCGGATGACGCGCAAGAAGTAGTCGAGCCGGGCGGCAACCCGACTCACTAATCTAACAACCACCGCGCCGCCCGCAACTCTAAAGTGTGACAGCCTAGGAGACGGGCTTTGCTGGTGCACTTGTAGCATACGAAAGCGGCCCGCCCCAAGGCAAGCCGCTTTCGGTAACGATTCGGGAACTTCGCGGAAGGCAGCCGCTGAATTAAGCAGCTGCTATGCCCGCAAGCTTTACGGTTACATCATAGGTACAAGGATCGTTTTCAATAGACTTGCCGTTTACACAATCGGAATCGGTACCCTCCATCCAAATGTAAACATGAACGACAATTCCATCGTAACCAACACGAGCTACAACGGCCTCGGAATTGTCAGGAACCTTATAGGCGTCTCCATCCTTTGTGGCTACCCAATTTTTACCGGAAGTTTTAGCTCCGTTGGAATCCAACGTCACATCGATGTAGTTGCCACCGAAGATATGCCTATAGGATGCATAATCGAGAACGGCCCCGCCATCGCGTTTCCAAATAGCAGTCCAACCATTCTTACCTTGAGCATCGTTGCCTTGGCCTGTTTCATCGTTGTTAGCGTAAACCACACGCAAGGATTCTGGGCCGGTTGCAGATTTGCCATCGGAACCAACCTCTTGCGTTGTAATGGCAACACGCATAGAGCCAGTGATCGTCTCAGAAGCACTGCCTACCGTTCCATCTGCGTTCTTCGCCGTCACGGCAATAGGAGCCCCGTCACTAGCATCAAGATAGACATCAGCCAGACCAGTCTCATTAATGGTGTAGACAATGTAGTCGCTACGAATGAATGCATAGTAATCATCGTTGCCGACTTTGTAATTGCCAGGCTTGGCATTTGGACCAGTCTCAAAGATCGGCTGAACATAACTCGTAATCAAGCCTTGGTTATTCCAGCCTTGGCAGATGTACCAATCTGATAAGTCATTGGAAGAAGCAGGGCTCAAGGTTGCACCATCCGAAAACGCAGCAAGCGACTTATCATTACCGCCATGCTGAGCGCCCTCGTCAAGCGTTGCAATCTGGAGAATGAAACCATTGGTCGTAGCGCTAATAGTAGAAGTTTTTGCTGAAACCGTATTGTTTGCAACATACCAGGCGTAAGTTGCAGCGCATAGAGCAAAAGCCGCAAGCATCACGCATGCCGCAGCCTGAACAAGCTGAATCTTCAGTTTGTTAATGCGCCACATAACTCACAGCCCTTCAAAAAACTAAACGTTAGCAAGAATGCTATATGGGATAAGTAGATAACCTCCTTATCCTATTTTACCCAAATCAAAGGCAACCGCAAATATACTCGCATGCGTCAATCAAGTGAGTATATCATCTAGCAAAACGCCCCCGCCAATCTCTGGCGAGGGCGTTGAGTCCGCTATTGCCTATGCTGATTAAGCAGTAGCATTAGCGTCATTGGTGACGTCAACTTCATTGCCGTCGGTGTTGACGGGAGTCGCAGTAAACGAAACCGTAACGCCACAGTTCTTCAGGCTTGGAAGGTTGTCAGTGAAGACGGTTTCGTAAGACCCATCGTAAAACACGTAAATATCAACCGTAACCTTAGCATTAGCAGCAATGGTGGCAGCCAGAGCACCGTTATTCGTCAAATTGCTAGGAGCAACAGTCCCATCTCCATAAGCATTTGCCGCAACATCAGTGCTGCCAGCTTTCAATTCGCCGTTTGCATTCCAAACAGTCCAGTAGTCACCGCATTTGACCAACACGCACATTGCGTCTTTAAGATTGTTGCCGGTCTGGTCAGCAATATTGCCAGCGTTAACAGTAACGCCCGAAACCTTCAGATCCTTAAAGGAGCCCGCATTCGCGTCAGTGGTTCCAATGTCAAAAGACTGCACCAGCGTATAGTCTCCAACGTTAGCGGATGCTACCGCAAAGCGAGAACCCTGCAGCATAGTAGATGCATTAGCCTTTGAAGCATACGCAGACTCCCACGTGTACGAATTGGCAGCAACCTCATCGTTCCACTGAACAGGATACAAATCAGTCTTCGCGTCTTTGCCAGCCGTCTGCGTAGCGCTCGTGTCTGTGAGCGCCGCACCCTTGGCGGCAATCTTCAAAAACGGAGCATTAGATTGAGCACTTACCGAAGCGGTCGTAGCCTTGACCGTGTTATTGCTTACAAACCATGCGTATGTGCTGGCGGCTAGGGCTATGGCCGCTACCAGCACCATGGCGATGGCGGCACCCATCTGTTTCTTTAGTGCCTTGGTTTCCATGGCGGACCCTTTCTCTTTCCCTTTCCGTACTCGGAGCAAGGGATATGCCCGCGCTCCGCTGCAGAGGGATGTCACCCCCCTACTTAACCGCCCTGTAATATACCATGCAAGCGCTGTGATTCGCGCTAACTTTGCCGCACTTGCCCGCTCAAACCACAACATTTTGCAAGTTTTTTGCACTCCCCCACACCACCTGCGTTCGCTACCGCGAACATGACGTCGCGCCATCACACATCGCAGCCGCATCTTGCAACGCAAGCAGGCAGGGCGTCCGACATCTGACGTTAGACAATCAATCCACGCCCGCAAATCTTTGGAATCGTGCAATCTCAGAGACTTTCATACCCTTGGAATCGTGTATTTTCACCGGTATCGACACTTTTGGAAACGTGGGAACCGACAGCCTTCGCAATTTCAATCCCGCAGATGAACAGGCACAATGCTATTCGCCAACCGCCATGATTCCGCGACTTAAACAAGGGCGTCGTATCGGCGCCCTCGCCCCTCGCTATGCTGCGGGGGAGTTTTCTTGGTTGCGGCGGTTATCCCAGGTTACGTCGTGGTCTTTGTAGTAGTCGGGCGCGTCGTTGCCCGAGGCGCTGATAGGGTCGTTGCCCGTGAGCGTGTCGACGATGTCGCGCACGAACTTCACCACCAGGCCCGAGTTGTCCTCGTCGAGCGTTTCGAAGTCCATGGCGAACTCCACCGCGCCGCCGACGATGTCGTCGACGCATTCGGGATCGTCACCGTCGAGCCAGATGACCACCGTGTACTTGTCCACATTTCCCACCTGGAAGTTCTCTTCCGGGATGTTGCACACAATCTTGTCAGACTCGAAGTTGACACAGCCCGGCTCGGGGTTGCCGTCGGCCGCAGCCGCGGCGTACACCGTCGGCTCGCCGTTCTTCCAGATCTTCACGCGCGCGGCCTTCTCCACGCCCTTCGACGCCGACACCACGCGTACGTTGCAGCTGTAGTTCAGATCGACCTTACCGGCGTTTCGGATGTAGAACGTGTACGCCACGTAGTTCTTGCCGTTGTGGCTACCGTCGATTTGGTCCAGGTCATCGGGCAGATCTTCCGTCGCGATGTTCGTTCCGTTCGTCACAGCCTGCGCCTGCAGGCGCGCGGTGGCCTGGCCGAAGTTGGGGTCCTCGTCGATGGCCACGCCATAGCGGAACAGCTCCAGGCGGTTGAGGTTGATGGTAAAGTTGCCCATGTTCTCCTGCATGAACGACAGAGCGAACAGCAGGCCGAACAGCAACGCCAGCGCGATGAGGGCCTTCTGCAGCTTGTCCATGCGCAGAAGCGCCGCGCCGATGCGATGCATGCGACGTTTCGGCAGGTACATGGACACGGCGGTTTCGGGGTCGATGTTCTCGATGCCCTCGCGTTCGATGAGGTCTTCCAGGTCTTGGATGCGCACGACGCCTTTGGCCGCGCGCTTGTCGGCGCGCTTGGCGGCCCGCCTTTCGCGGCGCGACTGGCCGCGTTTACCCTGCTCGCGGGCGGCCTCGCCCTCAAGCGTGGGGCGCGCGGCGGGCTTCACGCCGGTGGGTACGGGCACGTCGGGGGCAGCGGGTGCGGCCTCCGCAGGCTGCGCGGGCTGCGCTTCGGGCACGATGGGTGCACCGAGCTGTTCCGCCTGGTCAGCGGGCAAGTTCTTCGCCGTGTTCTTTCGCTTCAGTATGGCCATGGGCTACATCTTGTACTTCGCGCGGACGTATTCCATGTACTCTTTCACCGTTTCGCGCTCGATGTCGTCGGCGTAGCGGAACTGCAGGCCGCACACGTTGCGGTACAGGCTGCCCTTCGGCGCCTGGCGCACCCAGCACACGATGCCAAGCTGCACGGGCAGCTCGTGGCGTTCGCCCTGCAGGCGGATGGTGGGCATCTGCACCTGCAGCGCCTCGCCGACGTCGGGGTAATCGTTCAGGTAGATAGCCACGCCACCTGCGGAAACGTCGATGGTCATGGCATCTTCGGTCTCGGGGTTGTCCACATTGTCGCGCTGGTACTCAAGGCGCATGGACACCTTGAAACGTTCGTCGCGGCGCTTGAAGAACGTGCGCTGCTCGGCCACCTGGCGCATCTTCCAGAACGTGCGGATGCCCACTTTCTCCACCGCTTCGGGGTACCCGGCGATCATGAACGTGTTGTCGCCGACGGAATACTGCATGAGGAACTTCTGGTTCTCATCCAAAAGCAGCGGCTTGCCCGCAAGCATGGGGACGCTGACCAGGAAATATGCGTCGTCGATGGCCTCTTTGAACGTGGCCATCATGTTGAAGTCGGTCTTCTGGCCCATGGGCACGTCGAAGGCCATCTGCAGCTTCGTTCCCGGCTTGATTTGCAATTCCGCCATGTGGGGTCTCCTAATCCCCGCGCCGGCGCGCTGGCGGCCACCGTGACGAGGACGATTTCGCGTGTTGGTACAGTCTGCCTTATTATATCCACCCCCGCGCACGGCGGCAGTGGAAATATGGCACCCTGCCGTATGTTTGCCGCGCCTTTGCGCGCACAATACCCGACCAATCTGAAATACGCCTTGTCAACCCAATTGAACGCGCTTTTGCTGGTGCCAAAAGTATTACGTTTTCATAATATTTTGGTACGGTGGCTCGCTCCGTTATTTGGCTATAGCCGCACGCCGCTATTGAATCGGCGAATTCAATAGCAGGCTGGGGTTGCGGGGCGCGAATTGCGGGGCGTTGGCGGACGGTGAGTGTTAGCATGGGTTGCAGGGATTGTCGGCGCGGGGTTTGCGACCGGCATGCGAGGTTCAAGCCAAGGAGGGACCATGGCATTCGAGGATGAAAAAGATCCGTATTGCACCAGCGACAGGTTCGCCGCGAAAAACGGTATGAAGGTGGTTGAGCTGGGCGAAGACAGCGCCACCGCCACCATGACCATCGATGAGTCGTTCTTAAACGGCATCGGCATCCCCATGGGCGGGTGCTATTTCACGCTGGGTGACTACTCGTTCGGCGCGGCGTGCCATTACATCAAGAACGAGATTGTGACGCTGAATTCGCAGATCGACTTCATCGCGTCGGCGCAGCTGGGCGACACGGTGTACGCGCGCTGCCATTGCGTGTCGGCCACGCGCCGCACCATGCGCTACGAGGTGGAGATGACCGACCAGAACGGCAAGCTGCTGGCGCTTATGCACGTGACGGGCTACCGCAAGGGCCACAAGAAGTAGTGGATGCCGGCGGTGCAAGCGGCGCCTATTGCGTTTGCCGCGATCGAAAGCCCCTGCTACTTGGGAATAAACCCAGGTGGCAGGGGCTTTTTGGTGCGGGTCCGGTGGATAACAGTTGTGGGCGGTTTTTGGCGATGATTTTACGCTAGCTCTTCGTTTGTGGTTGGTTATCGATAAGGTTTCGTGCATTCACGAAAAGAAATGGCTGGTCGTGATGCGGCGCTTACCAATAGCACGAGGCCAAACCGCCAGCAACCGAACAGGACACGCAATGGCATCGAGCGCTATGCCGTAGGCCCAAAAACAAACGCCAACGCCAGAAGCGCCGTCAGAAACGCTACGTTGACCAGGGTGAACGTGCGCAGGTAGTGCGTGCGGATGCCGGCTCGGCCGACTGAGACGGCCTTGAACGTGATGAGGCTTGCCATGGACGCGATGAGCGTGCCCAGGCCGCCGAGGTTCGTGCCAACGATAAGCGCCGACCACTGGTCGGTGAGCCTCGACAACAGCACGGCGGCGGGCACGTTGCTGATGACCTGGCTGGCGCCGACAGCCGCCAGCAGCGCGTTACCGTCTACCGCCGCGACCAACGCGTCGTGCAGCAGCGGCACGCGCGCCATGTTGCCCACGAACACGAACAGCGCCACGAACGTGGCAAGCAGCCCCCAGTCGACGCGACGCAGCAAACTGGCGTCAGACAGCGCCGTTGCCAGCAACACCACCGCCAGCAGCATGCGCACGTCTAGCGCACCGGCAACGGCAGCAAAGCACGCAATGAATAGCGCCAGGTAGAGCGCGAATCGGATGGGATGGGTGGTGAATTCGGAAGATTTTGCCTGGCCGCCAGGGCGTTCGCCTTCGGAAGAGCCCGGCCCACTCGGCGAGCAGAATGTTCTGGCATCGTTCGCATCCGCATTGCTTTCGCGATGAGTTTGCTGCCGATTGCGGACAACCGCGACCGAGCTCGTCACGCTTTCGGACTTCGCCAGCCCCTTCCCCTTCGCCATCTGGGTAGGCTTTTCGCGAAACGCCAGAGTAATCACGGCGGTCAACAGAGCGGCCGACGCCAACGTGTACGGGGCCATGAGCAGGAGAAACTCGCGTATGCTCATGCCCGACGCCGTGAACAGGTACAGATTTTGCGGATTGCCGACGGGCGTGAGCATGCTGCCCAGGTTCGCCGCCACCGTCATAAGCGTGGCCACCAGGCACAGGCGCGCTTCCATGTTCGCGCGGCGCAGCACCACCAGCGCCAACGGCACGAACGTGATGAGCGCCACGTCGTTCGTCACCAACATGCTGGCGAAAAACGCAAGGGCTACCAGCGCTGCGGCCACGGCGCGCGGCGTGCGGGCACGCGCGACCAGCCATGCGCCCGCCGAATCCAGCACACCGAGCTTGCGGAAGCCCGCCACCACCGTCATCAGGCAAAACAGCAGCGCAAGCGTATGCCAGTCGATGTAGTGCGCATAAGCGGCGTCCGGCGGCACCAGCGCACAAGACGCCAGCGCGGCTGCGGCCGCCACCGCCAGCACGGCCTCGCGCGCAAGAAAGGCGCGGATGCGGGCCCCAATGGACCCACGGGGCCGCTTGTTCATGCTGCGCTCCTTTCTTCGCCGCTCGACTGATTAAAACGTGCTTGCCATCAGGTGTTTTGCGGCTGGTCAGCAGCGCTTTCCGTAAACCCTGATAAAGCAAAAAAGGGGCCGGCATTGCCCTGCCGGCCCCTTCCGCGGCTGTCACACAAGCTAGCCTGCCCGCAAACGCTCAAGCTGCCGGCGGCTATTTGATGAACATCGCGTCGCCGAACGAGAGCATGCGGTAGCGTTCGCTGATGGCGTGCTGGTATGCGTTCATAACGTTCTCGCGACTGCTGAAGGCGCTGACCAGCATCATGAGCGTGCTGCGCGGCACGTGGAAGTTCGTGATGAGCGCGTCGACCACGTGGAACTGGCTGCCCGGCAGCAGGTACAGGCTGGTAGCGTCGCGGTTGCGCGGCGTGATGGCGCCCTGCCCGTCGTTCGCGGCCGGGTCCCACGCGCTTTCCAGGCTGCGCACGCTGGTGGTGCCTACCGCGATGACGCGCCCGCCCGCGGCATGCGTGCGGTTGATGGCGTCCACCGTTTTCTGCGGGACGGTGTAGAACTCGGTGTGCATCTTGTGCGCCAGCGGGTCTTCCTCGTCGACGATGCGGAACGTGTCGAGGCCCACTTCCAGCTCGACGGTTTCCCAGTCGATGCCCTTGGCCTTGACGCGCTCGATGAGCTCGGGCGTGAAGTGCAGGCCGGCCGTGGGCGCGGCGGCCGAGCTTTCGCGGCGCGAATAGACGGTTTGGTAGAGCTCTTCGTCACCGGCGTAGTGCTTGATGTACGGTGGCAGCGGCGTGTGACCAACCGCGTGAAGCGCCTGGTCAAGCGAGGGATGCGTCGTAGTCAGGCGCGCGACGCGCTCGCCGCGCTGGGCGCCTTCGGCCCAGTCGATGATCTCGGCGGATAGCGCCACGTTGCCTTCGGCGTCCGTGAAGTCAACAACGGCCCCGCTGCCGGGCTTCAAGCGCTTGCCCGGGCGCACGAGCACTTCCCAGATGGCTTGCTGGTTTTCACCGGGCGCAGGCTGGCCCGCAATGTGCGGCACATCGGCGTATTTCGTTGCTTTCTCGCCCATGAGCTGGCGCAACAGGAACACCTCGGACTGCCCGCCCGTGCCGCGCTTCGCGCCAAGCAGGCGCGCGGGCATGACGCGGGTTTCGTTGGCCACCAGCAGATCGCCGGGGTTGAGGTAGTCGATGATGTCGCGGAAGATGCGGTCCTCAAGCGCGCCCGTTTGCCGATTCATCACCAGCATGCGGCACGCGTCGCGCACGGCTGCTGGCTCCTGCGCAATGAGCTCCTGAGGGAGATCGTAGTCGAAATCACTCGTCTTCATCGAGCCACCAACCTTCCTCGCAGGCCTTGTGCTGCGCTTCGCGCTTCTCGGGTTCGAACAGCCCACTGGGCTGTTCGATAGTCGAAATCGTTTGCTTTCATCGAATCCACCATCCTTGCGAACCCCGCGCCGCGCGGCATCAGGGCATATGAAAAGCCGCAAACCGCGGCCACATTATCGAACGCAAGGATTATACGACAGCGCGGCCGCGTACACGCGAATTAGCCCCTGCACCACGCAAAGCTACATCAAGTGCGTAGGCTGGCGCAGCGTTTGTCGCCTTCGCAATCAAAAGGTGCGCGAAGTGCGTAGGTTTCAGCGGCGCCGCTGCACGATGGTGCGTCAAGTGCGTAGGTTGACAAGCGCGCATGGATGCAGGTGCAGACAGCAAGGCCATTTGCCCAGGTCGCAAAAAGCGCACGGGCGCGTGCCGCCCGGCCCACGATTTCAACCTACGCACTTCGCAAACCATTTGTCCTTAGAGCCCAGGCCCGCTGTACGTACCCGTCGCCTCATCGTAGGCCAGCACCAAAACGCGTCCGCTTCGCATGACCGTGCCATCAATCGCCCAGAAGCACCAGCTTCGATCCGCCATCCGAAAGGTCGATGGTGGCCAGCGCCTGCTCAAAGGGTTCGAGACACCCATGGATTTCGCTCATCGCGTAAATCAAGCGCCCTCCCTTCGTGTTCGCATTGCTTTAAGACGCCCATGGCCTAACGGGTTGCGCCCTCAACGCGTTTCGCAATCTTATCGAACAGCGTATGATACGCAAGCTTATTGCCACGCTTGCGATCGTCAGGAGCCTGGAGCATTGCATCGACCACTTCGCCAACGCCCGAAACGCCAGCAACTTCCGCCATCCAGACATATAGTTCGCCACATTGGATGGGCCAGCGAAATTGTTCATGATCGGCCGACCGATCACTCCAAGAATGGATCAGATGCCAATACTGCGCAGGTTCGACACCGCACTCTTTGGCGTACTCTATGTAACCGTCGCTTTTCTGCATATACCCTCCCGCGATCAACCGGTCTGTTTCAGGCGTGGGCACATGCTCTTTCGAGAGGTAAAAATTACGAATCTGCTGGTTATCCATGGTTTTGTTTCCTTTCTTATCATCTGTGATGATTAAGATTATAAGAAGAGATATGCACTGAATTTTGGGCGTCGTCATATTCGCTCAACTACGGCGAGTATTCGGCGCGATGCACGGCTTCTTTCGAAAGGAAGTTCCCATGGCTTCAAAGCTTACGTCCCTGCTCATCGTCGAGGTACTTCAGCGGTGTGCAAGCGAAGAGCACCCTTTAAGCCAATTGGACATTCGCAAAAGGCTGGAACGCGATTACGACGTAAAGATAAGCCGCAATACCATGAGCAGCTACATCGGTGAACTCCAGGCGCATTTCCCCGACAGCCTTCGGGCGCAGGTGCGCGAGCGCATGAACTGCCACGACGGATCACCGCAAGTCATTTCCACGAACCTGTACTGGATGCACGAGTTTAGCGAATCCGAAGTCCGGCTGATTGGTGACGGGGTCATGGCCGCGCCGCTTCCGCAAGCACAAAAACGGGAGCTGCTTGAAAAGGTAACGGGGCTTAACCCGCACGCAGGAGTCGGGGTTCTCAAGCACATCGTTTCGGCCGACAGGAAAAAGGAGCACACGACCGTC
Source organism: Senegalimassilia faecalis (assembly GCF_004135645.1). NCBI lineage: Bacteria > Bacillati > Actinomycetota > Coriobacteriia > Coriobacteriales > Coriobacteriaceae > Senegalimassilia > Senegalimassilia faecalis. The sequence continues at coordinate 2,113,568 of NZ_SDPW01000001.1, forward strand.
AGTCAGCTTCTCTATAACATTGAGACGCTTGACCAGGCGATTTCTCACAAGAAGCGCATTCAGTTTTACTGGGGTGAGTACGTTGCGAAACATGGGAAACTAGTGCTTGAGCGTACGGAAGATTGTGCAAAAGTTGACCCGCGACAAATCGTTGCAAGCGACGGGCATTATTACCTGCTGGCAACGTATCCTGGTGCGCCGGACAAGATCTACCACTTTCGCATCGACGTGCTGCTCGATGTCGAAGAACTTGACGAACACGTTGCGAAAAGCACGACCCATCAGGGCCTTACCGATTATCGGCAAAAGCATCTCATGATGTTCGGGGGCAAATCCACCGCAACCATTCGCGTACACGACGAGGCGCCCGCGCGGCTGCGCGTCTTCGATGCGTTCGGCGTGCACGCGCGCGTTGTCGGCAGCACCGATGGGTTCATCGACTTTGAAGTTAAGGCAAACCTTGATGCTGTTCGCTACTGGATTAAACAAAACTCAGAGGCAGTCGAAGCCATCGCCCCGAAAGAGCTGCGCGGAAGCCTAGCCAAAGACGCACGAGCAATGCTAGCGCAATACGAAACCAGCTGAAGCGAATCGAGTTTGCAAGTTCAAACAACAGAAAAGGAGCCCCGACGCCGGGCTCCTTTTGGAAGCCATCGCTGTGTTTGCGAATGCTTTATACGTTGAACTTGAAATGCATGACGTCGCCGTCTTGCACGACGTATTCTTTGCCTTCTTGGCGCAGCTTACCGGCGTTGCGGCAGCCCAGTTCGCCGCCGAGTTCGACGTAGTCGGCATACGACGCGGTTTCGGCCTTGATGAAGCCGCGCTCGAAGTCGGAGTGGATGACGCCGGCGGCCTGCGGGGCCTTCGCGCCGATGGGGATGGTCCAAGCGCGCGTTTCCGTTTCGCCGCTGGTGAAGTAGCTTTGCAGGCCCAGCAGCTTGTAGGCGCTGCGAACCAGGCGGGCCAAGCCTGACTCCGCAAGGCCCATGGCCTCCAGGTACTCCTTGGCTTCGGCCGGGTCGAGTTCGGCCAGGTCAGCCTCAACCTTCGCCGAAATGGGCACCGGCTGGCAGCCGTCGATCTCGGCCAGATCGGCGTCAAGGGCGTCCTCGTCGACGTTGGCGATGTACAGGATGGGCTTCATGGTAAGCAGGTGCAGGTCGTAGATGGCGTCCTGCTCGTCCTCGTCAAGGCCGAGCGTGCGGGCGCGATGGCCCTCGTTGAGGCCCTCGAGCACCTTCTTCGCCACCTCAAGCTTCTTCACGCCCGCTTTGTCGCGCTTCGCTTCCTTCTCCAGGCGCGGCAGGGCCTTGTCAAGCGTGCCGATGTCGGCCAGAATGAGCTCGGTTTTGATGGTTTCCATGTCCGACGTGGGGTTGACGCAGCCGTCAACGTGCACGACGTCGGGGTCGCTGAAGAAGCGCACAACCTCGCAGATGGCGTCCGTTTCGCGGATGTTCGCCAGGAACTGGTTGCCCAGGCCCTCGCCCTGGCTGGCGCCCGCCACCAGGCCGGCGATGTCGACGAACTCGACCGTGGCCGGGACGATTTTGGCGGGGTGGTCGATTTCGGCCAGCTTCTCCAGGCGGTTGTCGGGCACGGGCACGATGCCGACGTTGGGCTCGATGGTGGCGAAGGGGTAGTTGGCTGCCAGGCCGCCCTTGTTCGTGAGGGCCGTGAACAGCGTGGACTTGCCGACGTTGGGCAGGCCCACGATACCGATGGAAAGCGACATGCTGAAACTTCCTAACTCGTGAAATACGTACCCGCCATCATACCGCAAACGCCGCGCCCGCGCGCGGGCGGATTGCGGGCCGGCACGGCGAGCGCGCGAAGTCGCGAACGGGGGCAAGCGGCTGCAAGGGGAACGGCCGTATCGCGAAACGGCAACGCAGCTGCGAGGTTCGCCGCCCGCCGCAAGACCTGCGCAGGCGCGCCCGGCAACCTTGGCTGCAAGGGCGCCGCCGGCGCGGCGCCTTCGCCCTTCCCTATTCGCCGAACGAGAAGTCGCCGGGGATGATCTCGATCCAGGAGCCGTCGGGGTCGGCGATGAAGTAGATGCCCATGCGCGGGTTGTCGAACACGATGCAGCCCATGTCCTCGTGCAGCTTGCGCGCGGCTTCCATGTCGTCGACGGCGAAGGCGATGTGCGTGTCGCGCCCGCCGTTTGCGTAGGGCTCGGTGCGACCGCGGTTCCACGTCAGCTCGATCTCGAACGGCGACTGGTCGTTGACCAGGTACGTGTTCGACCACGAGCCGTCGTCGGGGCCCATTTCGTGCGCCACGTGGAAGCCGAGCGCGCGCTCGTAAAACGCGATGGACGCTTCCTTATCAAGCACGTGGATGCACCAGTGGATGATGCGAGCCTTCATGGTGAAGTCCTTTCGTCGAGGTTTTCGCTTGCCGCTAGTGTGCCGCAAGCATGGGCGGCAACGAGAGCGCAAGCGCGCGAATAGCCGGGAATTCCACGAGCAACGTTTGCCGAAGCTAGCCGAGCGCGGCGCGCGGAAGACGGCACCCTGGCCGAGCGGTGTCACTTGCACCAAGATCCCGGCTGGCTTTCAACAGCGCAGCCGGGTTGTTATCTGCCGCAACCAACCGCCGCAAAAAGCGTTCGCCTATCTTTGGCGGCCAGCATAAGAAAAGCCGCCTTTGGGGCGGCTTTTCTCGTATGACCTGCGGTTTTGCGGGCGCTATCTTAGAGACGCAGTGGCCTAGAAGTTATCGGCCGTGATCTCGAAGTAGGCCTGCGGATGGGCGCACACGGGACAGACGTCGGGGGCCTGCGTGCCCACGACGATGTGGCCGCAGTTGCGGCATTCCCACACCTTGACCTCGCTCTTTTCGAACACCTGCGCGGTCTCCACGTTGTGCAGCAGCGCGCGGTAGCGCTCCTCGTGGTGCTTTTCGATGGCGCCAACCTGGCGGAACTTCTCGGCCAGCTCCGGGAAGCCCTCTTCCTCGGCCGTCTTGGCGAAGCCGTCGTACATGTCGGTCCACTCGAAGTTCTCGCCCTCGGCGGCAGCGGTCAGGTTCTCGACCGTGGTGCCGATGCCCTCAAGCTCGCGCAGCCACATCTTGGCGTGGTACTGCTCGTTGGCCGACGTCTTGCGGAAGATCTCGGCGATCTGCTCGTAGCCTTCCTTCTTCGCCACGGACGCGAAATACGTGTACTTGTTCGTGGCCTGCGACTCGCCGGCAAACGCCGCCTGCAGGTTCTTCTCGGTCTGCGTTCCTGCGTACTTGCTCATGAGAAACCCCTCTCGCTGTATGTGGGCCCGCCGCGCACGTCGCGCTCGGTGCCCCGGTTTCCGTCCCTAGATGGTACGAGCCAGCGCGCCACGGGGCAACCCTCTCCGCGAAAACGCAACGCAAGCGTTGCCCATCGGGCAACGAAATGTTAGGGCGAGGACCCTAGCAGACTGGCGCATGGGCCAGCAACCTGTGCGCAACGGGGTGCCCCGCTAAACCACCCTTCCGCGTTTGCCGCACCAGTAAACGCGCACAAAGAAGGGCGGCCCCCACGGGAGCCGCCCTTCTTTGTGGTTATATTGTTAGCAATCGCGCGACTAGTCGACGTCGATCTTGCAGACCCAGTTGTGCTTGTCTTCCAGGTCGCCGTCCTGGATGCCGGTGAGGGTTTCACGCAGCTGCTTCATGACCGGGCCGATCTCGGTGCAGCCAGCCGGGAACGTGACCTCCTGGTCGGCACCGTACACCTTGTTGTCGATCTGGCCGACGGGGCTGATAACAGCCGCCGTGCCGCACAGGCCGCACTCGACGAATTCGCCGCTGGCAACCTCTTCCCAGGTCACGTAGCGCTCGTCGACGGTCATGCCCAGGTCCTTGGCCACCTGCACCAGGCTGCGGCGCGTGATGGACGGCAGGATGGAGTCGGTGTGGGACTTCGGCACCACCAACGTGCCGTCTTCCTTCACGAACAGGACGTTCGCGCCGCCGGTTTCCTCGATGTAGGTGCGGCTCTGCGAATCCAGGTAGATGTTCTCGGCGTAGCCGTTGCGGTGCGCTTCCATGGTGGGGCGCAGCGACATGGCGTAGTTCAGGCCGGCCTTGATGTTGCCGGTGCCGTGCGGTGCGGCGCGGTCGTACTCGGAAACGCGCAGCTTGATGGGCTTCAGGCCGCCCTTGAAGTACGGGCCAACGGGCGTGACCAGGATGCGGAAGGTGTATTCCGGCGCAGGAGCAACGCCGATGACCTCGCCAGAGCCGATCATGAACGGACGCACGTACAGCGTGGCGCCGGAGCCGAACGGCGGCACCCACGCGGCGTTGGCCTTCACGACCTGCTTGACGGCGTCGACGAACTTGTCCTTCGGGAAGCCGGGCATTTCCAGGCGCTGAGCGGAGTCGAACATGCGCTCGGCATTCATGTCGGGGCGGAAGCACACGATGGTGCCGTCGGCCGTGGTGTAGGCCTTCAGGCCCTCGAACACTTCCTGGCAATAATGGAAGATGCCGGCGCACTCGGAAAGATGCAGGTCATGGTCGGTGGTCAGACCGCCCTCGTCCCATTCGCCGTCCTTCCAATGGGCCTCGTAGCTGTAGTCGGTCTGGTGGTAGCCGAAGTCGAGGCTGCCCCAGTCAAGATCTTTCTTCTCGACCGTCATCGTGATGCTCCTTCGTGAAACGTGCAAGTAATGCTAATGCACAACTTTACACCCAAACCGATAGGGAAACGGAGATTAACCGGGCGCACGCGCCGCGTTTTGCGCCTGGCGGCGCGCGAATTAACACGTCGGAAACAATCGGGAAGCCGCCGGCAAGAGGAATGTTCGAGCCCTGCGTTATCGCGCTTGCTCGCGACGCGCCAGATAGCGCCGCAAAGCACTTTGCCTTGACCTGGGGAAATGCGCGTCAATTTTAGGACCACGCGCCGAGAAAGGAATTAAGTCCCAAACTCGAGCGAGTTTGTGCGCGACGAGGTCCCTCCCACACGTTCCGGAGAGCCCCGGCGGCACGAAAAAAGGAGGGCGGCCACCGCCACCCTCCTTTGAACGTGGGCCTTTCCGCCGTCGGACTCACAAAAAGCTCGGCGTGACTTCGACGCCCCGCAGCGCAAGCCGCGCATCGCGCGATCGCGCTACATGCTGAACAGGCCGAACTGCGCTGCCACGTAGGCAAGCAGAATGACGACCAGCAGCACCGGCGCGATGTACTTCACCATGACGGTGAACATCTTCTCGGCCTTGAAGGGGCTGGAGATCTTGACCTCGTCGATGATGGCTTTCGGCTTGATAACCCAGCCGACGAACACGCAGGCCAGAAGCGCGGCGATGGGCATCATCACCGAGTTCGAGATGAAGTCGAGGAAGTCCAGGATGGTGCTGCCCGGGCCAAGCGGCTGGATCATGGCCAGCTGGCAATAGCCTAGGTTCACGATCATGGCCATAATAAAGATGAACGCCATGGTGATGCCGAGCGCCTTTTTGCGCGTGGTGTGCGCGCTGTCCTGCACGATGGACACACACGTTTCCGTCAACGAGATGGAGCTGGTCAGCGCGGCAAACACCACCAGCAGGAAGAACAGAAAGCCCATAATCGAGGCGATGCCGCCCATCTGGTCGAACACGTTCGGCAAGATGATGAACATGAGAGACGGGCCGGACTTCGACGCCACGGCATCGGCTGAGCCCATGGCCACGAACGCGGCGGGCACGATCATGAGGCCGGCCAAAAACGCGTAGCCGGTGTCGAAGATCTCGATGTGGCGCACGGACTGCTCAAGGTCGTCGGACTTCTGCATGTAGGAGCCGTACGTGATCATGATGCCCATGGCCAGCGACAAGCTGTAGAACATCTGCCCCAGCGCGGCCACCACCAGCTGCACGCTGAACTTGCTGAAGTCGGGCGTGAGATAGTAGGCCAGGCCGTCGATGGCGCCGGGCATGGTCAACTCGTAGATGCAGATGCCCACGGTCATGACCAGCAGGATGGGCATGAGGATGCGGTTAGCGCGCTCGATGCCGTTTTTCACGCCAAGCGCCACGATGGCGAACACGATTGCCAAAAACGCGATGGCCCAGATGAAGCTTTCGCCGCCGCCCGAGATGAAGTTCGTGAAGTACGTGCCGCCGTCGGCCAGCGCCGCCGAGCCGTCGGCGATGTAGGCACCGGCGTACTTGAGCACCCAACCGCCGATGATGCAGTAATACGGCACGATGATGAACGGAATTGCCGAGGTCAGAATGCCGATGAACGCGTATTTCTTGCCGAACGACTTGAACGCGCCCAGCGCGCTTTGACCTGTTTTGCGGCCGAGCGCGGCTTCAAGCATCATCAGCGTGAAGCCGAACGACACCACCAGCACCACATAGGTAATAAGGAACACACCGCCGCCGTATTTCGCCGCCAAGTACGGGAAACGCCACAGGTTTCCCAAGCCGATGGCCGACGCGGCGGCCGCCAAGATAAACGCCCACTTGCCGGACCACGCCGCACGCGCGCCGCCTGATTTCGATGCCATGATGTCCTCCGTTCCTGGCGCGCCATCGCCCGCGCGCCGCAAGCGACTCCCCCGCTTGCCTTCGTTCGCCGGCCTTTCCACCGGCGCATTTGCGTATAAGACGGAAAGTATAGGCCTGCCAGCGAAAACCGGTAAGTAACTGCACACATTTTCGGAATACGGTGCATTTCGGCGGATTACGGAGAGGCGTTTGTTCGCTTGCTGCTCGAAACTATCGCGTTGTGCGTAGGTTGGCCACGGCCAGTCGTCTGATTCCGACCGCGTCGAGCGCAAATGGCGGCAGTGCGGGCGGGTTGCAGCCTTCAACCTACGCACTTCGCGTAGGTTTCGTTCGGGGATTACTCGGGAAGTCAATTTCAAACTATCGCGTTGTGCGTAGGTTCGAGACGGAAGGCGTGCTGTCGCGTTTGCGCCGTTGGCGTTTTTCCTGGTCGGCCTTTTTCGCCCCGCCCTGCTCCCCGACGAGCCGCCAACGACCTACGCACTTCGCGATGGTTTCGAGCCTAATGGCCCGAAAGCGCTACGCAAGAGCCAGCTTCGCCACACAGGGTGTTGCCTATTGTCACCCATGGGTAACCTGTGCTATATAGTTAGGTTATGGAAACTAGCGGAGCACAACGCACCGAAACGCAAAACGCCTGATAGAAGGAGCACGCTATGGGCATGAACGACGCCCCCGCACAGCAATCCCCCACCGCAACGAATTCGCCTGCCGGCGCGAATGACGACATGCCCGCGAACCCGTACTTGCAGGTCAGCGGCTTGTGCAAGCATTATGGCGAAGGCGAGGCGCGCGTGAGCGTGCTGCACGACGTCAGCTGCGCCGTGGGCGCCGGGGAAATCTGCGTGCTGCTGGGCCCTTCGGGCAGCGGCAAGTCGACGTTTCTCAACCTGGTGGGCGGACTTGAGGCCGCCGACGCCGGGTCCATCACGGTGGGCGGCACGGAACTCACGGCGCTCACGCCCAAACAGCTCGGTGAATACCGCCGCGACAAGCTGGGGTTCGTCTTCCAGTTCTACAACCTGGTGCCCGACCTTACCATCCGCGAGAACATCGAGGTCACAGCCCATCTTTCCGCAAACCCGCTTGCAATCGACAACCTGCTGCGCAGCCTGGGCCTCTACGAGCACCGCGCGAAGTTCCCGCGCCAAGTTTCCGGCGGCCAGCAGCAGCGTTGCGCCATCGGCCGCGCGCTCGTGAAGAACCCCGGCCTGCTGCTGTGCGACGAGCCCACCGGCGCGCTGGACTACCAAACGTCGAAGGAAATCCTCGAGCTTATGGAAACCGTCAACCGCGACTTCGGCTGCACCATCGTCATCGTCACGCACAACGACGCCATCAAGCACATGGCGCACCGCGTGCTGCGCCTGCGCGACGGGCAGCTGGTCGAAAACGTCGCGAACGCCGAGCGCATGCGTGCGCGCGACCTGACGTGGTAGGAGGCTGCCATGGCATCGCCTTTGCGCAAGCGCTTTCCGCGCGAAATGCGGAATAACCTGGGCAAATACCTGGGAATCTTCCTGCTGATGTCCGTGACCATCGCGCTGACGTCGGGCTTTCTGACCGCAGCGCACTCCATCAGCGTCATCATCGACGACATCCCGGCCACCTACCACGTAGAGGACGGCCGCTTCACCACCGCGTTCGAAGCCACCGACGCCCAGCTTGACGCCGCGCGCGACGCGGCCGAGGACGCAGGCGGCATCGACGTGTTCGCCAACTGGTCGATCAACGCGGATTGCACCGCCGAAAGCAACGACGGGCGCGACTGCACGCTGCGAACTTACGTGCACCGCACCGACGTTGACCTGGCCGCATACGCCGAGGGGCGCGTGCCCGAGGCCGCCGACGAAGTGGCCATCGACCGAGTGTTCGCGCAGAACAACGATGTGCGCGTGGGCGACGCCATCACGCTCAACGGGCGCAGCTTCACCGTGTGCGGCATCATGACCACCCCCGATAACCAGGCGCTGTTCCAGAACAACTCCGACTTCACGGTGAACACGCTGACGTTCGGCGTGGCCGAAGTGTCCGACGAGGGCTTCGCCGCCCTGCGCGCGGGCGGGCAGCAGCCGGCGTTCACGTACTCGTTCACGTTTTCCAACCCCGACCTGACGCTGGCCGAGCGCACGGATGCGGAAAAGGACATGGTGCGCGCGTTGGCCGACGCCGACGCCACCGTGAACGACCTGACCGACGCCGCGTCGAACCAGGGCATCGGGTACGCCGCCGACGACGTGTCGGGCGACTCCACCATGTGGAGCGTGCTTTTGTACATCATCATCGCCATCATGGCGTTCGTGTTCGTGGTGCTGACCTCGGGCACCATCGAGGAGGAAAGCGCCATCATCGGCACGCTTCTGGCCAGCGGTTATCGCCGGCGCGAGCTGGTAGCGCACTACCTGGCGCTGCCGTGCGCCGTGGGCGTGGCCGCCGCCGTGGTGGGCAACGTGGCGGGCTTCACGCTGATGAGCGAGCCCATGCGCAACCTGTATTACAGCAGCTACAGCCTGCCGCCGTACTACGCCACGTGGAGCTGGGGCGTGTTCGCGAAAACGACGGTGGCGCCCGTGGCCGTGCTGGTGCTCATCACGCTGGCGGGGCTTGTGCGCAAGATGCGCCACACGCCGCTGGAGTTTTTGCGCCACGAAACCAGCAAAGGCGGCGTGAAGCGCGGGTTTGCGCTGCCCGAGCGGCTGGGGTTCACCGCGCGGTTCCGGCTGCGCGTGTTTTTGCGCAACCTGGGAAACTTCGCCACGCTGTTCATCGGCATCGGGTTTGCCAGCATGCTGCTGCTGTTTTCGCTGGCCATCTTGCCGACCATGACGCACTACGCGGAAAACCTGCGCAGCAACGTGGTGGCCGAGCACGAGTACACGCTGAAAGCACCGCTTGAGCTTGAGGGCACCGACGACGAGCGCGCCGCGTGGTCGGCGGTCGACGAGCTGGCGAACGTGGAGGGCGGCAAGCTTTCCGCCGCGGCCGATGCCGCCGACGAGCTTTCGCGCGCGGGCGATGCGCTGCAGGCGGCCGCCGATGCGCTTGCCGCAACGCCTACGGCCGAGGGGCTTGCAACGGCGCAGCAGGCGCAGGATGCGGCGGCGGCCGCACAGGACCGCCTGTACGAGCGCGTGGACGATATTGCCGCTGACCTAGGAAAATCGCGCGATGACGTCGTAGAGCTGCTGCAGGATGCCGCCGATGTGGACGTCGACGGCGACAACGTGCACCCCGTGAACACGCGCGACAACGGCGCGGCGAAGATCGAGCAGGCCGAGAAGTACGCCGTGTACACGCTGGAGTATGACCGCGGGTCGGGCAACGGCACCGAGAGCATCACCGTGTACGGCGTGGCGCCCGATTCGCGCTACTGGGACGGCATAGGCGTGGGCAGCGGGCGCGCGGTGTTCGGGCGCGGGCTTGTCGACAAGTTCGGTTTCGCCGAGGGGCAGACGGTCAGCCTGTACGACAAGTACGCCGACGAAGCGCACGACGTGGTGTTCGAAGGCGACGGGTTCACGTGGGGCTCGAAGTCGGACATGGCGGTGTATATGAGCCTTGACGAATTCAACCGCCTATTCGGCAACGACGCGGGCTACTTCAACGCCTACGCGTCCGACCAGCCGCTTGACCTGGACGCGCGCTATCTTGCCAGCGACTTGACGCCGGCGGACATGGACGCCATCGGCGAGCAGTTCGTAGGTATGATGGGCGATATGATCGGCATGCTGGTTGGGCTTTCCGTGTTCATTTTCCTTGTGTTCATGTATTTGCTGACTAAATCGGTCATCGACCGTTCGGCGCGCGCCATCAGCTACATGAAGGTGTTCGGCTACCGCGACCGGGAAATCAGCCGGCTGTACGTGCGGTCGATCACGCTGACGGTGGTGGTGTCGCTGGTGGCATGCCAGCCGCTTATCATCGGCGGGCTGACGGCCATCTTCCGTGCCATGCTGTTGGCGTACTCGGGCAACATCGAGATCTTCGTGCCGCTTTTCGCCATCGCAGAGGTGGTGGCCATCGGGTTCGCAACGTACCTGGTGGTGGCACTGCTGCACGTGCGCCGCATCAAGCGCGTGCCGCTGGCGTTGGCGCTGAAGGTGCAGGAATAAGGCAGCTGCGGCCAAGCCCACCTCCCCGCAGCCTTCATCAGTAGGCTACGGGGAGGCACGACCGAGCAAAAGGTACGAGCGCCGGCAATGCGAACGGGAAGCGTCGGCGAAAGTCGGTTTTGCGCTTTGCGCAAAAATCGCCTTGCACGCGAAGGCTGCAGCCGTTCGGGTTAAATCGCGGCAACGTTTTGCAAGTTTCGGCGCCGTGGTTTCGCCGACTGCTACTATTGAAGGCGGAACATTCACCTGCCTGAAGGAGGAACCATGCCCACCCGTGACGAGCGGCGCGCCGCCGCGGCGAAGAACCTTGCGCTCATGCGCGGGGCGTTCGCCGGCGACACCGCGAAGACTATCGAGAACGCAAAGATTTACGAAGACGGCGAAGGCCGCGAGCTTGAGCTGCCCGAAGTCGAGGAGGGTGCCGTTACCACCACCAGCGTGACCAGCGATTTCGCCGTGAAGGCGCTGCATGCGGCGCATGGCAAGGTAGTGCTGGTTGACCCGTGCTCGTTTACGCGCCCGGGCGGCGCTTACGAGGACGGCGCGTTCGGGCCCGAGCAGATTTTGTGCTCGGAGAGCAACCTGTACCCGGTTTTGCAGGGTTGCAAAAGCGCCTACCACGACGCAAACCGCGGTTTTGCATCCGGGCAGCTGTTCACCGACCGCGCGCTGTACCTGCCCGATGTGACGTTCACGCGCGATGGCGAGATTCGCCACGCCGACGTGCTGGCCATCCCCGAGCCGAACCGCGCCCGCGCGCTGGAAAACCATCGCAGCGAGCGCGAGGTTGAGGTGGCGCTGGGCGCGCGCATCGAGGCGCTTTTGCGCATCGCCGCAGCTAACAGGGCCGAAACGCTTATCGTGGGCGCGTTCGGCGCGGGCCCGCAGGGCTTCGATGCCGAAGTGGTGATCGAGCTGTTCCGCGCCTGGATTGCCGCGCACCCCGGAGCCATCGGCCACATCACGTTCGCCGTACCGCGTGCGGCGTTCGGCGCGTTCGACGATGCGTTCGGCGAAGTACGCGAAGCTGCGCCCCAGCCGGCCGAGGCGGCCTCCGACACGCCAGCCCAGGACGACGAGGACGAGTTCGACCCCAACGACCTGCCCGAAGGCGTGACGTTCCGCTCGTAGAGCAGGCGCGAACGCAGGGGCGACGTTCAGGAATTCGCAAAAGTGGCCACTGTTGGGCAAAAATGCGAGATTCTGAATCGTAGGAGCGGATTTCGCGCTATTTTGCGCCCCACGTGTGGAATATCGTGGAGATAAAGCGCACTTCCTGAATCGCACAGCGCCCAAACCACAAGAAAGCCCGGTTCAAACAGCGCAAACGCTGATTTGAACCGGGCTTTTGCCCTTGCGTCTCGTTCAGCTTCTAGACTTTTTGCCCAACAGTGGCCATATTCGTTCGAAGCTGAACATCATCGGGTTATCCCCATTTCCGGAATCGCGCAAAAACGCGCTTCCCTACTTTTGACCTTCCACGTCCGAATGCCAGGCGGCGAAGCCCGCAAGCGCCTCGTCGGTGCGCACGTAGAACGGCTTGCCCTTGTCCAGCGCGCTGACCTGGGCCATTTCCGCATCGGTCAACTCAAAATCGAACACGTCGATGTTCTCGGCAATGTGCGCAGGCGTCTTCGAACCCGGGATGACCACGTTGCCCTCCTGCGCCTGCCAGCGCATGATAACCTGCGCGGGCGCCTTGCCGTACTTCGCGGCCAGCTCGGCGATGACGGGCTCGTCAAGGATGACGGTGTTGCCACGGCCACCCAGCGGGTACCACGACTGCACGGCGATGCCGCGCTCGGCCAAAAACGGCTTCATGTCCGTGCGCGGGAAATACGGATGGCACTCCATCTGCACGATGGCGGGCACCACATCGCACTGCTCGATGACCTGGGAAATCTCGGCCTCGTTGAAGTTCGACACGCCGATGGCGCACAGCTTGCCGGCCTTGTAGGCGGCCTCAAGCTTGCGGTAGCCGGAGATGAAGTCGCCGGCGGGCTGGTGCAAAATCATCAGGTCGATGTAGTCGGCGCCCAGGCGCTCAAGCGTTTCGTCAACGGCGGTGTCGCTTTCGTAGAAGCACGGCCACAGCTTCGTTTCCAGGAAAATTTCCTCGCGCGCCTTGCCCGACGCCTTCATGCCGCGGCCGACGGCTTTTTCGTTCACGTAGGCGTTGGCGGTGTCGATCAGCTCATGGCCGTTCGCCAGCGCGCACTCCACGGCGGTCTGCGCGTCGTCGGGCTCCAGTATGAACGTGCCCAGACCCAGGATGGGCATCTTCACCTGGTTGTTAAGCGTGATGTATTCCATGCGCAACCCTTTCGTAAGTTGAAATGATTGCGCATCGCATGATTGGAACTTTACGCTCGTCTACCCACGTTGTAACCTACGAAGTGTGCAATCTGTGTTTCATATTTTGAAATGTGAAATGCTCTGCGAAGCCAGAGTCAACACGCGAGAGGTGCAAATGCAGCCAGCGAGGCACGATCCCTTCCACGCGCGCACGCTGCCCCGGCCTTTGCCAAGCAAGTGCCAAAGGCGGTCCAGCAGAGCCTTATGAAAAGGTGTCCTATGCTGAATCGTGGCCGACCTGCCGGCAACCGAACAGGCGCTGCGCACCAACGCGTGCGATATCGCGGTGCTGCCGTACCGGCCCGATGACCAGGGATTGCGCGTGCGACACCTTATGGACGAGCAGCTGTTCGTGTGCGTGAAACGCGACCACGCGCTGGCGGGACGCACATCGGTAACGCTTGACAACTTGAACGGGTTCAACTTCTTGCTTGGTTCTGACCTGGGGTTTTGGAGCGACTTATGCCGCAACAGGCTCACAGCTTCGAAGCTCTTGGTACAAAGCGACGACTTCGCGCTTGCCGAGGTCATCCGACAGTCGTCGCTGCCGTGCTTCACAACCGACGTGGCCGTCCGCATGCGCTATCGCAACATCGGAAACAGCCGCGTGAGCATCCCTATCGAAGACCCCGAGGTCAACGTGTCGTTTTACCTGGTAGCACACGATTCGCCAAAGATCGCGAAGCTGTTTGGGTAGCCTGGCGTTTGACGTCACAACCAGAAGGAGACACCATGGAAACGCTTGTTGTTGGAGATTTGCACTTGAAACAGCCGTTTGTGTTGCCGCGCATCGACATGCTGCTGGCCGAACGGCCCGCAATCGGCCGCGTGGTGTTTTTGGGCGATGCGTGCGACGATTGGGGCGCGCAGCCGTTTCAGGCGCGCGAGGCGCTCGAGCAGTACGCGGACTGGGCGGAGCGCCGCCGCACCGAAGGCATGCGCGTGGACGTACTGCTGGGCAACCACGATTTCTGCTACATTCGCGGGCGGCGCGGACCGGGCACCATCGCCTCGCTTATGCGCGACATCCGCCCGCTGCTTGAAGACAGACTGCACGCGCAGCTTGCCTGCGCCATTGGGTCGCACCTGTGCACGCACGCCGGCGTCACCCGCGCATGGGCGAAGCGCTACCTGTGTGACCTGGGCGAACAGAACGCGGGCGCCATTGCCGAGCGCCTTAACGCCATGCTGGCCGATCCAGGCTGCTGGAGCGCGCTCGACAGCTGCCCGCCCTCGCGCGGCGGATGGGAACTGCCCGGTCCGCTGTGGGCCGATCTGCGCGACCTTGCCGACGACCCGCTGCCCGGCATCAGCCAACTGGTCGGGCACACGCCCGTCGAAACCGCCACGGCCCCGTGGGTTTGGGCGGCAGACAGCCCGCAGGCCCACGTTTGGGCATGCGACACCATGTCACTCACCAGCGCCGGCACGCCCATAGGCGATGGCTCCCTGCTGCTTGTCAACGAAAACGACCAGGTCAGCCCCCTCACATTCCCCGGCAACACGCAAGGCTTCCACACCTGCGTCAACGAATACCTCGCCAACAACCGATAACGCAAACCCCGCAGCCACTACACGCAAAAGGCCCAACGGCAAATCACGCCGCTTGGGCCTTTTGCGTCGGAATCGCCCCTCCCCACATCTCAGTTCCAGAATCGCCAATTCGCGCACGAAATTCCAAGCAATTCACTATCATTCGCGAAGTGCGTAGGTTCTCGCCGCAAGCTAGCGCAGGGCGCTATCCAAGCAGAAGCCGACCAGGCCATATTGCTCGGTGGCACACGGCCATTCACGAAGACGTCGCTCAACCTACGCACTTCGCGACCCTTTTGCTCAGAGCAGCGCGCACCAAGGCCCAACGGCGCAAGGACGAACGCTTCAACAAGCGCTTTACGAAGTCTTTACGAAGCGAATTCCGCCCACCACTTCGCCAAACGCCTACAATCAATCAGGAACAACTTGTAATTTAGGGGCTTACCTCTATGTCTTGGATTGCGGCAGCATTCGCTTCGGCATTTTTCGCCGGCATCACATCGATTCTTGCCAAGTGCGGCATCAAAACCACCGACTCCGACGTGGTCACGGCGCTGCGCACGTGCGTGGTGCTGGCGTTCGCGTGGATCATGGCGGCACTGGCTGGGCCGCTTTCCGCCATCGGCAGCGTAAGCGGGAAATCGTGGCTTTTCCTGGCGCTATCGGGCCTGGCCACTGGCGCGTCATGGCTGTGCTCCTACTACGCCATCGCCGCAGCTCAGGTAAGCGTTGTGGTGCAAATTGACAAGCTGTCCATCTTGATTTCCGTCCTGTTCGCCTTCCTGGTGTTCCACGAGAAGCTCACGCCGCGCGGCCTGGCCGGCCTTGCGCTCATCGCAGCCGGCACCGCCGCCATGGCCTGGTGGATGTAATTCGCCCCGCAAAAGCAAGCAACCTCTTGTCAACTGTGCTTAGTGTATATATACTGTGCTTACCGGTTATACACACGTGCCGCGCGAGGACGCTCGGGCAGCACGAGGCGCCGCGTGCGCAGCGGGGCCGCAAGCACAGGAGATAGCGTGGACATCATCCTATCGAACACCAGCGACTTGCCCATCTACGAGCAGATATCGCAGCAAATCAAGGGGCAGATTCTCTCGGGCGAACTGGCCTGCGGCGAAAAACTGCCTTCCATCAGGGCGCTTGCAAACGGGCTACGCGTCAGCGTCATCACGACGAAGCGCGCGTATTCCGACCTAGAAGCGCTCGGGTTCATCGAAACCGTGCAGGGCAAAGGCAGCTTCGTGGCGGCGGGCAACCGCGAGCTTTTGCGCGAAGAGGGCCTGCGCCACGTGGAGGAACTGCTGGCGAAAGCGGCCGACGAGGCCGCGCGCCTGGGCGTTTCCCGCGACGAGCTGCACAGCATGCTCGACCTTATGGCCGACGAGTCGCACAACTAGAGACGGAAACAAACATGGAAACCCTTTTCGAAGTTCGCGGCGCGAGCAGGCGTCTCAGCGACGATTTTGCGCTTGCCGATGTGAGCATAGCCTTACAACCTGGGGAAATCGTTGGTTTTGTTGGCGCAAACGGCGCGGGCAAAACCACGGTGATTCGTGCAATCTTGGGGCTTTTGCACCTTGATAGCGGCCACGTGCGCCTGTTCGGCCAGCCTTTCGGGGCCACTGCGCCCGCCGAGGCGCAGCGGCGGTTGCGCGGCCGCATCGGCGTCGTGTTCGACACGTGCCCCTTCCCCGCCGAGCTGAAGGTGAAGCAGGCGATTGCGTGCGTAGCGCCCGCGTTTGCGTGCTGGGACGCGCAGCGTTTAGCCAGCTTGCTTGACGAGTTCGACATCCCGCCGAAAGCGAAAGTGCGCGACCTGTCGCGCGGCATGGGCATGAAGCTGCAGCTAGCCGTAGCGCTTTCGCACGGCGCTGACCTGCTGATACTCGACGAGGCAACCGCCGGTTTGGACCCGATTGCGCGCGATGGCGTGCTCGACCGGCTGCGCGAATTCGCCAGCGACGGGCAACGCGGCGTGCTGCTTTCCAGTCACATCACCAGCGATCTTGAGCGCGTAGCCGACCGCGTCGTGGGCATCGACGCCGGGCGCATCGCGTTCAACCTGCCGCGCGAGCAGATTACCGACGATGCCGGCGTGGCACACTGCACCGCCGAGCAAGCGTGCGAAGTCATGCGCGTACTGGCCGAAGTTGGACAGGCCGGGGCCGAGCTGGATGCTGCAGAAGGCGAAACGTCGGAGAATGCCCAGGTCGGCGGCATGTCCAGCCTGTCAGTCAGCGGCTCGGGCGAACACGCCAGCAAACAAGTAGACGCAACAGCCGCAAGCCCGAACGACCATCGCGCCAGCCAACCCGCCGACCCCTTCGCCACCTTCGGCATTTCCACGCCGCGCGCCATCCGCCGCGCGTACTGCACCGACGTGCTGGTGTCGAACCGGTTCGCCTTCGCGCAAGCGTTTCCCGAAATCGCCTGCGATCGCGCCACCATCGAGGACTACCTGCAGTTCGCTCTCAACGGTGAATGCCAGCTGCATTAGAGAAAGGAATGCCTGATGAAAGCCATTTTGCAAACGGAATTCGCCTATGTGTGGTCTACGCTTTTGGCCACGTTGGGGGCATTCGTGATCGTCTACGCGTTCCTTTGCTGGTCGCTGCAAACGCCCGCGATGATGTCGATACTGTGCGCAATGGAACCGCTGCTGATCATGTTCACGTTCATGAATGCCGACATGGCCAACGGCTGGGGGCGCTACCGCGCTGCGCTGCCGTTTTCGCGGCGCGACATCGTAGTCGGCCGATACGCGGCAATCCTGCTGTTCGCAGCTGCGACCATCGCGGCGGCGTTCGTGCTGGGCATGGCCGGCAACGTCATCGGCCCAGCCGCAATCGCCGAGTTCGAGCCAATGCCCGCATTCGAGCTTGCAGCCACGTGCATTTGTTCGACCGCCGTGGTGCTGGTACTTGTTGCCTGTATGCAACCGTTTCTGGTGAAGTTCGGCAACGCGAAGGGCGTGCGCTATGCCACGCTGGCGTTTCTGCTGGTCATCGGGCTGGGAATTGCGGCGCTGTCGCAAGTGCTCGATGCGCCCATGATGTACGAGGTGGCCGACTGGATCGAAGCGAACGCCGGGCTGATGGTGGCCGGCATCGCCGCCATCGGCGCGCTTGCCCTTGCCGCCAGCTGCGCTATCAGCCTGCGCATCTATAAGCGCAAGGACCTGTAAGGCCAGCCGAAGGCGAGCGCGTGGCAGCGCTGGGCAACAAGAAAACCATGGCACTTCGCAAAACGCATGATGCCCGTAAAGATTACAGCGACTACCTTGACTTAGAGCATACTTTAAGTTCTAAGGTGCATTTCGTTCAACGAAAGACGAGCAAGCAAGCGAAGGAGCATTCATATGGTTAAGCAGACCGCAGGCCACGACGCGCTGGGGCAATTCGCGCCCGAATTTGCGCACCTCAACGACGACGTGCTGTTCGGCGAGGTGCGGAATCGCACCGACAAGCTGGGGCTGAAAGAGCGCAGCATCGTTACCATCAGCGCGCTTATCGGCAAGGGCATCACGGATAGCTCGCTGAAGTATCACCTGATGAGCGCCAAAAACAATGGCGTGGCGCAAGTTGAGATGGCCGAGATCCTCACGCATATCGCGTTTTATGCCGGCTGGCCGAACGCGTGGGCGGCGTTCAACATGGCCAAGGAAGTGTACGCCGAGGACGACGCCGCGGCAGCCGACGTGGCCGAACAGCACGGCGGCTTTTTCGGCCTGGGCAAGCCCAACGACAGCTTCGCGCAATACTTCATCGGGCAGTCCTACCTCAACCCGGTGACGGCACCGGACGCGTACCTGCCCATCTTCAACGTCACGTTCGAGCCGGGCTGCCGCAACAACTGGCACGTCCATCACGCCGACAAGGGCGGCGGCCAAGTGCTGGTGTGCGTTGATGGCCAGGGCTGGTATCAGGAAGAGGGCAAGCCCGCGCAGGCGCTTAACCCCGGCGATGTGGTGGAGATCCCCGCGAACGTGAAGCACTGGCATGGCGCGCAGGCGGGCAGCTGGTTTAGCCACCTGGCGTTCGAATACCCGGGCGAAAATACGTCGAACGAGTGGTGCGAACCGGTCACCGACGAGGAATACGCAGCGCTGTAACACCAGGTAATCAAATTATTTGTTCGGTCACCGTTATTGTGCGTAAAGATTTTCCAATCGCATCTTTGCCACAGACTGAAAGATGACCGGCAGAGCGTAAGAAAGGCGGCAGATTGCCGCCTTTCTTACGCTCTTAAACCCAAGTGATTTCCTATTATTCGCCAAGTGCGTAGGTTGTAAACGCGATAGCTAACAAGGCGATTCGGCCGTCACGTTTTCCCTGGTCAAATTTCGAGCGAGCAAGACAATGGGCCGGAGCGCCGCTTCAACCTACGCACTTGCCGCACCTTTCGTTGGGCGGTCATTCGGGAATCAGGTTTCGAAGTATCGCCAAGTGCGTAGGTTGATGAGCACAGTGCCACCAAGGCAGGGGCGCCATGCACGTTTCGGCTGCTCGATCTTGGCCCGGACGAAGCCCTAATGCAGCGCGTCACACAAACCTACGCACATCGCGCGCCTTTTGGCGGAACGCTGTCGCAAGCGTGCGCGAACGGCCGCAGCAACCACAGCGACAACCGCAGCAGCAGCAGCCACAGCGACGACCATTGGCCGTTGCCGCCAAATCCAAAACCTAGCAAATCGGGGGTTGACAGAAGAGCGAGCGCCTGTCCCATAGTTTTTGGGCACCCGAGAGCGAAAGCTCATTCGCCATCGCCAGCGCGCTGTGCCCGCGCGAAGACCACGAGTCCGACCCGTTCTGGCCACTTGCCGCAGCGAACTATCTGGCAAGCTACATCGCCTATGTCCTTGAAGCGATTCCCGAAGAGGACCAAACGATGACCGAGGTCATCCGGGTGTTCGACCGCGCTTGCGACAACCAGGCCGGCAAGCTGTTCGAGGAGCTTGAGAGCGAAAACCCCTACAGCTACGCCGTACGGTTGCACCGCCGTGCGAGCTCGACGTGCCTGGCCAAGCGCATGCACGCAAGCATCATGGGCATCATCGCGGCGAACCTGCTGCCAATCGGCTTCAAAGGCGCCATGGCCACCTACGAGAGCTCGCGCCGCGTCAATTTCTGCCATCTGGGCCGCCGGCGCTGTGCGCTGTTCGTCACCATCGACGACATGGACGCCAGTTTGCGCCCGCTGACCAGCCTTTTCGTGCGCCAAGCGTTCTCGACCCTGTGCGACAAGGCCGACCGCAACATCCCCGATGGGCGCCTGACCGTGCCCGTGCGGTTCATGCTCGACGACTTCGCCAACCTCAACCTGGCGAACTTCGACAACGTCTTGTCCGTCACGCGCAGCCGCGAAATCAGCTGCACCGTGGTGTGCCAAACCGTCAGCCAGCTTGAGGCGCGCTACGGCAAGCCTGCGGCGAACTCGATCATCGGCAACTGCGACCACCAGCTTGTCCTGGGGTTTCAGGACGAGGAGACGGCGCGCTACTTCAGCCTGCGCGCGAACAAGCCCGCCGCCAGCCTGCTGGCAACGCCGGCGCGGCGCTGGTGGCTGTTCGAGCGCGGCTGCCCCGCCATCTGCGACGATGCCTATCAGCTTCAGCAGCACCCGCGCTACGCCAAGCTTGCGGCAAGCGAGCGAGCCCTCAGAAGCGAAACCTTCGTGGACGCATGGCTGGAAAGCGTGGTCGCCGACGACGATGGCTTCGAGGAGATGACGCAAGAAGACCTCGAAATCTTCGGCGACTCGTGGGAGGCATAGCGCGAGGTACAATAGCCCGCAAGCAAAAACACCTTCACGGGGGCGCGCAGTTTGCGCCCCGCACCTAGTGCCTCTTCGCTCGGGCAATCGGTCACCGCTATCAACCGGCGATTGCTTGCGCTTTCCGTATGCAACTGCGTTCCCGTCTTCCGGCCGCGCACGTTCACCGCTATACTTACACAGTTACGCACGAAACCATTCACCGGCCGCCCCCAGGCGCGCCCGCGCCCGGACGCGCGACCGGTTTGCGGAAAGGACCTTCATGCCAACGCTGGCAGAACACATCGCGTCGCGACGCACGTTCGCGATCATCTCGCATCCCGACGCGGGCAAAACCACCCTCACCGAGAAGCTGCTGCTGTACTCAGGCAGCATCCAGACGGCCGGCTCGGTCAAGGGCAAGGCCTCGTCGAAACACGCCGTGTCCGACTGGATGGACATCGAGAAGGAACGCGGCATCTCCGTCACGTCGTCCGTGCTGCAGTTCGAGCACGACGGCTGCTGTGTTAACATCCTCGACACCCCCGGCCACCAGGACTTTTCCGAGGACACGTACCGCACGCTCATGGCCGCCGACGCCGCCGTCATGGTCATCGACGGCGCAAAGGGCGTCGAGGCCCAAACGAAGAAGCTGTTCAAGGTGTGCACGCTGCGCCACATCCCCATCTTCACGTTCGTGAACAAGATGGACCGCGAAAGCCGCGACCCGTTCGAGCTTATGGAAGAGATCGAGACGGTGCTCGGCATCGGCACGTACCCCATGAACTGGCCCATCGGCAACGGCCGCACGTTCCGCGGCGTATTCGACCGCCAAACGCGCAACGTCATCGCATTCGACGGCGAAGGCCGCGGCAACTCGGCGAAAAAGGTTGCCGAGATCGAGGCCGAACTGGGCGACACCGCGCTTGACGAGCTGATCGGCGAGGAAAACCACCGCAACCTGATGGACGACATCGAGCTGCTCGACGGCGCCGCCGACGAGTTCGACCTTGACGCCGTGTTGTCGGGCAAGCTGTCGCCGGTGTTCTTCGGCTCGGCGCTCACGAACTTCGGCGTGGAGCCGTTCCTGAAGGAGTTCCTGCACCTGGCCCCCGCGCCGCGCCCCTACCTTGACACCTTGAGCGGCCAGGAAATCGACCCGCAGCGCAAGGAATTCTCCGGCTTCGTGTTCAAAATCCAGGCGAACATGGACAAGAATCACCGCG